>USGV01000021.1 GCA_900554305.1 uncultured Mycoplasmatota bacterium | reverse complement strand
TTTTTTAATCAATTTAATTTTAAATTTTTTTATCAATTTTGTATTGACTTTTACATAAGCAAAATTTTTAAAAAAGATAACATAAAATTATTAAATTAAACATAACAAAAATTCCTACTTATTTAGATAAAGTAGGAATTTTTGTTATGGCTAAAGAAAAACTCCATCTTACGATGGAGAAAAGCTAGGCTTTTTTTATTAGATTTATTCTCCCAACAAATAGTCGGCAAGAGTTGTGGTCTGTTTCTGACCGCTACATGAGAGCTTATGCCAAGTATCACCAAGCATCATCTCAATAGCAGCAACACGTCGACCGATTCCACAGGACAACTCCCACTGGAGACTCTCATTGGCAGTACCTTTAGCTGCCTTTACAGCCTTCAGTACTTCGATAGCCTCTGCGTCATCGGCGATGTTACCTGCGAACACGGCAACATTCCACGGTACACCAGTAGCTTTCGCCAGACGAGCAACACGTCGACCGTATGCTTTCTGTGAAGCTACAATCTTTGTGTAGTCTTCTACCTGATAGGAGTCATAAAACTCTCCACCAGAGTAGCAGTTACCAACCACGGTGACCTGCCACTTTTCGTCGACAACGTAGACGTAGTTCCGATAGCCGGTTCCAGCCCAACGGGAGTAGGACTTGACGAACCGAACCGTCTGGAACTCGCCAAGTTCCTCGCGAAGGCGAAGAGTCACAGCTCTGGTATGAACCAGATGGCTCTCAGCCCAAGCATTGATGCGGTTTTTCTCCGCACCTTCGACTTCGCCGAGTACAAACAGGTTGCTCTATTATTACTTTTTCTACAATTTGTTTTTCTTCTTTATATTCTTTTACATCAAATGCTCCATTAAGATATGCATTTTTTATTCTATCTAATTTATCTTTTTGATTTTTTATTTCTTTTTGTAATTGTTCTTTTGGCTCATCAAATTTCTGTCTTATCATAGGCAAGAAGAACTGATTTACAACTGAATCATATTGTACTAATTCATCTATAAACTGATTAAAATACTCATTTATAAGGTTTTCTCTAAACTCTATTTTACAATCGTGACAATAATAGTAGTAATAGGGTTTGCCATTTTTCTTTGTTGTAGCTTTACCACCTAAAACACGATTACAATTTGGACATTTTAATTTCTGCAAATATAAATAGGTTAATGTTCTTTGATAGTTTCTAGAATTTTTCTTTTTCTGTACTTGGCAATCTTCCCACATTTCTTTAGAAATAATAGGTTCTACTACATCTTCATAATAGGTAGGGTGTTTAGTATTCTTTCCATGAACGAAGTCTCCTTTATATATTTCATTTTCAAGAATACCAACAATAGTTGAATCCCTCCAATTATCCTTACCTAAAACTTTTTCCTTATTAAATAGATTGCTGATTTTTTGATAAGAATAGCCATTATAATATAATTCAAATATTCTAACTACAATATCTTTAGTAGAATAATCAATTACTAATTTTTTATTTTCGTGTTTATATCCAAGAGGTGCTTTAGATGGAATATGACCTTGTTTTATTGCACCTGCTAAACCTACTTTTGTTCTTTCACTAGTTCTTTCAATTTCATTTTGACTAACACTCATTAAAAGTCTAGAAATCATCTTACCATTTGCAGTTGTTGTATTTACTTCATCATTAGCACAATCAATATAAGCATTATTCTCATCTAAAAAAGTTATAAGATTTTCCCAATCATAAATACTTCTTGTTATTCTATCTAGTTTTAATGAAATAATAGTATTTATCTTTTTAGACTTAATATCTTCTTTTAATCTTTCAAACTCTGGTCTGAGATTACCAGTTTTTGCACTTATTCCTGCGTCTTGATAATAATCTATAATTTCATAACCTTTAAATTTACAAAAAGTTTCTAGTCTTTCTCTTTGTTCTGGAAGACTAAAACCCTCACGAGCTTGGTCTTCAGTAGATACTCTCATATACAATCCACATTTTTTCTTTTCTTCACCCAATTTATAACCCTCCTAACAAAAAAGAGACATCAAAGTACATACGAGTACTATTGACATCTCTTAAATCCATTTATCACGTAATAAAATACAATATAATTGTAATATAATATAAATTTTTCAAAGTACTCATAAATTTATATATAGTTCTTGCCAAACAACTATACATAATTAATTGCCTATATTATATCACGATTTAAGGAAATGTCAATTTTTACAAATTATATTTTTTTCAAGTATTCTTCTAATTCAGATAAGTGGATTTTATTTACTAAATTAGAATTATAAACATCATTAGAATAATTGAAAACCAGAAATGTAATGTTTTTTATAATTACTCTATGTGGCTCTATATAAGAGATATTTGTTTTCTCAATCTTTCTTATACTGCCATTAATAAAAGTAGGAGTAACTTTAGAAAATTCACATATAAATTCTAGTCTTTGTTTTAGACTTTTCTCAAATTGTAATTCTTCTTTGATAATATTCATTTTTCACACCATCCCTTCATTTTAGATTTAGGATGATTTTTTGCAAAAGAAAAAATCAACCATTTTACTGATTGATTTCATATCTATCTGTTCTATAAAAGTTCGAACAGAAACGTTACTGGAGCAGGTAGTGGGAATCGAACCCACGTCATCAGCTTGGAAGGCTGAGGTTCT
>USGV01000020.1 GCA_900554305.1 uncultured Mycoplasmatota bacterium | reverse complement strand
GTGCAACAAAACTGTTCGATAGCTATGGAGGCTGGGGAAATGTCGCAACACAAGCATTCATCGGAAGTGCCATGTCAATGGTAGGAGAAGGATTCGACTTAAGAAGATACCTAAAAGAAGGACAAGAAGTTAAAGTAGAAGCCGAGACAGGCTCTGAGTCCATACAGTTAAGACAAGATAATATAGAACCTGTCGCAACACTAAACGAGTCAACTACAATAGAAAATAATATAACAGTGAAACTTGATACTATAATAAAACAAGATGTTAACTATGTTTTAAATCAAATCATGGATAGAAGTCAAATTACAAAATTCGAAAGTTTAGACAAAATAAATGAATTACTAAATACTAGAAACTTTAATGTAATTACTAGACAAGGAAATGCCAGAAGTATTATAAAACAGTATAGTTTTGAGCAAATAGAAAATGCATATCGCCAATTATATAAAGAAACTTATGCTCAATTAGAAGCTGATATCAACTATGCCGTTGAAAAAATGTTGCCAAAAGTAGGAATGGATGAGACAAAAGCATTTAATCAAATAAGATCATTAGTCGATACAGGAGACTATAGCAGAATTACAAGAGATGGTAATGCTAGAGAAATCTTAAAGCAGTATAGACCTCAAGATATAGCAAAAGGGTTAAACATAATATTCCAAAAAAGACAAACAATACAAAGTCTAGAACATATTTTAAAACAAGTTCAAGAAAGAAACGGTATTTCATTAGAAAAGGCCTTAGAAGTAATAGAAAATTATACAGTAACAGGAAATTTAAGTTTAATTACTCGCCAAGGAAATGCTAGAGACATTATAAAGTCTTTAGAAATAGAACAGATAGGAGAAGCGCTAAATTCCATTAAAGCAAAATACTTTAAAGCGAATAACCCAGTAGATGTTGCTCACATTTTCAATGATTTTTGGAATTCACTAAATAGTGGAACACAAAGTAACCTTTATGTTATGAATCTACTTTATACAACATTAGCACAAGCATATAACAATGGTAATCCATATGCATTAAAACTTACGCAATTAGTAACAGAGTTAAAAAAATCAAATCCACAAATCTCATTACAAGCCCTAAATTATAATAATGCATACTGGGATATACAGAATAAACAATTATGTATGGGACCAAGCGGTATCGCTATGGGAGATAGTGGTACAATAATGCATGAGTTAGGACATGGTCTGTTTGATATGATTTTAAATGGAGAGTTACCAAAAAATTGGGATACTATTGTAGGAAAAAGTAGAGTTATTTCTAGTAACAATGGGACATTGAATAATTTTGGAGATATTTTAAAAAGAAAAGGCGCTGAATTAAATGCTAGGGCAGAACAAGAATTTTTAAGTAATCTCGAAGCACAAGGGAAAACACTAGAGTCCTATACACGTGAATTAGAGAAACACTATACTGGAATATTTAAGAATACAAACAAATTATTAGTTCAGAAATTAAAGGATTTAGGATATAGTGAAGATACAATTAATTCAATGATTAATGGCAAAGTGACACCAAGTGCTGCTGCACAACAACAAATATATGCTGAAAAATCTTTAATTAATGATAAATTATGGAGAACTCAAGAAGGAGATTACTGTGCATTGTCTGATATTGTAGATGCCGTGTTTATAGGAAATAAAAAGGATGTCTATAATAACGATATATACTTAAACTATCAACACGGAAAAGAGTACTACTTACGTTGTGGTAATAGTAGATTATATGAATTTCATGAGATTATTGCAAATTTCACACAATTAAAAATGACTGGAAAACAGCATCACATAAAAATGCTTAGAGATATTTTTGGAAATGATTTTGTAGATACGTTAGAGCAAACATTTGAATCATTTTTCAGTCAAGTAGCCCAACCTTTAAATATAACTTCGCCAACAGGAGTAGTATCTCAATTACCAAAATTAGAAGTTTTAGGTACGGAACCAGTAAAATAATAAAACATCCAACGATGTTATAAAAAGCAAGCTTGCTCTATGCAAGCTTTTCTTGTAAAGAAATCAAAAATAAGCTATACTAAAATTATGGATATATAACGCTAGGGAGATTAAAATATGAAAATAGAATATTTACCAGATACATATGATAAAAAGAGAATAGAGGAAAATGGATGGACAGAAGAACAGTTTTTGTCATTACAAGAAAAGTATAGAACCGATTTTATTCATGATTTATTAGATACTATTGATATCGATAAAATAAAATCCATAATTACAAGTTGTCCATCTACAATTCCTGTCATAGAAGATCAAGAGTATAATTTTTATCACCGGAGTGCCATAATAGATAAGTATTTATACGTAAGGAATAATATTCATATAGAAAGATTATCACAAGAAGAGTTAGAAGAATTATATAACTCCGTATTAGTAAATAAAGAACTGAGTAAAGAATTTATTACTCAGACAAAAGAGAAAGTTTTATATGAAGAAGGAGATTACACTTACTATGGTATACCTAGTAATAAAACAGAAGCTCCTTCAAAAAGTATAGTAATAGAATTTGCCTATGATCAATTAAAATGCGAATCAGTAGAACAAATTATTCATATAAAAGATTGTTATAAAGAAATACAAGGGTCATTAAACAAAACAAGCAAAGATTTAGATACCCCATTATTTAGTATGTTAGAAAATGGTGTATCCTCAGTTTTTACACCACCGAAAGAAACAATGATAATGAAGTAAAGTCTATGTCTAGAACATAGGCTTTTTTCTTGTAAATGAGAAGAAAATAGTCTATACTGAAATTAAGATAGGGAAA
>USGV01000019.1 GCA_900554305.1 uncultured Mycoplasmatota bacterium | reverse complement strand
AAATTTTTTAAAAAATTTTCATTTTTCTATTGACTTTTCATAGTTGGTCTCCCTTCATATTCTTTTGTTGCTAAGTTAACACATTTTTTATTAAATATTATTAAGTATACTATTTAACAAAAAATGATTACAATATATTTATAACATATTGCTTTAAAAAATACAATAGTACAATTTTTGATTTTTTTCTTGTTATTCTTTATATCCTGTATTTTCAGTCATTTCACAGATTCTTTTTTTATTAAATAGTATATTTAATAAAAAATGTGTTAACTTAGCAACAAAAGAATATGAAAGGAGTAGAAAAAATGCTAAAGAAGAAAGAAAAGCAACATATAGTTGCAAATGAAAAAGCGATAACATTAATCGCACTAGTAGTAACAATAGTAATATTGTTAATTTTAGCAGGAGTAACAATCACAATGACATTAGGACAAAATGGATTGTTTACAAGAGCTAGAGATGGAAGGGCTGCATACGAAGAAGCAGAAGTAAGAGATGATTTAAGTATGCTAATAACTCAATATACATGGGATAAGGCATCAGAGAAAACAGATAAAAGTTTAGGAGATTATCTAAAAGAAAATGGAGCATCAAATGTAAAGGAAAATCCGGATGGAAAAACATTAGATGTAGAATATAAGGACTATGTATTTACTGTAGATAAAGATAGTGGAGATATAACAGGAGTGAGCAAAAAGGATAATTCCGGAGACATGCAACCAGAAGTAGTCGTAAATAATGTTAAAGTAACAGAAGATTCAGCTGGACAAGGTTCAGATGTAAAAAAGGCTAGCGTAGAAGCAGATAGTGGAAAAAAGTTATATATTACATTTACAAGCAGTATAGAGGGAGGAACAACAACAGTAAGCCCAGTATTACCATTTGAAGTAAGCCAAAATGGAAGTTATAAGTTTACAATAACAGGAACAGTAGGAGAAAAAACATATCCGTTAGAATATACAGTAATAGTAAATCAATATAAAGTTAAAGTTCCTCAAGTAGGAGATATAGTAAGTTATACACCTGATACACCAAGCACAGATTATGATTTAAGTACAGCAAAGAGCGGATATAGCAAAAGTCAAACAATAGATGATACTTATGATCCAACAACGTGGAAAATCATGAAGCTGGATGAAAATGGAAATATAACTAAATTATTAGGAATTGGCTCTAAAAATGTATATTTACATGATTTTACAGGATATAATAATGGAGTTTATGTATTAAATGATATTTGCAAGAATAGATATGGCAATACTAAGCTAGGAGCAACAGCGAGAAGTTTGAAAATAGAAGATATAGAGTCGAGAATGAATGATGATGGAATTGCAGCGAGAAATGCATTCATGTTAGGAACAACACAATATGGAGCAACCAAAAAATATACAGGATATTATGCAGAATATCCTGCAATATATGCACAAGAAAAATATTCAGGAGTAAATGTAAGTGATGTGCCAGACGGTACACAAGTTATAACAGGTAATATAAATGCAACAGCACAAGCAAAAATGAATCCAAATGGAAGAACACAAAGTGAAGATATATACACATCGCCAACAGAAGAAACATACAAAACAGATGCAACGAATTTAACATGTACGCAAACATTTTATCATATGAGTAATCCAAGTTCATATTTTGATGACTCAAATTTCTATAACATGATGTTTGGAACAAGAACTTCATTCTGGATGGCATCACGTTTTGCTGAGTGTGAATCTAGCGATTTTGATGCATATTGGGGATTAGATATTGTTTATTACAATAATTTGGATGGTTATATTTTGTGTAATTCAAATGGTGGAAGTAATACTGATTCTAATGCTAACCGTCTTGCTCCTGTAGTTTCATTTGATTCTGGAATCCAAGTAAAGAGTGGAAGTGGAACAACTGAAAAACCTTATGTAATAGGAAAATAAAAATATTTTGAGAAAAAAATTCCGACCAATGAGGCCTTAGGTCTCATTGGGGTAACTATAAATATGATTTAATATAAGCTTGTCAATAGAAA
The DNA here is from genome assembly GCA_900554305.1 of uncultured Mycoplasmatota bacterium. Classification (GTDB taxonomy): domain Bacteria; phylum Bacillota_I; class Bacilli_A; order RF39; family UBA660; genus Faecimonas; species Faecimonas intestinavium. Next base: position 4,989 of record USGV01000019.1, on the reverse strand, counting down.
TTATATTTTCTAAATAACAAGCTTATATTTTTATTTATTTTGAAATGTTGCACAATAATTTTTTATAGGGCATTGCGCACATTTAGGACTTTGGGAAGAACAAATTGCACGTCCATGCCAGATAAATAGATGATTTACATCTTTCCAATATTCTTTAGGGATTATTGCACATAAATCCTTTTCAATTTTAGTTGGTTCAATTTCATTTGAGAAGCCAATTCTATTTGCTAAACGTTTTGCATGAGTATCAACAGCAATTCCTTGTGGATCATTAAAAGCTTCAAGCATAATAACATTAGCACTTTTTCTACCAACACCAGGTATTGTAATAAGTTCATCCATTGTGTGAGGAACAATACCATTAAAGTCATTTATAATTTTTTGTCCTGCTAGTTTAAGATTTCTAGCTTTATTTTTATAAAATCCGCATGGGTGTATGATAGATTCAAGTTCATTTATATCAGCATTAGCAAAGTCTTGAGGAGTGTCGAATCTTGCAAAAAGTGATGGAGTGGTTTTATTTACTCTATCATCTGTACACTGAGCAGACAAGCACACAGCTACTAGCATTTCAAAAGGTGTAGAAAAATCAAGACTACATTTTGCATCTGGATAATAATCTTTTAAATTCTTTATAATTTGTATAGCTTTTTCAGTATTCATATTTAGTTCCTTTCATGACTAGAATTATACAATAATATTGGCTAAAGGTCAATAAATACGCATATTTTGCTATTTTATTGTCAAAAACACTTGACAAAAATGCAAAAAAGGTGTAAAGTATATATGCTTTACAGCAAATACACATAGTGTAAGAAAAGAATGGTGAGAAGAAATGGAAAAACATATTGAAATAAGTATGCTTGTTGAAATATATGGCAAGCTTTTAACTGAAAAACAATATCAAGTAATATCAGATTATTACAATGAAGACTTATCACTTTCGGAAATTGCTGAAAACAATAATATATCTAGACAGGGTGTACGTGACATTATAAAGAAAGGAGAAAGCAAACTCTTCGAATACGAGGAAAAACTGCAAATCATGAAAAAGACACAGGAAAACGAAAAGACAATTCAACTTATTTTAAGTCAGTTAAGCAAGATACAAGATAATTCATCAGATAAAAAAGTTGAAAAAATCTTAAATGAAGTACAAAAAGAACTAAGCTGTATTGCATAAATATATAGCAAATAAAAAACAAAACAACTTTTAGTTGTGAAGGAGGATAAGATGGCTTTTGAAGGATTATCAGAGAAGCTTCAAGCGTTTACAAGAAAATTGAAAGGAAAGGCAAGAATTACAGAATCTGATCTTAATGAAATGTTAAGGGAAGTTAAGCTTGCTTTACTAGAAGCTGATGTAAATTACAAAGTAGTTAAGGAATTTATAAATAATATCCATGATAAAGCATTAGGAAGTGATGTATTAAAATCACTAACACCAGGACAACAAGTTGTTAAAATTGTTAAAGATGAATTAGTAGAATTATTAGGAGGAACAGATAGTAAAATAACTTTTACGCCTAATCCACCAACAGCAATAATGCTAGTAGGACTTCAAGGTTCAGGTAAAACAACCACAGCAGGAAAATTAGCAAATCTACTAAGAAAACAGGGAAAGAATCCATTATTAGTTGCATGTGATGTGTATAGACCAGCAGCAATTAAGCAATTACAAGTGGTTGGTGCTCAATTAAATATACCAGTTTATGCGAACGAAAATGAAAAAGATGTTGTAAAAATTGCAAGACAGGCTAAGGAAATAGCAATAAGCAAATTAAATGATGTTGTAATTCTTGATACAGCAGGAAGACTTCAAATTGATGAAACTTTAATGCAAGAATTAAAAAATGTAAAACAGAGTGTAAAACCACATGAGATTTTACTTGTAGTTGATGCAATGACAGGACAGGAAGCTGTAAACATATCTAGTAAATTCAATGAAGACTTAGGAATTGATGGAGTTATTCTAACAAAATTAGATGGTGATGCACGTGGTGGTGCAGCAATATCTGTTAAGAAAGTAACTGGTAAACCAATAAAATTTGTAGGTACTGGTGAAAAGCTTAATGAGATAGAAGAATTTCATCCAGATAGAATGGCTTCAAGAATTTTAGGAATGGGCGATGTCTTATCAATTATAGAGCAGGCTGAAGCAACATTTGATGCAGAAGAAGCAGCTAAGCTAGAAAAAACACTTAGAAAAAATAAAGAATTTGACTTAAATGACTATCTAGCACAACTTAGACAGGTTAAGAAAATGGGATCATTATCATCTTTATTAAAAATGATACCAGGAATGGGACAATATAGTGCAAAGGTTGATGATAAAGAATTTACTAGAATCGAAGCAATTATTTGTTCTATGACAAATGAAGAAAGAGAAAATCCTAAAGTACTTAATGCATCAAGAAGAATTAGAATTGCAAATGGAAGTGGAACACAAGTACAAGATATTAATAAATTTATCAAGTCATTTGAATTAACACAATCAATGATGAAAAAAGTAAAGAGTGGAAATCTTGATCCACGAATGAAGAAAATGATGAAAAAGATGAATTTAGATAAAATGTCAGAAGAGGAAATACAAGCTTTAGAAGATAAATTAAAATAAATTAGTTATTAAGTTATTAAATTTAATATAAATATTTTATTCAGTTTTGGGAGGTGAAAATTATGGTAAAAATAAGATTACAAAGAGTAGGAGCAAAAAAAGCACCTTTTTATCACATTGTAGTAGCTGATTCAAGAGTTGCAAGAAATGGAAAGATTATTGAAAAAATCGGAACATATGATCCAATGACAGAACCAGCAACAGTTGTTTTAGATAAAGAAAAAGTTGCTGCTTGGATGAAGAATGGAGCTCAACCAACTGATACAGTAAAAGCTTTAATAAACAAAGCTAACTAATTGTATTTAGAGGAGGAGTTATCATGGAAGAAATCCTAAAAGTAATTATAAGTAACCTAGTTGACAATAAAGAAGCTGTTTCAATTGAAAAAAACGAAGTTGATGGTAGAGAAATCTACAAAGTCAAAGTTGCTCAAGATGAAATGGGAAAAATAATTGGAAGACAAGGTAAGATTGCACAATCGATTAGAACTATAATGAAATCATTAGGTTCAAAAATGCACAAGAGAGTAGAAGTAGAATTTGTTGATGACTAATATTATTGCAAAGTAAAACGGAAGAATATCTATAATTAAAATATCGTTTCGGAGGAAAATATGGAATCTAGAATGGAACTTGGAAAGATTGTTAATACAGTTGGACTAAAGGGAGAAATAAGAGTATGGCCATATATTGATTACTTTGATAAAGTTAAGAAGGTTTATATCAATGGCAAAGAGCATGAAATTGAAAGAACTAGAAATCATAAAAATGTAGTAATAATAAAATTAAAAGATATTAATACTATAGATGAAGCTGAAAGCTTAAAAGATATGATGATAGAGATGGAAAGAAAAGATGCTCCAAGTTTACCAGAAGGTACTTATTATATAAATGATTTAATTGGATTTGAAGTATATTCTGATGATGGAAAATTTTTAGGAACATTGGACGATATATTCAATACTGGAGCAAATGATATTTATCAAGTTGGAGATATACTTTTGCCAGCAATAAAGGATGTAATAAAGCAAATTGATACTGATAACAAAAAAATTATAATACATTTAATAGATGGACTAATATAATGAAAGGAAATTAAATGAAATTCGATGTGCTTACGCTTTTTCCAGAGATGTTTGAACCAATGAAACATAGCATAATAGAAAGAGCTAGTGAAAAAGATTTAATAGATATAAATTTAATAAATATTAGAGACTTTTCAAAAGATAAACACAAACATGTTGATGATACACCTTATGGTGGGGGAGCAGGGATGCTCATCAGACCTGATGTTGTATATGATGCATATAGTTCTGTTTCAGAGGAAAATGCTAAAGTCATATATATGTCTCCTAAGGGAAAAGTGCTTAATCAAAACATGGTAAAAGAATTATCAAAAGAATCGCATTTGATTATATTATGTGGACATTATGAGGGAATAGACCAAAGAGTTTTAGATGAAATTGTTGATGAAGAAATTTCAATTGGAGACTATGTATTAACAGGAGGAGAGCTACCAGCAATGGTACTTATAGATTCAGTTAGTAGATATGTTGACGGAGTTTTAAGTAATAGCTCAACAGTTGAAGAATCTTTTTCAGGAGAAGATAAATTACTAGAATATCCTGAATATACAAGACCAGCTGAATTTCATGGAATGAAAGTTCCAGAAGTTCTTACGTCAGGTAATCATCAAGAGATTGCAAGATGGAGAAGAGAACAATCATTAATAACCACATATAAAAAAAGGCCAGAACTATTAAATGAAGTTCAAAAGCAAGAAGCTATAAATAGCATGAACAAAAATGATTAAGAAAGTCTAAATGATAAAAAATTAAAGAAAGGAGTAGAAATCATGGACGTTATAAAATCAATAGAACATGAACAATTAAAAAATAAGGTTCCTGATATTAGAATTGGTGATACTGTAAGAATTCATCAAAGAATTAAAGAAGGAAACAGACAAAGAATCCAAGTATTCGAAGGAATCGTTATTAAGAAACAAAATGGTGGATTAAATGAAACATTCACAGTAAGAAGAGTTGCTTATGGAGTAGGAGTTGAAAAAACATTCTTATTACATTCTCCATTAGTAGAAAAAGTTGAGGTAGTTAGAGTTGGTAAGGCTAGACGTGCTAAGTTATACTATATAAGAGATAGAGTAGGAAAGGCTGCTAAGACAAAGGAAGATATCGGAGCTAACTTAAAGAGAGACGATATAGTTGTTAAGGAAGAAGTTCCTGTAGAAGCACCAGTTGCTGAAGAAGTAAAAGCTGAAGAAACACCTAAAGCTGAATAATAAAATAAAAGAGGTTTAATATTAAAATGTATCCAATAGAATAGACAATTAAAAAAAGAGATTGTCTAGACTAT
>USGV01000018.1 GCA_900554305.1 uncultured Mycoplasmatota bacterium | reverse complement strand
TTTATATGCCGGATCTTAGTACGATTCCGTTATTGGCAGAAATATTAGGTATTTCTACTTATGAACTTCTTACTGGACAAAGACAGGAAAAGAATTATACACAAAAAAATAATGTTGAATCTGAAGTTCGTTATTATTATTCATTAAGTGAAGAACAAAAGATTGTAGAGTATTTGAAAACATTTTCTGATTTGGAATATAAAGGTAAATTTTATGAAAAAACAATACAATATGATCATCCTAATCCAGAATATAGTTTTTATTCTAAAGATATTGATGCTAGATTTCGCGTTCGTATTACTGAAAATAATGAATTCAAAAAATGTATGATTAGTTATAAACAACGAATGGGAAAAGTCTCTGCTAATGAAGTTAATACCGAAAAAGAAGTAGAGGTATCTATTCTTCCAGAAGAATATGATAATTTAATTTTTCTTTTAGAAGGAGTATTAAAATTAAAATTAGTAGAAAGTTATGAACGTTATCGTTATGTCTTTTCTAATGCTGATGTTGAAATTGTTGTGGATGTTTATCCTTTTGCTTTAGCAATAGAAATTGAAAATAAAAGTTTAGATAAAGATCCTAAAACTGTTATTTTATACTATCTACAAAAATTAGGCTTATCTTTAGAAGATTCTTATAAATTATCTTGGGATGATAAATATGAAGAATTATGTGTAGAACAAAATATAGAAAAATATAATATTGTAGAGTTTGGAAAGAAAATGCCTGCGTATTTAAATTTTTCTTTTCATATTCCAAATAAAGAACTATAAAAGTATAGTTCTTTTTATTTTCGATTTTTATCTTTTATGTTTTATGATAGAATAATTGTGAGGAGGTTTTATATGTATATACCATTATATAATAAAAGTAATTATTCATTACTTTCTAGTATGTTAACAATTGATGATTTAGTTTCTTTTGCAGTACATCATAAAATCTCTAGTATGGCACTTAGTGATGATTCTATGTATGGAGTGATGGAATTTATTAAGAAGTGTCAAAAAGAAAATATAAAACCTATTATTGGTCTTACTATTACTTTAGAAGATTTTGTGGTTGTTTTATATTGTAAAAATTACAAGGGATATCAAAATTTAATTAAATTATCTACTATTCAAAATGAAAGAAAAGTAACAGTAGATGAGTTAAAGTCTTTTTCTTCGGATGTTATTAGTGTATTACCTTTTGAGAGTCGAAGTAAGTATTCTTTAGCTAAAGAAATTTATTCTGATTTGTATTTAGGATATTCTAGTAAGCTCGAAGAAAAAGGAGTTTTATTAGATACTAAAAATGTAGTGTTTTTTCCTCTTTCTTTATATTTACATAAAGAGGATAGTGATTATCTTACTTATTTATATAAAATACGTGATGGGAAGACTGTTAGTGATGAAGTGGGGTACGATATTTTAAATCATGAATTAGAAATTCCTAACTTATTAGAACGTACTGATAATATTGGTCTTTTAAATACTATGAGAATTAGTGATGCCTGTAATTTGGAATTTCCAAACCCTGAACTTTTACTTCCTATTTATGAATGTGATAATGCTAGTAAATATTTATTTGAGCTTGCGAAGGTAGGATTAAATCGTAGACTTAATGGTGAAGTTAATGATACTTATCGTAATCGTCTTAGTTATGAATTAAAGATTATAGATGAAATGGGATTTTCTAATTATTTTTTAGTGGTATATGATTTTATTAAATATGCAAAACAACATGATATTTTAGTTGGGCCAGGAAGAGGTAGTGCTGCAGGTTCTTTAGTTTCTTATTGTCTTGGTATTACAGAAATTGATCCATTAAAGTATGACTTGTTGTTTGAACGTTTCTTAAATCCAGAGCGTAAGACTATGCCTGATATTGATACTGATTTTCCTGATGATAAAAGGGATGAAGTTATAGAGTATGTTGTTTCTAAATATGGTAAAAAGAGAGTGGCTGGTATTGTAACTTTTGGTACTATGGGAGCTAAGCAAGTTATTCGTGATGTTAGTCGTGTTTTAAATATTCCTACTTATAAAGTGGATGGTTTAAATAAATTTATTCCTACATTCACGAAAGATAAATTAAGCGATTTTTATAATAATAACGCTGCGTTTAAAGCTAGAATAGATAGTGATTTATTACTTACTAAGATGTTTAAAGTAGCTTTAAAATTGGAAGGGTTTCCAAGACATACTTCGTCTCATGCTGCTGGTATTGTTATGTGTCAAAAAGATTTGGATGAAGTTTTACCTTTAACAGTTAGTGAAGGTATGTATTTAACAAGTTATTCTATGGAGTATTTAGAAGATTTGGGACTTTTAAAAATGGATTTTTTAGGTCTTAAGAATTTGACTATTATTCATAATATTTTAAAAGATATAGAAAATACTTTAGGAGAAAAAATTAATTTTAATCAAATTCCATTAGATGATAAGGATGCACTTTATATTTTTGAAGTGGCAAATACAAGTGGAATCTTCCAGTTTGAGTCTGTAGGAATGCGTAACTTTTTACGTAATTTACGTCCTAATCAATTTGAAGATATATTTGCGGCGATTGCTTTATTTCGTCCAGGTCCAGCTGTTAATATTGATTCTTATATTCGTAGAAAACATGGAGAAGAGGAAATTACATATTTAGATTCTTGTTTAGAACCAATTTTAAAAAATACTTATGGTATTATTATTTATCAAGAACAAATTATGCAAGTAGCTAGTAGTTTTGCTGGATATAGTTTAGGTGAAGCTGATGTTTTACGTCGTGCTATGAGTAAAAAGAAAGTAGATTTATTAAAGAATGAGGAAGAAAAGTTTATTCATAAGAGTTTAGAGCGTGGTCATAATTATGAAGTGTCTAAAAAGATATTCGATTTGATACTTAATTTTGCTGGATATGGATTTAACCGTTCTCATTCTGTTGCTTATTCATTGATTGCTTATAAAATGGCTTATTTAAAGAGTCATTATAAAACAATATTCTTTGCTAATCTTTTAACTAATGTTATTGGTAGCGAAACAAAGACTCATGAATATATTATGGAAGCTCGTGCTAATGGATTACAAATCTTAAAACCTTCTATTAATTTGAGCGATACTAGATATATTGTAAAAGATGGGCGAATAGTTTATCCAATTTCTAATATTAAGTCTATTGGTATCGTTGTTGCGAATAGTATTATGAAAGCAAGAGAAGAGGGCGAGTTTGTAAGTATTTATGATGCTTTTAGTCGACTTTATATTGCTGGTGTTGGAAAGAAAAATTTAGAAACATTGATTTATGCTGATGTTTTTCATGAGTTTTCTTATAATATTGCAACTCTAATTTATAATTTGGATAGTTTATTTAATTATGCAGAACTTACGAAAGATATAGATCCATCATTGGTTATGCAACCTGATATTGAGGAACAGAGGGAATATGAAGATAGTTATTTATTAGATAAAGAAAAAGAAGTTTTTGGTTTTTATTTATCTAGTCATCCTACATTAATGTATAAGAAAGATAATCCATATACCGTATCTTTAAATGAAATATCTAATTATTTTTCTAAGAGAATAGATTGTTTAATTTTAGTAGATAAGATTAAAGTTATTAATACTAAAAAAGGTGATAAGATGGCTTTTATTACTGGTAGTGATGAAACTGGTACTATGGATTTTACTTTGTTTCCTAAAGTATATCGTTTATATGAAGGTATAGAAAAAGGAGATTTGTTGAAAGTTCGTGGTACAGTTGAAAAAAGACTTAATCAATATCAAGTTATTGTACAAAGAATTAAATATTTGAAAGAAAAGGAGGATAACGATGATAAAGAAGATTAAAAAGACAGGTCGGTTGTTAAAAAATAGAGAGGCTGTTTATAGTGTTGCTTGTGTTTTATTAATGATTGATCAACTAGTTAAATTACTTGTACGTTCTAAGATTTCTTTGATGGATGAAATTACTGTTATTCCTAACTTTTTTTCTTTGTATCATATTGAAAATACAGGTGCTGCATTTAGTCTTTTTAGTGGAGCAACTATCATTCTTATCGTACTTAGTGTATTGGTTTTAGCTTTTCTACACTTTTATGTGCTTTCAGATGAAGTTATGACTAAATGGAAAAAGGTTGGACTTGGTATTGTTATTGGGGGGATTATAGGTAATTTAATTGATCGTATTTTATATGGTGCGGTTGTTGATTATTTAGCATTTTCTTTCTTTGGTTATAGTTTTCCAGTATTTAATATTGCAGATATTGGAATTACAGTGGGTTTTTTAATTTTAGTAATTGATATTTTTAGGAGTGATTATAATGAATTTCGAGATAGAAGTAACAGAAAATGGAAAAAGAATTGATTCTTATTTAGCAGAGGAACTAGATTTATCTAGAAGTAAAGTGCAAAAACTTATTAAACAGGAACTTGTTACTGTTAATGGTAAAGTTGTTAGTAATAACTATAATGTTAAATTAGGAGATACTATCCTAGTTAATGATGATTTAAATTATGATATTTCTATAGAAGCAGAGGATATACCTCTTGATATTGTTTATGAAGATGATGATTTACTTGTTATTAATAAGGCTAGTGGAATGGTTGTTCATCCTGCTCCTGGTCATTATACTGGTACTTTAGTTAATGCACTTTTATATCGTTTTCATCTTTCTGCTGGGGAGCCTAATCGTCCTGGGATTGTGCATCGTTTAGATAAAGATACTAGTGGATTGATGTTGGTTGCTAAAAACGATAAAACGCATGAAGCTTTGTCTAAAATGATTGCTAATAAAGAAGTAGAACGTCATTATTTAGCAATTGTTGATGGAGTTATTAAACATGATACTGGAACAATTGATGCTCCTATCGGAAGAGACCCTAATAATCGTCAAAAAATGGCAGTAACTGATGTACATGGAAAAGAGTCTATTACTCATTTTAAAGTTTTGGAAACTTTTTCTAATCATACTTTAGTAGAGTGTATTTTAGAGACTGGTAGGACTCATCAAATTCGTGTTCATATGGCATATATTGGTTATCCTGTTTCTAATGATCCAATGTATGGTAGAGGTAAGTCTACGGAGTTTGGCCAGATGTTACATTCTAAGAGTATTAAGTTTAAACATCCTTCCACAGGTAAAGAATTATTTTTTGAAGTTGATCCTCCACAAGAGTTTTTAGATAATCTAGAACAACTTAGAAATCAATAAATACTTGCAAAAAAGAGATTTATCGTGTAAAATATTGCTTAGTTGGGGGAGTGGGTTCTTATGTTAAGGACTTATTTAATCAATTATATAAATATAAAAAGCAGTACCTTATAGAGTTTTTGTCTCTTTTTGGCGCTGCTTTTTTATTAGGAGGGGGAAATTTATGATTAACTTTGATAAAATTAAAAAAATGATGGGAGAAAAAATAAAGTTACTTACAAAAAGGGGTAAACGTGTAGAAACTAATGAGGAATTCATTACTAGAGTTTTGAAAGACTTGGAAGAAAATCACAATCATTCTTGGTATGAGGAAATTTATGAGAGAAATAAGAAGACTAAGGATGATATTGCATTGATATATCGAGGTAATAAAATTACTTATGGTGAAATGTTTAATCAGATGAAAGCATATGCAAAATCTTTAAAAACTATGGGTGTTTCTAAAGGAACAGAAATTCCTGTGTGTATGTCTAATACGCCTGAGCTTGTTTATTTACTTGGTGCGGCTAGTATGCTAGGTGCTAAACTTAATATATTTGCAGATGATTTTGATCCTGATTATATTGGTGAGATTATCAAAGATTGTGATTCTAAAGTTATGTTTATTGAAGATAACAAATATGCAAAACTTAAGAAAGTTATTGAAAATAGTCATATTGAACATATTGTAGTTCCTTCTTTGACAGACTCTTTACCAAATGGAATAAATCCTTATCAACGATTTGATAACGTACATGGATTGATGAAAAACACTGTTGATTTTCATCGTAGTCAAAATGCTAAGATATTGTCTATATCTGACTTTGGAAAGTTAGGTGCTAATTATCGTGGTAAATTACAAGAAAATTGCAGTATGAATGATGAATTTCTTATTACTTATACAAGCGGTTCTACTCATTCTAGTCGTCCAAAGGCAATTGTTCATGCTAATAGAAGCCTTATCACTATAGGAAGATGTCATGATCCAGAAGTTCAAAAAACTACATCTATGAAAAACTTTACAGTACAAGCTCATATACCGACTCATTCTAATACTGATATTATTTCTAGTATTTCTGATGCATTGATGCAAGGATCTAAATTAGCTATGGAACCTATTTATGATAAAGATTTCTTTTTAAATACTTTACTTATTAATCAACCAACATATGTAGTAGCAACTCGTAGTTTTTGGGTTCAAGCAGCTAAAGAAATTTTAGGTGGGAGAAATGTATTTTTGCCAAATTTATTGTTAGCTTTTGCGGTTGGTGAACCTTTGGAAAGAAATGAAGAAAAGTTTCTTAATAAAGCTTTACGTAAGACGAAAGCTGGTAAAAATATAGTACCTTTACCTATTTCTCCAGTTACAATGTCTGTTGCAGGTGGGGACTGTGAACACGGTGGTATTTTCTGGTTATTATTCCGTTCCTTACAAAGCAAGACTCCGAAATATGCATTTAAAAAGGAGCCTCATGGATTAAATCCATTTCAAATGGTAGAAGTTGCTGTTTTAGATAAAGATGGTAATCATTGCCCTCCAAATCAATTTGGAAGGCTGGTTGCTAATTCTCCATGTAATATGAAAGAATATAAAAATAATCCAGAAGCAACAGAGAAGTTCTTTATTCGTGATGCACAAGGTAAAGTTTGGGGAGACTGCAATGTTTATGGCTATTTAGATGAAAATGGATCTATTTATATGAAGGGTAGGATTCCTGATAAGGAAGAGGAAATTCCTAATTTTGTTGTTGCAGATAGTGTTTTACGCGATACAAAAAATATTTTATCTTGTGAGGTTGTAAAAGCAGAGTGCGATGAAGTTGATGGACCATTGTATATTGCTCACGTTGAAATGCAACCTGAAAAAGTAAAAACGTCATCTTCTATTTTGAATACTTTGATATCTGCTGATAGTCGGTGTGCTGATATTTTAGGTGAAGATATTGCAGAGCGTGTATTTTTTAGGGTTCATGGTAATGAAGAAAGTTTTCCATTAACAAGTAGTGGTAAAAGAGATTTCCATACTTTAGAAGATGAGGGAATTACAGAAAAATGTATTAAACCGGTTTATCGAGATGGAGAGATTTCTTTTGTTACACCAAGTCAATATCATTTTCATGATGCAAATAAAACACTAAAAAAATAGGGCGATCTTTCGTCCTTTTTCTTTACAACGTTTTTAATTTTTACTATAATTTATACTAGAGAAGGTGTTTGTATGGAAATTAATGTTAGTTTAGTATTAATTTGTGTAAGTTTGTTTTATTCATTAACATTAAATTTAATGTATTTTACGAAAAAACATATCAATACTTATGAAAATCGTATTTTTAGTATTTTGGTTGTTAGTAATTTAATTGGTTTATTATTAGAGTTTGTATGTACATATTCTTTGTTATACTTTCCAATTACAATTTGGACTACTATTATTAATAAATTGTTTTTACTTTATTTAATGAGTTTTGCTTTCCTATTTAGTATGTATGTTATTTTTGTTACTTTTATTAAGATTGATGAGAGTACTACTCCAGGAAAATATTGGACGTTAAGAAAAATTATTATTGGAATTTTTGCTTTTTGTGCAATTTTATTATTCTGTTTACCAATTGAATTATATTCTGGCAATGGTTTTACTTATTCGTATGGTTTGGCAGCTAACTTAGTGTATGTTGTTTCTGGACTTTGTGGAATTATCTGTATTATTTCTATGGTTTGCAATATACGTAATATTAAGAAGAAAAAGTATTTGCCATTATTTGTTTTTGTAGTTGGAATAATTTTTACAACAATAGTTCAAAAACTTAATCCAACACTTACGATTGCTACTTCAATGGAAACATTTCTAATATTTTTAATGTATAATACAATTGAAAATCCTGATGTTAAGATGATTGAGCAATTGGAACTTGCTAAGGAACAAGCCGATAAAGCTAATCAGGCTAAGACTGATTTCTTATCTAGTATGTCTCATGAAATTCGTACTCCATTAAATGCTATTGTTGGTTTTAGTGATTGTGTACGTCATGCTAAAACATTGGATGAGGCTAAAGATAATGCAAAAGATATCGTTAATGCTTCTAATACTTTGTTAGAGATTGTTAATGGTATTTTAGATATATCTAAGATTGAAGCTGGTAAATTAGAGATTACTAATTCTCCTTATGATGCACCTGAATTGTTTTCTAGTCTTGCTAAGTTAATTAAGCCTAGAATGGATGAGAAGGGACTTGATTTTCAAGTATATATTGCACCTGATTTACCAAAGGTTTTATATGGTGATCATACTAATGTTAAGAAAGTTGTTACTAATATTTTGAGTAATGCCAGTAAATATACGGAACATGGGTTTGTACGGTATGAAGTTAATTGTGTAAATAATGCTAATCGTTGCCGTTTGATTGTTTCTGTTGAAGATTCTGGTCGTGGTATTAAGAAAGAAAATATTGATAAATTATTTACTAAATTCCAGCGGCTTGACGAAGACCGTAATACGACAGTAGAGGGTACCGGATTGGGTCTTGCAATTACTAAACAGTTGGTTGAACTTATGGGCGGTAAAGTTGTTGTTCATACAGTTTATGGTGAAGGATCTAAGTTTACTATTATTCTAGATCAGCCTATTGAAAAAGAAGTAGCTTACATAAAGATACTGGACCTAATTTGACACATTTAGACTTATCTGGTTATCGGATTTTGGTAGTTGATGACAATACTTTGAATTTAAAGGTTGCTAGTCAATTATTAAAGAGATATTCTGCTGATGTAGAATGTGTAGATAGCGGTTATCATTGCTTAGAAAAAATTATGTCTGGCGAGAAATATGATATTATTTTACTGGATGATATGATGCCTAAAATGAGTGGAGTTGAGACTTTAAAGAAATTAAAAGATTTACCAGATTTTTCTATACCTGTGGTTGCCTTAACTGCTAATGCGATTACTGGTATGAGAGAGAAATATATAGGTGATGGGTTTGATGATTATTTAGCTAAGCCGATCGAAAAAGATGAAATGGTTCGTGTTTTTGCGACACTTCTTCATTTGAAAGATTCTCAGACTGGGGAGTTATTTCATACTACTGAGCTTTTAGATGTTTCTGAAAGTGTTAATACTAGTGATGCTTCATCTAGTGAACAAGTATATAATGAAGATTATTTAAGAAATCACGGAGTAGATATTGATCATGCCTTAGAACTTTTAGGTGATATGGAGATGTATCATATGACTCTTCATGATTATTTAGAGGAAATTGATGAAAAACTTTCTAATTTGAAAAAGTATTTGGAAGAGAAAGATATGGAAAATTATGCAATTTTAGTTCACTCAATGAAAAGTGATGCTAAATACTTAGGATTTATGAGTTTTGCAGACATTGCTTATCAGCATGAATTAAAAAGTAAAGAAAAGGACTTTACTTATTGTAAAGACCATTTTGAAGAATTAGAAAAAGAATTGCATAAATTTTTAGATATAGCTAGAGAATATAATAATCATGTTAAGTAATATTTAAAAAGTAAATGGATAG
>USGV01000017.1 GCA_900554305.1 uncultured Mycoplasmatota bacterium | reverse complement strand
ATGGAACAAACCAACAGACAATAGATCAAGTACATCAAACAGGACAAGATATTGCTGGACATAGAGATACGTTTGAAAAAGGAATGGAAGCCCAAGCAAATAGTGATGCTATTAATACATTGAATACAGGAGAAAGATATGCATATGATAAAGATGCTGTTGTCAACGGTGGAGGACATGGAGGCTACGGAAGTGCTTATCGAGAAATAGATGAACAAGCACATCGTACAGCTCAGGAAATGTATAATAACTATCAACACCAGGTTCAAGAAACTGCTGCGAAATATTCACAAGGATTGTTAAGTGAAGGTGAAGTAACACAAGCATTTGCAGATATGGCAACCCAAACTCATCAGACCTTAAATGGAATTGTTCAAGAAGCATTACCATATTTCCAAAAATATATGGAAACACATCCACAATTTGAATTATCAGAAGTAGGAAAAGCAATGGATTATTTAGTACAGAATCCAAATGCAATACCACAGATGTATCAAGGAATGGTAGATGTAACAAATATGGGTGAGAGCTTAAGTGGATTAACGATAGAACAAGTAGAAGCACTACAGAGCTTGCCAAGTGATTTACAAACAACGTTATTAGGAGCAGTAAGTAGTGCAGCATTAGCATATAATTGTGCAAAGAGTACAAGTAAAAATAGAAGCAGTGCAAAATCAGAGCAAGAAGCACAAATTATCGATATGGTATCAGAATATCAAGCTAGTCAACAAGAACAAGCTGCAGAAAGAGAAGCTTCACATCAAAGAGCAGCATAAAGAACAGGAAACTGTTCTTTTTTGTTATAGTTTTGTGCTATAATAAAAAAAGAAAAGAGGAGCTTATGAAATTAGTAACAGATATAAAAGATGCAAAATATATAACACATAGTGGTACTATGCACACAGATGAAGTGTTCGCAACCGCTTTCCTAGATTTATATAAAAAAGATATAGCCGTAATAAGAGTACCACAAATAGAAAAAGATAAAATACCCAAAGGTGCTTTGATTTATGATATAGGAAGAGGAAAGTACGATCATCATCAAGAAGATGCTGAATTAAGAGAAAATGGCATAAAATATTCGTCCTTTGGTCTTTTATTTCGGGATTTTGGAAAAGATTATTTAAAAAAACTAAACATAGAAGAGATTGAGGAAGTATTTAATACTATAGATAAAGAACTAATCGAAGGAATTGATGCTGTAGATAACGGCGTATTTCCAGAGATAAATGCAAATTTTAAGATAAAAACCCTAGATGATATTATCAAAGTTTGCAATCCAAGTTTTGGAAGTACACAAGACGAAAATGAACAATTTATCAAAGCAGTCGAATTAGCTAAAATAATATTCCAAGAAATTCTATACAATATTCAAGGAAAAGTAAAAGCAAAAAAAATTATTCTAGAAAAATTAAAAACCACTACTAAGGATTATTTAGAGCTAGAAGAGTATATCCCATACGAAGAAACAGTAATAAAAAACGAAGAAGGTAATCATATCCTCTTTGCTCTATATCCTTCTAACCGTGGCGGATGGGGGATTAAAACAATCAAAAAATCATCAGAAGATAAAACGGATAGATGTCCATTTCCTGAAGCATGGGCAGGACTTGAGAACGAAGGACTAGAAGAAAAAACAGGAATTAAAGGTACAACATTTTGTCATTCAGGACGCTTTTTAATGACATGTAAAACGAAAGAAGCAGCATATCAAGTATTGGAAAAAATATTAAGAGAAGCAAAAAAACAAGAAGAATTATAGAGAGTTATCAAATACTATATGATAAAATAAAGATAAAATAGAAAGTAGAGAGGTAAAATATGTTTGAATTTACTTTTGGTCTTAGTTGGACCATATTTATGATCTTTTTTACAATACCTTTTTTAATAACAAAAGAGGTAAACTTGTTTGCAATTTTAGTTATTGGAGGATTTTGGATAATTGGGATTGTCATATTAGTAAAAGGAATAAAAAAAGTAGTAGCAAACCATAAAACAGAAAAGTTTGGTGAGGAATGCTATGCACTAATAAAAAGCGTATATCGTAATGGAAACAAAGTAAATCATAGGCCACAATTTAATGCTGAATTTCTAGTATATGTTCCCTCTAAAAACACATTGGAACAAGTAACAGAAGATATAGGATTTAATAATGGTAGATATCAAGTAGATACTTTTGTAAAAGGCAAATACTATAATGGAGATATCAATGTAAAAGAGGTAGTAGATTACAATACACTTCCTCTAAATATAAGACCAAGTTTTGAACAATTAATGTCAAAAGATACGAATAGCGATATAATAACAATCGATGGTGTAAAATATAAAAGAATTGACTAAAAAAGCGAAAAAGAACGAAGAAAAAACGTTCTTTTTTTATCTTTAAAACATAAAAAACTATTAGAGGTGGACTATGTTTTTAAGAAAGATAGATCAAAGAATTAAAATAGTTTTTTTAATTTTACTACTGTTATTTATTTTTATTATCTTAAGAGTATTTTATGTACAAATGATAGATTATAAAAAATTAAACGACTATGCATCGGATTTATGGAGTAGAGATTTACCAATAGAGGCAGATAGAGGATTAATACTAGATAGAAATGGTGTGGTACTAGCAGATAATTTAACTACAACATCTTTAGTGTTAATTCCCAATCAAATTAAAAATAAAAAGGAAACTACTAAAAAATTAGCAGAAATATTAAATGTTAGCTATAAAGAAATGAAAGAACATGTCTACAAACAGACATCAATTGAAAGAGTTCACCCAGAGGGGAGAAGATTATCTTATGATGTAGCAGAGCAAATATCAGATTTAAAGTTAGATGGTGTATACTTGGTAAAAGAAGCCAAAAGATATTACCCATATGGAAATATGTTATCTCATAGCCTTGGTTATGTTGGAATTGATAATCAGGGACTATCAGGATTAGAATTACAATATGATAAGTATTTAACAGGAAAAAGTGGAGCCATAAAATATTTTTCTGATGCCAAAGGAAATAAATTAAATTTATCAGATATCTATGTAGAAGCTCAAGATGGTATGAATATATCATTAACCATAGATATTAATATTCAAAAGTCATTAGAGAGAGAACTAGACAATGTAGTTGATATGTTCTCACCTGATATGGCTCTAGCAATCGTAATGGATCCTAATAATGGAGAAATATTAGGAATGGCATCACGACCGGATTATGATCCTAATAACTATCAAGATTATACGCAAGAAGTATTAAGCAGAAATTTACCTATCTGGGCATCCTATGAACCTGGGTCTACATTCAAGATAATAACGACATCAGCAGCAGTAGAAGAAGCTGTAGTAGACTTAAATAAAGATCATTTTTACGATTCAGGTAGTGTGAATGTAGACGGCTCTACACTACGTTGCTGGAAAGCAGGGGGACACGGAGAACAAACTTTTCTACAAGTACTTCAAAATTCTTGTAACCCAGGATTTGTAAAGATGGGGCAACTTCTAGGAAAAGAAACACTATTTAGTTATATAGATAAGTTTGGGTTTGGTAGAAAAACAGGAGTAGATCTAAATGGAGAAGGAAAAGGAATCATTTTTAACTTAAATCAAGTAGGGAATGTAGAACTTGCAACAACTGCTTTTGGACAAGGTGTTAGTGTAACTCCAATACAACAAGTAGCAGCAGTATCAGCTGTAGTAAACGGCGGTACTTTATATGAACCATACATAGTAAAAAGTATATCAGAAAAAGAAACAGGAAGTATTATTGAGCAAACAAAAAAGAAAAAAATAAGACAAGTAATTAGTAAGAAAACTTCAAGAATTATGAGACATGCTTTAGAAAGTGTAGTAGCAAAAGGAGGAGGGAAAAGTGCCTATATAGAAGGTTACCGTATTGGAGGTAAAACGGGAACCGCTCAAAAAGTACAGGACGGAAAATATTTAGTAGGGAACTATATCATGTCATTCATGGCAGTAGTCCCTTCCAATGATCCACAAGCTGTTCTATATTTAGCAATAGATAATCCAAAAAACACAGCACTTCTATCCAGTTATACAACGACTCCAATAGCAAGACGTATTTTATTAGATATCATTGATGCATTGGAGATTCCAAAACAGGAAGGAGAAATGAAAAAAGATTTAGAATGGACGGATATCCCAACTCATAAAGTTCCTAAGGTAGTAGGAAAAAGCGTAGAAGAAGCTAAGAAGAAATTAAGTAAGTTTACAATTGAATATTCAGGAACAGGAGAAAAGGTAGTTGCACAATCACCTGATGCCGGAGAAAAATTAGAAGAAGGCGGAACAGTTAGACTATTATTAGAGTAATTTGACACAAAAGAAGTGGAGAAATAAATAGAAACTATATAAAAGAGAATAAAATTATGATACACTTAAAATGGTGAAAAAAATGAACGAAACAATAGGGACAAAAGGTGGTAGAAGAGATAGAAAGCGAACTATCATCATAACATCAGAAAATAAAAAGAAACTAAAAGAATATTATCAGAAGAAAAAAAAGTTAAGATTAGAAAAGTTAGAAAAGGAAGTAAGAAATCTCCAACTAGCTTCTTTTCTCGTCGCCGTACCACTTTCAATTGCAGGAAACACTTTTGATGCTATTTTTCATGTAAGAGATGAAAAAAAAGAAGAAAGGGAACAAGCAAAAAGTCTACAGACAGAAGAACTTCATCAAGCAGAAAAATTAGAGTTAAGTGAGACCTCTATTTATATAGAAGATTACCAGACGAACGATAGAAAGTTTACAGACTATGGTTATCCAAAAACGATTGAAGGAAAGAAAGTAGTCCCTACAACACCTAGAGTAAGAAAAGAAACAAAAGAGGCTTTAGAAATAACAGAAATTCCAACAGTAGCAACAGCAAAAGTATCATTAAGGGAAAATGATAAAGTAGGAATAGAAAAAGTAACATTTACTATAGAGAAAAAAGAAGAACAAAAAGTAGAATTACTAAAAGAAAAACAAGATACAATTCCTCTACCAAAAACGAAAATAGTAAAAGCAACAGATTCACTAGCAACAAACCCAGCCTTTCAAAAGGCCCAAGATAAGAAAATAGTTGCAGAATATGAATCAAAGTTAAAAGAAATTAAACAAGAATTAAAAGAACTAATATATGAGTATAACGTATTAGCAAAAGACTCTGATGATATGCACACATCAAAAGAAGCCGAAGACATTTTATTTCAGTTAAATATGGTTATTAAAAAATTAGAAGAATTAAAAGAAAAAATAAAAGTGGAAGTAAATAATTTAGAAGCAGAAGATTATCTTACTGACTTAGTAGATGGTTATATAGAAAGTTTCAAGAATAAAAAAGTAGTAGATGAAGTTAAAGATTCAGATTTATATATTATGATTGCTGGAAAACTAGAAGAAGTAACCAAGAAAACAGGAAATTTAAACACCAAAGTAGAAACGAAAAAAGAAGAGCTAGAAGTAGATGAAGAAAAACTACAAAGCATGAAAGATGCATATTATGACTATGATAATTTTAATAATCAATTAATAGCCCTTCAATATGAACAAGACACAATGCTAAAAGAATTAGAACAAAAAGTAAAAGACTCTACATCAATTACAGAACAGGTAGAGTACAGAATGCAACTAATGACAAGACAAAGTAGAAGACTTCTAAGGATGTTAGCAATACCTATGATGATTCCTGGAGGTAGAAGCGCGAAAGCCATGGCTACCGCAACAGCAGCTTATCTATATTTTATGAGAAACTTAATGAATCCTAGACTAAGAGAAAGAAGATACAGAATTATTTCGGTAACAGATTACGGAAAAGAAATAGAAACCAACATTTCTAAAGTAAGTGATGCTATAAACTTAATAGGAAAAACTTCTGATAAACTAGAAAATATGATTGGAAAGATTGAAAAGGATTTTAAAGAATATATAAACGAAATTCCAGAATGCAAAGAATTATTGTCTAATTTGAACAAATTATTAAGAGAATTAAAAGAAAAAGAAGAAGAATTAGAAAAAATCAAACAACAACAAGAAAATTTATTAGAAAAAAATAATCAAAAAGTAAAAACTTTAGAAAGAGTAGAAGAAGTGTAAAATTTTGTCTAAAGAACCAAAAATTGCATAATAATTTATGAAGTATGATATAATATCACAAGAGAAATGGAGTGAACGAAATGTTATTATTGACCAAAGCTATCTTCGCGATAATGATTGGTTTTTTATCTTCGGCAGTATTAGGATTAATATTAATACCAATACTAAAAAAATTAAAAATGGGGCAAAGAGTTAGTGTCTTTGTAGGAGAAGCGCATAGAAAAAAAGAAGGTACTCCAACAATAGGAGGGTTAATTTTTATCATTCCTACAGTAGCCGCAACAATTCTTTTAATCCTGACAGATAAAATTCCATATACAGCAAATTTAGGAATTGTTTTATTGGTGTTTCTAGGATATGCTTGTATAGGATTTCTAGATGATTTTTTATCAATTAGGAGAGCACAAAATGAAGGACTAACAACTTATCAAAAACTCATTATGCAAGTGTTGATTGCTATCGGTTTCTTCTATATCTATATGAGAAATGGTGGACAAACATCTTGGGTAGTTGGAACGCTTCATATTGATATAGAAATGGGATGGCTCTATGGTCTGTTCATTCTGTTCGTTTTAGTAGGAGCAAGTAATGCTGTAAATTTAACCGATGGACTAGATGGACTAGCGGGAGGACTTTCAGCAATTGCCTACATTGCTTTTGCTCTAATCTCCTTAATGGTTGGTTTTGAAGATATCGGGATTTTCAGTTTAATTTTAGTTGGAAGTTTAATGGGGTATTTAATCTATAATACACACCCTGCTAAAGTAATCATGGGAGATACAGGTTCCCTTGCTTTAGGTGCTACCATGGGAGCAATTGCTATTTTAACTCATAGAGAATTGACTCTCCTAGTAGTAGCAGGTATCTTTGTAATAGAAACATTAAGTGTGATTATTCAAACATTCTGGGTACAAGTATTTCATAAGAAGTTATTTTTAATGACTCCAATTCACCATCATTTTGAAAAACTAGGATGGGAAGAGACAGATATTGTAAAACTATTCTGGGTAGGTGGATTATTGCTTGCTATGGCAGGAATTATATTTGGAGTGTGGTTGTAAAAAAGATGTCAAAAGAAGGCATCTTTTTTTTTGTTCCATAAAAAATAATGGTAAAATAAAAAGAGAGTAGTAGAGATAGAGGAGTAGCAAAATGAAAAAAAAGAGTTATATATTATTGCCAACAATAATAGTTATTTTACTAACATTATTAGTAATACCAACAGTAAAAGCCGACTCTGGATTTGATTCTAGTTTTGATACCGGTGGAGGCTGGAGCGGAGGTTCTAGTTGGTCTGGTGGATCCAGTTGGGACAGTGGCTCTAGCTGGGATAGTGGTTCTAATTACTATAGTAGTAGTTCAAGTAATGATGATACATCTATCAATGGAGCAGTTTTAATACTAGCAATAGTAATACTAATAGTTCCTACTTTAATAGCTATAGAAACAGCTAGGGGAAAGAAAAATAAAAGCTCTAATATATTATCAAATATGAAAAAATTAGATCACAGAAAAGAATTATCAATAGATAAAATAAAGGCATTGATTCCTGACTATAATGCACAAGAATTTTTACAAGCGAGATATCAGGATTATATAGATATTCAACATGCTTGGATGAATTTTGAATATGAAAAATTAAGAACTAAATTAACGGATGAACTATATAATCAATATGAAATGCAACTGCAAACATTAAAGATAAAAAATGAGCAAAATGTAATGGAATCATTTAACTATCTTGACTCTATGATTACAGATATTAAAGAAGAGAATAATCAAATAACAGTAACAATGGAATTAAAAGTAGCATTCTATGACTATATAGTACAAAACCATCAAGTAACAAGAGGAAACAAGCATAGAAAAATATATATGCACTATGAACTGATTTATGTATGTAATAAAACAACACCAGACACCTGTCCAAACTGCGGAGCAAAGCTAACAAGCAAAGCATCTCAAACTTGCGAATATTGTGGTAGTACCATAGCAAAAGTATCTAAGGACTGGGTATTAAGTAAAAAGGAGGCAAAAGACCAACAATGACAAAAGAAGAATTAATAAAGAAAGATAAAAGTTTTTCAGAAAGTGGTTTTCTAGCTAAAGTAGACAATACTTATATTATGATTTTAATGTCTATCATGACAGAAAATTTAAAAAGAGTCGATCATAAAGTAGGAGACGAATTATATCAAGAGCTGACCGACAAGTTAAACAGCCTACAGCAAGCAAACGAAATTCAAATGTATGATGAACTTAATGTTAAAGATTCATATATTATAGGAATAGAAGAAACGGATAAGTATTATGAAATAAGAGTAGAATTAATTTCTAGATATATGGATTATCAAATAGATAAGACATCAAGAGAATATAAATCTGGTAATAACAGAAACAGAGTAGAAAAAAGTCATATATTAACATTTAGAAAGAACAAAAATGCTACTATGGAAGGAATGAGTAGAACATGTCCTGGTTGTGGAGCATCGATAGATGCAAACAACAGCGGACTATGTCCATATTGTGGAACTGTTTATAATACAGAAAACTATGACTGGGTATTAACAGAAATAGAAGGCGGAGTATAAAGAACTATTACAGTTCTTTTTTTTTATGCAAAAAAATATAATAAAATAGGTGATACCATGAAAGATAAAATAGATAAAATATTACTACTAGCGATTATTGTTTTATCCATCTTTGGTATTATAATGATATACTCTGCCTCTAGTATTTGGTCAGAATATAAATTTAATGACAGCTTTCATTATCTAAAATATCAATCTATTTTCTTTATCATTGGTCTAATAGTAATGTTTGTTGTATCAAAAATAGACTACAAAATATACTATCAAAAAGCAAGGAGTATTTTACTTATCTGCATAATTCTACTAATCTTAGTATTAATACCAGGAATCGGTAGTGTTAGAAATGGTAGTCGTTCTTGGTTCGGAATAGGTTCTTTAGGAATACAACCAAGTGAGTTTGCCAAGTTGGGTATGATTATTTTTACTAGCAAATATTTAACAAATAGTAATAAGTTTCTAAAAAGTTATAAACAAGGTGTTTTTCCTATCTTAGGAATATTATTTTTCTTATTTGGCCTCATCATGTTACAACCAGATATGGGAACAGGAGCGATTCTAGTAGTATCTATTATTGCTCTATTATTTATTGCTGGAGTAAATATGAAGTTTTTCATAGGAATGGGAGTAATTGGAGTCATTGGTGTCATAATATTAATTGTGATTGCTCCATATCGAATGGATAGAATTACTTCATTTATAGATCCATGGAGTGATGCATTAGGAACAGGATTTCAAATTATTCAAAGTCTATATGCCATAGGTCCAGGTGGCCTATTAGGAACAGGATTCTTAAATTCGATTCAAAAGCACTTCTACCTACCTGAACCACAGACAGATTTCATTTTTTCAATTATAGCAGAAGAATTTGGTGTAGTAGGAGCTTTTATTGTAGTAGGCCTTTTTTCTATTATTTTATGGCGAGGAATAAAAATTGCCTTAAGTAGCAAAGACCAGTTTGCTAAATACTTATGCATTGGTATGACATTTCAAATTATATTTCAGGCAATTATGAATTTAATGGTAGTAATAGGCATGATACCAGTAACAGGTGTCACATTACCATTTTTATCTTATGGAGGTTCCTCCCTTTTAATCAGTATGGTTAGTATGGGAATTCTTTTAAATGTGTCTAGAAATATAAAAAGTTAAATTTAAATACTTTATATTACTAGACATAAGTGATAAAATAAATATAGGTGATTATGTGAATATAGAATTGGAGTCTTTAAAACTAACGAGATACAAAGAAGAAAAACATAAGAATTTAAAAGAAGAGTTTGAAAAAGGAGAATCTCATTCAAGCTTTATTCATCAAATAGGCCCTAGACTAGAAAACTCTAAAAATAACAACCGAAATATTTATCAAAGTGCTTTTGTAGTAGAAGTAGAAGATATTCCTATTGGATATTTATTTATATCAAGTAGAGTTCGTGATGAAGTGTTTTTAGAATATGCGGTCTTAAAGGCATATCGTGGACTTGGTTATGGAAGTACAATCATTAGAGAAACAACAGACTACTTATTTGAAAATCACAACATTAGGTCGATTAGATTAGATATTGACCCAAGTAATAAAAATAGCATTAATACAGCAGAAGCCTGTGGTTACACCTTAGATGAAGATGAATTTGCATCACGTAATTACTTGGGAAGAATGGAGTTTGTTAAAGATAGCACATATTATATTTCTAAACGCAGATAAAAAACAGATAAAATGAATTAATAAAAATAGTAAGTTGGTGAAATATGAAAGATATATCATTTGTTGTACCCTGTTACAACTCAGAAGGATATATGAAAAAATGTATAGATTCCTTATTGATAGGAAAAGAACAAGTAG
Source organism: uncultured Mycoplasmatota bacterium (assembly GCA_900554305.1). Classification (GTDB taxonomy): domain Bacteria; phylum Bacillota_I; class Bacilli_A; order RF39; family UBA660; genus Faecimonas; species Faecimonas intestinavium. The sequence continues at coordinate 4,120 of USGV01000017.1, read as the reverse complement.
AAATAATTATAATTGATGATGGTTCAACAGATAAAACAGGAAAAATAGCTGACCAGTATCACAAGAAATATCCAGAAACAGTAAAAGTAATTCATCAAGAAAATGGAGGTCATGGAGAAGGAATAAACACGGGATTAAAACATGCTACAGGTAAATATTTTAAAGTAGTAGATAGTGACGATTGGTTAGACGAAAAAGCTTATAAAAAGCTACTAAAAGAAATAAAACATATAGATACAGATTTAGTAGTATGTAATTATGTATATACATATACAGATGGTAGAAGTGATCAAGTAATTTCTTTTGCTAATGTATATGATGAAAATAAAGTATTAACATGGGATGATATTCATCGTTTTAAATTAACACAATATCCCTCTCTTCATTCGATGATGTATAAAAAGAGGGTACTAGATAAAAGCAACATAGATTTACCAAAACATGTTTTTTATGAAGATAATTTATTTATCTATTTACCTCTAGTAAATACGGAAACTATTTATTATTTAGATTTAGATCTATATCGCTACTATATCGGAAGAAGTGATCAATCAGTACAAGAAAGCCAAATGATTAAACGTAGTTCTCATCAAGTATTAGTGTCAGAAAGAGTATGTACAGCATACGATTTAACAACGATAGAAAATAAGAAATTACGTAAATTAATGAGAAGGGAATGTATTTTCTTAATGACGATTGGAGTTGTATTCTCTAGAATATCTTATACAAAAGAAGGAGAAAAACAATATAAAGACCTTTGGAAAAAAGTAAAAGAGAAAAATCCAAAACTATATCATAGTATTAGATACTGTACTATGGCAACCTGGGTATCATTTCCAACAAAAGTAGGCAGACTATTAACGATGATAGGATACCGCTTAGCTCATAAATTAGTAAACTTTAACTAAAAAGAAGTTTTTTACTTCTTTTTCTTTTTATATTGACAATTAGCAAAAAAAAGGTATAATTAATATGAAATATGTTTCATAATAAATACTTCAAAATGAAATAAAAAGAGGTGAACAAGTGAATTCAAGTGTTATAATTGGTATATTAATACCTTTTTTTGGAACAATGTTAGGATCAGCCTGTGTTTATCTATTAAAAGATAAAATGAAGCATAACTGGAAAAAGTTTTTGTTAGGATTTGCCTCTGGCGTGATGCTAGCTGCATCGGTTTGGTCGTTACTAATACCAGCATTAGACTTGAGTAAAGAAGAACGATTAATTCCATGGATACCAGCAGCATCTGGATTTATACTAGGTGTCGGATTTTTATTATTACTTGATGTAATAATCCCTCATTTACATGTAGATGCTAAAAAAGAAGAGGGGCCTAAAAATCATTTAAGTAAAATTACTAAGCTAACATTGGCAGTAACTCTGCATAATCTTCCGGAAGGAATGGCAGCCGGGGTTGTATTTGCTGGAGCGATGACTGGATCTTCTACTATGACAATAGCAGGAGCATTTGCCTTAAGTATAGGACTCGCAATTCAGAACTTTCCTGAGGGGGCAATTATATCAACGCCACTAAAAGCAGCAGGAAAATCGAAACACAAAGCTTTTTTAGTTGGAACATTATCTGGAATTGTAGAACCAATAGGAGCAATACTTATGATTCTTTTCGCAACTTATATGACGCCAATGCTTCCATTCTTACTTGCCTTTGCAGCAGGTGCTATGATATATGTAGTAGTAGAGGAATTAATACCAGATGCTCAAAGTGGAGAGCATTCAAATTTATCAGTAATAGGAGTAACTCTAGGATTTGTCTTAATGATGATATTAGACGTTGCTTTAGGATAGAAAGGAGAAAATATGTTAGAATTAAAAGACATATGTTTCGAAAGAAATGACAAAAAAATTTTAGATCATATAAATCTAAAACTAGAAGAAGAAAAATTTTATGTAATTACAGGTCCTAATGGATCTGGTAAATCAACATTGGCTAAAATTATCATGGGAATAGAAAAACCAGATTCTGGAACAATTTTGTTGAATGGTGAAGATATTACAAACAAATCAATAGATTATCGTGCTAAAATAGGTATTGGTTTTGCTTTTCAACAACCAGTACAATTTAAAGGAATAACGGTATATGATTTATTAAAATTATCTACAAACAAAGAATTAACAAAAAAGGAAGCCTGTAATATTTTATCAAAAGTAGGACTTTGTGCAATTGAATATGTAGATAGAGAAGTAAATAAATCATTATCCGGTGGGGAATTAAAACGTATAGAAATCGCAACTGTCATGGCAAGAAATCCATACTTAGCTATTTTTGACGAACCTGAAGCAGGAATTGATTTATGGAGTTTTCAAAATTTAACAGAGGTTTTTAAAGAGATAAGTGCCACTTCGAAAGGTACAACTCTTGTAATATCTCATCAAGAAAGAATATTAAACATTGCTGATGAAATCATTTTAATGGGTCAAGGAACAATCCAAAAATTTGGAAAAAAAGAAGAAGTTTTCGACCACATTTTTAAACCAAAGAAATGTTGTAAGGAGGTGGCTACTTGTGAATCGGGAAGATAAAGAACTATTAAAAGAAGTAGTTGGAGAAGATCCTACAAAAGCAGATAGTTACAACATCAGAAAAAACGGACAAAAACTAGACCGTAAAGTAAATCCTAATATTAATATTGTATCTAAAGAAGATAATAGCGGAATTGACATTTACGTAAAAGAAAATACTCTATTTGGTACTGTAAATATACCAGTAATTATTACAGAGAGTGGTTTAAAAGACGTAGTATATAATGATTTTCATATTGGGAAAAATGCTAATATTATTATTGTTGCTGGATGTGGTATCACTAACAATGGTCACTGGGATGCACAGCATGATGGAATTCATAGATTTTATCTAGAAGAAGGAGCTAAAGTAAAATATATTGAACGTCATTGTGGACTAGGTGTAGGAGATGGTAAAAAAGTACTAAATCCCGTAACTGAAATTTATATGGCAAAAGGGTCTTATATGGTAATGGATACAACACAAATCAAAGGTGTAGACGATACTATTCGTACAACGAAAGCAGAATTAGATAGTGAGGCTACTTTAGTGATTACAGAGAAAATATTGACTAGTAAGGATCAACAAGCCAAAACAGAATTTGTAGTAAATTTAAAAGGAGAAAATTCTTCTACTCATGTTACATCACGCTCGGTCGCAACAGACAATTCTTATCAAGAGTTTATCTCTAATATCACAGGAAATACAAAATGTTATGCTCATGTAGAATGTGATGCAATTATTAAAGGAGAAGGACAAGTAAAAGCAGTTCCAGAAATATTTGCTAAAAACGTAGATGCAAACTTAATACATGAAGCAGCAATTGGAAAAATTGCTGGCGAACAACTAATGAAATTAATGTCTTTAGGACTATCAGAAAAGGAAGCCGAAGAAGTAATTATAAACGGATTCTTAAAATAAAAGAAAGGAAGAATAACATGGCACAAGTTAGAGAACCAGTAAAGAAAACATCGATTGCTACAAAACAAAAAATTATTGAAAAAGGCTTTGAGTTAATATGTAAAGAAGGATACCATCACATTAACTGTGCAGATATTGCTAAATATGCTGGTGTTTCTACTGGTAGTATTTATCAATATTTCTCTAATAAAAAAGATATTCTAACGGCTGGAATGAATGAATATCTTACTAAAATAATGTTCCCCATGATTAATACTAGAAAAAAGATAACAAACAAAGAAGAATTAATAGATGAAATAATAAAATTTAGTATTAAAAATCACAAAAAATATAAAATACACCATGAAGAATTAGTAGCACTAATTCACCAAGATCCAGAATTAGCTAAACTATATCAAGAAAACGAGTGGCAAATAACAAAAGAAGTAGTAAAATATTTAGAACAAAATAACATCAACTTAAAAAATCCATTAGAGAAAACTCATATTATTTTAAACATGATAGACAATCTTTCTCATGAATTAGTCTATCATCATCATAAAGAACTCGAAGAAAAAGCATTAATAGAAGAAATAAAAGAGATAATAAAAAATATCATAAAATAAAAAAGAAGGTAACTCTGAACTTGTCAATAAAAAGTAGACAGTTTAAAAGCAATGTTATTCAAACCCTAGT
>USGV01000016.1 GCA_900554305.1 uncultured Mycoplasmatota bacterium | reverse complement strand
GCTTGATAAGCGTGGGGTCACAGGTTCAAGTCCTGTCAGGTCCACCATTAATAGTGCCTCAATAGCTCAGTTGGTTAGAGCACTTGACTGTTAATCAAGGGGTCCTAGGTTCAAGTCCTAGTTGGGGCGCCAGTTGGCGAGTTGGTGAAGCGGCTTAACACACTGCCCTTTCACGGCAGCATTCACGGATTCGAATTCCGTACTCGTCACCATTTTGATTTTAACTCCGTGAGGAGTTTTTTTATTTTTCTGTTAGTTGGTGATTGTATGAAACTTAATGCAAAGAGTGCCTATCAATTGTTAATAGATGGTGTTATTCAAGAGTCTAATGATTTTAATAAGCCTGAAAATCGTTGGATAAAGCATTGTGTTTTTGCAGGTGTAGCGGCAGGGAGGATTGCTAGAAGATTGGGTCTTGATGGTGATTTTGCTGAAGCATGTGGATATTTACATGATGTTGGAAGAAAAATTAGCCATCCTGCTCACGTGGTTGAGGGTTATCGTTACTTAAAGAGTAGGGGATATGATGAGATGGCAAGGTATTGTATTACTCATTCTTTTGTTGATAATGATATTCGTTTAACTGCAGGTGGACCCTTACGCACTGATACCGAAGCGTTAGTTGCTCCATATTTGGAAACTCATCCAGCTACTATTTATGATAATATTGTTCAGCTTTGTGATTTGTTTTGTTTAGATAGTGGTTTTACTACTGTTGAAAAAAGATTATTAGATATTTCTGTTCGCAAAGGTGTATATTCTAATTCTTATGAACATTTTTGTAGTGCTTTAAATTTAAAGAGCAAAATTGAAAAACAGATGGGCTGCTCTTTGTATTCTTTATTTCCTGAAATTTCTAGTGTTGATCTTTCTAATGTTTTTAGTGATTATCAAAAATTAGAGTCTTTATTAAATCAGTCTCCTGTAAAAAAGAAATAGTTTTTATTGACTTTTTTTCTTTTGTCCTGTAATATTATATGTGCGGATGCATTTTGATTATGGAGTAGTACTCAAGAGGCTGAAGAGGCGCCCCTGCTAAGGGTGTAGGTCGGGCAACTGGCGCGAGAGTTCAAATCTCTCCTACTCCGCCATTATGATTTTAAAGAGCTTTTATAGCTCTTTTTTTTCTTGTTCTTTTTACTAGGCGAAGCTTCTATTTTATGTTATAATTTGGTATAGGTAGGAGTGATAAGAATGGCAAACTTAGTAAAAAACTTTTTCAGCGATTTTGAGGATATTAATGAATATTATATGTTTCTTGTTGAAAAAACAAAACAAAAAGAATATGTTGGTATTACTAATGAATGGTTAATCGATAATTTTTATTTATTGGTGGAACACAAAACTAATATTGTTCATGATAAGAAAGAAATAACAAAAAATTTAAAAAAGTATAATCGTATTTTTTATTGTTTAAAAGATATTGTGGTTCGTAATAATTATAATATTAGTTTTAATTTATTAGTATCTGAGCTTAGAGACTATCAAAAGCAAACTAAAATTGCATTTTCTTATTATGAGCTTCTTTGTGTAAAAAATATTTTGTTATTTTTATATACTAAAAGACTTGCTGATTTATGTCATGAAGGGTATCGCAATTTAGTTAATAAAGAAAAAGTTGCTAGAATTATTGAGAGTAGAGAAGAAAAAGAAATTGAATTATCTAATTTCTTAAGTGAAAATATTTCTGTTCAGGAAGAAGCTAATTATATTTTTGAAATTAATAATCAGCTAAAAGAAGTGGGTGCTAAGAGTAATCGTTTATTTAAAGAATTAAACGAATTACTTGAAGAAAAAAGAGTAAGTTTGAAAGAAATTATTAATAATGAATATCAAAAGAGTATTGATAATGATATTTTAATTTCTAATATCTTTGGAGATTTAAAAGAGTTCTTTGAGTTTACAGAAGAGGATTTGTTTAAAAAAGTAAGTAAAACTGAAAAATTGTTGTTGGAAGATGAAGTTTATGCAAAAATGACTATAGAGTCTAAGAGGCTTTATCGTGAGCAATTATTGAAATTATCTAAAAGGCATCATAAGGATGAACTTACTTATTTACAAGAGTTATTAGATAGAGCAGATGGTGAAGAGTATCATATTGGATTTCAATTATTTCCTAAAAAGAAAAATACTTTTAAAGTTACTCTTTATATTTTAACTATTGTTATTGCAAGTGTAGGTATTAGTTTTCTATTATCTAAGTATTTTATTCCTTGGAGATGGTTAGGATTTATTTTATTATTGATTCCTGTTAGTCAATTGTTTGTACAAATATTTAATCAAATATTGATTCGTTTTGTACCAACTTATCCACTTCCTAAACTTGATTATTCTAAAGGAATTCCAGATGACTCTAAAACTATGGTTGTTATTCCTACGATTGTTGGTAGTCGTGAAAAAATCAAGAATATGTTTGATACGTTGGAAACATTTTATTTAGTTAATAAAACAGATAATTTATATTTTACTTTACTTGGTGATGTTACAGCCAGTAATGAAGAAGTGTTGGATTTAGATTCTGAGTTGGCAACATATGGAGTTGAATACGCAGAAAAATTAAATAAAAAGTATAAGAAGGATTTATTTTATTTTTTATATCGTAAACGTTTTTGGAATGAACATGAGAATAGTTATTTAGGTTATGAAAGAAAACGTGGTGCTTTACTTCAATTTAATCAACTTTTACTTAAGAAGATGAGTAAAAAAGAGCAAGATTATTGGTATTTTGCTAATACATTAGGTGATTTTAATGAAGATATTCGTTATGTAATTACATTGGATCAAGATAATAGATTAGTATTAAATACTGCTCTTAATTTAGTAGGTGCTATGGCTCATCCTATGAATCATCCTGTTTTGAATAAAGAGGAAACTAAAGTTGTTAAAGGGTATGCATTAATGCAACCTAGAGTTAGTTTAGATATTGAAGCTACAAATAAGAGTTTATATAGCCAGATTTTTGCTGGTATTGGTGGTTTTGATACTTATAGTGCTATTGTTCCAAATGTTTATCAAGATGCTTTTGGTGAAGGTAGTTTTATTGGAAAAGGTATTTATGATTTAAAGGTGTTTGATCAAGTATTATCTAATGTATTTCCTGACAATTTAATTTTAAGTCATGATTTATTAGAGGGAAATTATTTACGTTGCGCTTATGTATGTGATATAGAAGTCGTTGATGATTTTCCATCTAAATTTTTGACGGATACTACGAGACATCATAGATGGGCTAGAGGAGATGTACAGATAGCTGGGTGGTTATTACCGTTTGTTCATGATAAAAGTGGTAAGAAGGTTAAAAATCCTATTAATTTATTAGGAAAATGGAAGATATTTGATAATATTGTACGCATGTTTTTATATCCTGCCTTGTTATTAGTATTATTGTTTGCTGTTTTTGCTGGGAATAGTCATCCATTGTGGTGGATTGGTTTAGTTATTTTAGAAATTGCCCTTCCAATTTTGTTCTTTTTACAGAGTAAAGTTTATCAAAGAGAATCTAAAAAAGAAAAAGCTACAGTTTATTATAAACATTTATTATTTGGTGGAAAGAGTTTACTTTTACGTTCTTATATTGTTTTAGCAACATTGCCATTTTATTCTAAGTTATATTTAGATGCTTTCTTTAGAACTTGTTATCGTTTGCTTATTAGTCATAATAATCTACTTAACTGGGTTACTGCAGAAGATGCTGCTAAAAATCAAGATAAAACGTTTAGTGGTTATTTAAAACATTTTACTTTCCATTTAGTATTTAGTTTTATTCTATTAATTGTTGGATTACTATTCTTTAATATTTATGCTTGTATATTTGCTGTTATCTTTATTACTGCACCTTTTGTTTTATATTATGTTAGTCTTGATATTAATCCACAAAAGAGTGAATTAAAAGATAAAGAAATTGAAGATGTTCGTGATGTTGCTTATCGTACTTGGTGTTATTTTAAAGATAATTTAAAAGAAGAATATCATTACTTGATTCCTGATAACTATCAAGAAAATAGAGAACAAAAATTAGATTTACGTGCTTCACCTACCGGTATTGGTTTTTCATTACTTAGTGTTATTAGTGCTTATGAATTAGATTTTATTTCCTATGAAGAAGCAGCAAAGTTAATTTCACGTATTTTAGATACTGTAGAGTCTTTAGAAAAATGGCATGGTCATTTATATAATTGGTATGATATTAAGAGTTTAAAAATCATGCATCCTGGTTTTGTTTCTACCATTGATTCTGGTAATTTTGTTGCCAGCTTAGTTGTGGTACGTGAGTTTTTAAAAAGTCATGAAGAAACAGAAATACGTAAACTTTGTGATAAGTTAATCCGCAACACTAACTTTAAAAAGTTATATACAAAGCGTGATGTGTTCAGTATTGGTTATGATGAGTTAGAAGGAAAACTATCTATTTATAACTATAATAAATTCGCTAGTGAATCTCGTTTGACCAGTTATTTAACAATCTGTTTGGGGGATGCTCCAAGCAAACATTGGTTCTGCTTGGATAAATCGCTTACTACTTATAAAGGACGAAAAGGACTTATTTCTTGGTCTGGAACATCATTTGAATATTTTATGCCATTCTTATTTATGAAGAATTATCCAAACACTTTACTTGATGAAAGTTATCATTTTGCGAAGTTCTGTCAGCAAGATTATATTGATAGCGTTTCTTCTAAATTACCATGGGGTATCAGCGAGTCTGCTTATAACGAGCTTGATAATTCCTTAAATTATAAGTATCATGCGTTTTCTACACCTTATTTAAAAGCAAAAGAAGATAAAGAAAACCGTATTGTTATCGCTCCTTATGCATCTTTAATGGCGATGGCTTTATTCCCAAAAGATGTTTATGATAACTTTGATAAGTTTAGAAAACTAGATATGCTTGGTGATTATGGTTTCTATGAATCTTATGACTATGATAATAAAGGAGTAGTTAAAGCGTTTTTTGCACACCATCAAGGTATGAGTTTAGTTGGACTTACTAATTATTTAAAACCAGGTGTGATTCAAAATTATTTCCATCAGAATGTTAATATTAAAACATTTGATATGTTATTAAAAGAAAAAGTACAAGTTCGTACAAGTATTGATATGAAGATGGCTAAATATAAGAAGTATGATTATCATAAAGAAGTTATTGAAAATGATATTCGTACATTTAACTATATTTCTTATTTGCCTGAAGTTAGTGTCCTTTCAAATAAAAAGTATTGTTTGCTTATGAATGATAGAGGGGATAGCTTTTCTAGATATCGTACATTACAATTAAATCGTTATCGTAAAGTAACGGAACAAGACTATGGTGTGTTCTTATATATCAAAGATTTGGATACTAATTATGTTTGGTCTAATACTTATGCTCCAATGAATAAAAAGCCTGATAAGTATGAAGTAGTATTTGCTGCTGATAAGATTAAGTATTTACGTACTGATGGTAAAATTACTACGAAAACTGAGATTGTTGTGACTAAGAACCATCATGCTGAAATACGTAAGATTACGTTTAAGAATGAAAGTGATGATGTTAAGAGATTAGAACTTACTACTTATACTGAACCTATTCTTTCAGAAAATATGGATGATGTTAGTCATAGAGCATTTAATAGTATGTTCTTAACTAGTAAGTATGAGAGTGAAAGTAATTCATTGATTGTTCGTAGAAAAAGTAGAAATGATTCTAATATTAATAGTTATATGTTACACCGACTATTACTTGAAGAACCAATGGGTGAATATAGTTATGAAACAGAAAGAAGAAATTTCTTAGGACGTAATAGAACAATGCAAAACCCTAGAGGTCTTTCTGTTCCATTGAGTAATGTGGATGGTACTAATTTAGATCCTGTTTTAAGTATTCGAAATACTATTGAAATTTTACCAAATAGTTCTACAACAGTTTATATTATTAATGGGTTTGGACGTAGTATGGAGCAGATTCATGATATTATTTCTTCTTATAATGATGAATATTCTATTGAAAAGGCATTTAAAGTATCAACACTTATGAATGTTATTAATACTAAAAATATGAATATTACTGGTAAAGATATGAGAATCTTTAATATTATGCTTAACTACTTATATCAAACGACTCGTCTTTCTGTTACAGAAGAGAGAATGGATTTACTTAGACGTAATGCTTTAGGACAATCTGGTCTTTGGAAGTTTGGTGTTAGTGGGGATCGACCTATTATTTTAGTAGAAATTTTTGATATTGCTGATTTAACTTTTGTTTATGAAGTTTTGAAAGCTTTTGAGTATTATAAAAATAATTCTATTTTTGTCGATGTAGTTATTATTAATAGCGAATCTAGTCAATATGCTAAAATAATCAAGAAGGAAATTGATGATGAACTATATCGTATGTATACATTGAATAGTTTCTATCATATTCCTGGTTCAGTTACTGTTGTCAATGGTAGTGAAATTTCTAGAGAAGAAAAGAGTCTACTTTATATGGTTGCTAGACTTGCTTTCCCAATTAAAGAGCATCATTCTTTACAAGAAGAAGTAGAAGAATTACAAAAGAATAATAAAGTTAGTGATTATCAAAAAGTAGAAGTAGAGACTCATACTGAACTTTCTTCTAAAGAAAAACTTACTTTTGATAATGGTTATGGTGGATTTAAAAATCATGGTAGTGAATATGTTGTTTATAATCCTGATACACCAGCTCCATGGAGTAATATTATATCTAATAAGAATTTTGGTACTATTGTTACTAATAATGGTTGTGGGTATACTTATGCTTATAACTCTGGAGAATTTAAGATTACTTCTTGGACTAATGATATGGTTGCGAATGATAAGTCTGAAGGATTTAAGTTTAATGGACGATTATTTGATCCTATGAAGTGTACTCATGGATTTGGTTATAGTATTTTAGAAAGTGAAAATGATGAATTAAAGAAAGAAATTACTGAGTTCGTAGCGAAGGAAGATACTGTTAAATTTTACTTAGTTAAACTTACAAATAAACTAAAGAAAGCAGTAGATGTAGATATTGATTTCTGGATTAATCCAGTCTTTGGTAATTTTGAAGAGAAGACAGCAAGACATATTTTAACTGAATTTATGGGGCGTGATAATTACTTAAAACTTCGTAATGTTTATAGTGTTACTTATGCTGATGTATGTGTCTTTATGTCTACCGACTTAAAGATTGATTCTACTGTCAATGATAAGATTTTGGTTAAGAGTATTCATACTAAGCTACATCTAGAACCAGGGGAGGATAATACTTGTGTCTTTGTTCTTGGAAGTAGTATGGATAGTGAAGCAATTCCTGAAATGCTTTCTCGTTTTGCTGATGTAAGAAAAGCAAGGGCTGAGTTAAAGGCAGTAAAAGATTATTGGAAGAAGACATTAGGCGTTGTTCATGTAGAAAGTCCAGATGAGAGCTTTAATTATATGGTTAATGGTTGGTATTTATATCAGGCACTTGCGTCTCGTATTTTAGCTAGAGCAGGATTTTATCAAGTAAGTGGTGCTTTCGGTTATCGTGATCAGTTACAAGATTCTATGAATATTGCTTTGGTTCGTCCAGATCAAGCCAGACATCAAATCTTGGTTAATGCCGCTCATCAATTTGAGCAAGGAGATGTTCTACATTGGTGGCATGAGAAGAATCGTTTTGGATTAAGAAGTCGTTATAAAGATGATTATTTATGGCTTGTTTATGCAACTAGTAGATACATCGAAATTACAAATGATTATTCCATTTTAGATGAAGAAGTTCCTTATGTAGTTGGTCCAGAACTTAGTCATTATGAACATGAAAAAGGCATGGTATTTACTTATTCTGAAAATAAAGAAACTTTATTTGAACATTGTTTGAAATCTCTTCGTTTAGCAATGAATTCTATGGGAAGTCATGGATTACCGCTAATGGGTGGTGGAGACTGGAATGATGGAATGAATAAAGTTGGTATTAAGGGTAAAGGAGAAAGTGTTTGGCTAGGTTTCTTCTTATATCAAGTGATTAATCAGTTTATGGATTTCACAAAAGTCTATAATAAGAAATTTAAATTAAAAGAGTTTAAAGAATTTAATGAAAAACTAAAAGATAATTTAAATAAGAAAGCTTGGGATGGAGAATATTATTTAAGAGCTTACTTTGATAATGGGGATAAATTAGGAAGTCATGAAAATAAAGAATGTAAGATTGATTTGATCTCTCAAAGTTTCTCAATATTAAGTGGTGTTGCTCCAAAGGATAGAATCCAAAAGGTAATTACTGCAGTTGAGGAGAATTTAGTTGATGATAAAAATAAAATTGTGAAGTTACTTACACCTCCATTTGAAAAGTCTTTAAATAATCCTGGCTATATTATGAATTATCCTAAGGGGCTTCGTGAAAATGGTGGACAATATACGCATGCAACATCATGGTATATTATGGCTTTAATTCAAACTGGTTATTATGATAGAGCATATCGTTATTATCAGATGATTAATCCAGTAAATCGTAGTTTAGATGAGAAATGGGTTAATAAGTATGTAGTAGAGCCTTATGTTGTTGCAGCTGATATATATTCTGCTGAAAGATATCCAGGTAGAGGTGGATGGACTTGGTATACAGGTACTGCTGGTTGGTATTATTATGTAGGTATTCAAGAAATCTTAGGACTTAAGAAATTAGGGGATACTTTAGTATTTAATCCTAATATACCAATCGCTTGGGATTCCTTTAAATTAGATTATACTTATATGGATACTATCTATCATGTGGAAGTAATTAAATCTAAGAAAGAAGTAGTTACTTTAGATGGTAAGAAATGTACTGTTGGAATTATTCCACTTGTAAATGATAAAAAAGAACATAAAGTTGTAGTACATTTTATTGCTGGATAAAATAAAACTATCAATAAATTATTTTATTGGTAGTTTTTTTGTTTTCTATGATATACTAAAAGAAAAGTACGAGGGTTATTATGAAAAAGAAAGTTATTATTGTTTTGGTGGTCTTGGTTGTTATTGCTGTGGGGGGATATTTTGGGTATAAGGCATATTATCTACATAAATATAGTACAGATGATATAGAAAAATATTATCAAAATTTTATAGATTTAATAGAAGAAAAAGATACATATACTGTTCATACTTCTAAACTAGATGATAGTGAATATTATGTTTTTGATGAGTTACATATTAAAGATTTCTTTTCTGAATTTCAGGAGGATAATGTTTCTTCTCATCTTAAAACATTTACTTCTCTTACTGGAAAAAATACTAACGTGGGATTATTTCATCATGAATTACCTCTTTATTTAGTATACCCTCCATTAACTGAAGAAGAGGATGCTACTTATATGAAGAAGTTTATGAAGGAACATCAGTTGGATACCATGTTAGATTTGTTTGATTATTTATATCAAAATAAAGATAAGAAGGTTGGAATTTTTGATTCTTTTTCTACTATTAGAGAGAATTATGTTATTAAATCTAATATAGGAAGTTTTGCTTTCAGTGATAGTTATTCTGATGAGAAATTAACATATCTTACAGGAGATTATTTAGGTTATCTACACGAAGGAAAAGTTGATTCTGATACTTTTCAACCATTTCATAGTTTTGTTGTACATTTTATTGTAGATAATGAAGAATATGGATTTTCTATTTCAACTAGTGATGAAAAGATAGATAGAGAATATGTTTTAGATTTGATTAATACAATAAAATTTGAATGAAATCTTAATATTAAGATTTCTTTTTTTAGAAAATATTTCTTTTTTCTAATAATAAAAGAGAGGAGGAATATTTATAAATAAATTTTATACTTGTCGTTATGACAGAGCCTTTAAAGAAGTCTTCATGAAAGAAGAAAATAAAGATCTACTAACTTGTTTGTTACAAAAAGTTCTTGGTGTTACTATTTTGGATATTGTCTATTTAAATTTAGAACAAAATGTAGATAATATTTCTATTAAAAGAAAGCATTTTGATTTGTATTTGAAAACAAATATAGGAAGAATTCAAGTAGAAATTAATACAGAAAAAGAGGGATATGTTAACCCTAGAAATATGGCGTATCTTTGTGATATTTATTCTCATGTAACTCTACAAGGAGAAGAATACTCTGAAGAGTTAGATATCATTCAAATAAATTTTAGTTATCACTTGCATGATAATGAGCTTTTACGAATATATTATTTTCAAGATAAATTAGGAAAAAGATATGTAAGTAATTTTAAAACATATGAAATCAATATGGAAAAATATATGAACTACTGGTATACTAATAACAGAGAAGAGATAGAGAAAAATAAAGAAATCATCATGTTAGATTTAGGGTTAGAGGAATTAAAAACTTTATCTCAAAAAGATAGGATGGTGAAAAAGTATATGGAAGAAATAAAAAGAGTAAATGAAAATCCGGAATTTAGAGAATACATGAGTGCGGCAGAGGATAATAGAAAGATAGAAAATTCTAAGTTACATGCTGCTATGAAGAGAGGTAAGTTAGAAAGTCAAAAAGAAATTGTTCTTTCTATGCTGGAACGTGGGTTAGAAGAAGAAACTATACAGGAGTATACTGGATTGTCACTAGATTTTATTAAGTCTTGTAGAGAGTAGAAATAAAACGAGAAAAGTCGTTTTATTTTTTTATTAATTAAAATTTTTTCTTTGTATTTTTATATTATATATAGTAGGCTTGGTTTTTTTATTTTTTGTTTTGTGTTATACTTTTAATAATTAGAAAGAAGGTATGTTATGAAGATAGATGTTAATACATATATGGATCAGTTTTTAGATTCTAAATTGGTAGAAAAATATAATAGTCGTAAAGATGAAGTTTTTCAAAAGCTAGATCATGCTGATATGAATGGTTGGCTTAACCCTGATGTTTCTTTTGTTGATCAGATATTAGAAGTACGTGATGAAGTGTTAAGTCATTCTAAATGTCTAGTTGTTGTTGGTATTGGAGGAAGTTTTTTAGGAGCTAAATCTTTTTATGAGTTATTTACTCCATATTTTAAGAAAAGTTCTTTTCCAATTATTTTTGCAGGTACTACTTTATCTAGTAGTTATATGAAAGAGTTATTAGAGTATTTAGAAACTGTTGATTTTACAGTTAATGTTATTAGTAAAAGTGGAACAACTCGTGAAACAGCTCTTACTTATGCTGCAATAAAGAAAGTATTAGAAAAAAAATATGATTCTGATGAAGTAAAAAAACATATCATTGTAACGACAGATCCTGTAAAAGGAACTTTACGTGAAGAGGTAAATAGAGAAGGCTATCATTCCTTTGTTATTCCTGATAATATTGGTGGTCGTTATTCTTTACTTACTGCTGCTCATTTATTTCCACTTTCTTTTTGTTTAGATATTAAAGACTTAATTTCGGGATATCAAGAAGGTCTTACGTTAAGGGATGATGCTTTTTCTTATGCAGTTTGTCGTCGTAGTTTGTTTGATTTAGGAAAAGTAGTAGAGAATTTTGTTACTTATGAAAATAATTGGTATTATTATTTAGAATGGTTAAAACAATTATTTGGGGAGACAGAAGGAAAAGAAGGTAAGGGGATTTTACCTATTTCTATGATTCATACAAGGGATTTACATTCTTTAGGGCAATTTATTCAAGAGGGTAATAAGATTATTTATGAGACATTCTTTAAAATTAAAAATATGCCAAGTTGTGATATCGATGGTAAAGAGTTACATGAAATCAACTTAGTAGTTGAAGACTCTGTTATTTCTGCTCACGTATCTGGTGGAGTACCTTGTATTGTTTTAGAACTTGATGAAGTTAGTCCAAGAAGTATGGGAAGATTATCTTCATTTTACTTTTTAGTAGCAGCATGTAGTGGATATTTATTTGATATCAATCCATTTGATCAACCAGGGGTTGAAGTGTATAAAGCAGAAGTTAAAAGGCGATTAGGATAATGTTTAAGAATCAAAGAATACTTTTATCTATTTGCTTTGGTGTACTGTTTTTTATTGTTATGCTACTGGTGGTTTTTGGTAAGACAAGTAGTTTTGATCGGATGATTTATGATGCTATTATTTCTTGTAGAAACGATTTCTTTGATTTTTATTTTACTACAGTTACCAAATTTGCAAATACTTCTATTATTGTTCTTGTTGTAATATTATTTGTTATTATTGTTAGGAATCGTCATGCCTTATTTTTAGTTGTTAGTAGTATTGATTGCTTTTTACTAACTATTATTTTTAAGCATTTAATAGGTAGGAGTCGTCCTACAGAGTTAAAATTAATAGAGCAGGGTGGTTATTCATTTCCTAGTGGACATACCATGTTTGCGGTTTGTGTTTATGGTTATTTATTCTATTTAGCTATTACTAAAATAAAAAATAAAATTTTACGGTATACTGTATCAATTCTTTTACTTTTGGTTATTTTAAGTATAGGAGTTAGTCGTATTTATGTGGGAGTACACTTTGCTAGTGATGTTTTAGCAGGTTACTTATTGGGTGTTTGTTACTTACTTCTTTTAATCGAAGTAGAAGAAAAATTTTATTTGAAAAGAGGGTAAGGTATGTATAAATTATTTATTAGTGATTTTGATGGAACTTTGATTGATTCAGAGGAAGCAATTCCTCTTTCTACTATGGTAGAAATCGATCGAATTAGAAAACTCGGAGTGAAATTTTGCGTTGCTACTGGCAGAATTTTAAAGTCTGTTTTAGATTACAACCGTGATTTTCCTTTCTTAGATTATGTCATTGCTTGTGATGGTGCTTACATTTATGATGTTGTTCATCGAAAAGTCTTATTTAAAAAAAATTTAGGTGGTTCTGTTATTAAAAAGATAAAGAAGCTGTATCATGATAAAGATATTTATTTTTGTACTGCACAAGAGTGGAACTTATGTAGTGAAGATATTGTCTATTCTGAAGTTAAAGATAGAAATACGACGTTTGATGAATTTTATCAGAGAAATAAAAATAATATTTATAAAATAGAAGTTTATTTTAAAACAAAAAAAGAGCGAGATAGTGCTTATGATGAATTGCATGAATTAGAAATTAAAGCTAATATTGTTAAAATGAAAGAAGGAAAGAAAGACTTTTTATTGGAGATTGTTGCAGAAGATGTCACGAAAGCTACTGGATTAGAAAAGATTTGTCGTTTAGATCATATTTCCTTAGAAGAAGTTGCGTGCGTTGGTGATAGTGATAATGATTTGCCTATTTTCTTATCTACAGGTTTTAGTGCAGTAGTTGCGAATGGTTCTAAAAAGTTAAAGCAAGTTGCTAGCATGCAAACAAGTTCTAATGAGACGAAAGGTGTAGAAAAAGTGATTAAAAAATTATTTTAAATTTCACAAAAATTTCACAATTGCTAGTTACACTTTTTGGTGGGAGGATTTTATGAAGAAGAGAAAGAAGTTGAATAAAGAAAAGAAAGATTGGGGTATGGTTAAGAAAATAGGATTAGTAATTTTATTTTTACTAGTTATTTGCGGTATTTCTTATGGAGTGGTTGTTGCGGTTAGAAGTTTAAATGAAAAAATAGTAGAAGCTCATTTAAATGATGAAGATTGGCTAGCTGATCATGTTAAAATTTCTAAAAATACTAATTTAGGTAAAAATATTTATTCTGTTAGTCATCCTGAGGAAGTGGAAATATTCGATATGGTTTATCAGGAAGTAGTACAAGATAAACTAGATGTTTTATTAGAGGATGAATATACTTTTGAAAAACCACTTATGATTTATAATCCATATGGTACGAATACTTTAGGATTAAATCTTTATTTTACTACTGATGAGGCTTGTGAAGTTCGCTATACAATTCATGTAGATGATAAAGATATTAAAGATTTTTCTAGAACTTTATCTAATGGAGAAGATGGAAATATTACAACTAATCATCAGTATCAATTGATTGGATTTATTGCAGGTGAAGAGAACGATGTAAAGTTAGAGTTGCTAGATAAAAATGGTAAAAAGATTGCAACCGAAGAGTTTACATTAGATCTTAGTGATGTAAAAGTTAATGGGCAACAAAAGTTAGATGTAAAAGATGGAGATAGTAAAGAAGAACTTACGAATGGTCTTTATTCTATGCTTGGTAATGATTCTGATATTCAAGATTATTTAGCACTTTATGATAATGATGGTATTCTTCGTATGGAGACTGAAATTATTGGATATCGTGCTCATCGTATTTTATTTAAAGATGGAAAGATGTATTATTCTATTTCTCAAACTAGAATTGCAGAAGTTAATCCATTAGGACAAGTTACGGAAAATTATCGTACAGGTCATTATGATTTGCATCATGATTATACTTTTGATGATGATGGTAATTTAGTAGTTCTTGCTAATAACACAAAAAAGGATACAGAAGAAGATTGTATTATTAAGATTGATTTAGATACTAAGGCAGTTACAGAATTAATTGATTTTGAAGATATGTTTCAGTCTTATGTAGATACCTGTACTTTAGATACTACTAGTGCTAGAGATGAAGGGGAAGATGGACTTGATTGGCTACATTTAAATTCTCTTGTATGGTTAGATGGTGGAGATGTTATTTTAAGTAGTCGTGAGACAAGTAGTATTTTAAGAGTTAATAATATTGAGGAAGATCCAGAGCTAGTATATTTACTTGCTGATAAAAAGATTTGGGAAGATACTGATTTTAGTTCTTATGTTTATGATAAAAAAGGAGATTTTAAAATTCAGGCTGGTCAACATTCTCTAAATTATGAAGCAACTGATGAAGATGGAGTTTATTATTTAACTTTCTTTGATAATAACTATGGTAAAGCTAATTCACAACCTGATTTCGATTATTCTAAATTAGGTATTGAAAATAATAATTCATTTAAAGGAACGGAATCTTATTATTATGTTTATAAAGTAGATGAAAATAAAGAAACTTTTGAATTAGTAGATAGTTTTGATGTTCCATATTCTGGTATTGTATCTAGTGTACAACCAATGGATAATGGCAATGTTGTTATTGATTCTGGTACTGCTGGTATTTTTGGAGAATATGATGAGGATCATAAATTAATTAGACAATTTACTGCCAAATTAAATAAATATATGGTATATCGTGTATTTAAATATACATTTAATGATTTCTGGTTTGAATAAAAAAAGAAAGTAGACAAAAATCTACTTTTTTGTTTTTTAAGATTTTTTGATATAAGATTATTGAAGTAAAATATTATATACATAGAATATGCGTAAACTTTTGATTGAATAAGAAAATATTGTAGCAAAGAGAAAATTATCTTCTCTTTTTTTTTGATTTTGATATAATGAAAATAGGTGATAGTAATATGAAGGATTATGAGAGTAAAGCAATAGAAGATATTTTTGGAAGTGTTGTAGATATTTATAATATTTCGTTAGATGAGTTTAATGTCCTTTATGAAAAAGCAAAGGAAAGAAATAAAAATGATTTTGATAAATTAGCTCAACTAGAAGTTATTTCTAAAGCTGTAAAGTTAAGAGATAACCTTCATGTAAAAATAAATGTATTTGATTTGTTGCGAGATGAATTAAAAGAGTTGGATAGTTTAGTATTAAAGAGTACTACTAAAGCTAGTCCAACAGAACATAGAGAAGTTCATATTAAGGCTAAAGGATTTGATGAACCATTTTATCATAAGGGTAATTTGTTTTTAAATAAGAGTTTTCATAATCGTAATCAATATTATAATGATGAATTGTTTGTCCATGAGGATGAATTGATTGCTGCTATGGATAAATGGACTAGGGAATTTAAAGGTAAAGTTGTTACAGTAGATGGGAAAATTTTAAATTTGGAAGAAATTCAAAAACTGGTAAAAAGTTCTTTACAGAAAATTAAGATAACAGAGATGAAAAAGAAATCTGGTATTAGCTCTTATATGCATCAAGCACATATTTATGATCAATCTTCTGGTAAGTTTTCTCCTAACGGTTTTTTGAATTATGGTAAAAGTTTAGGTGTCGATTATATTCCTAATGGTGTTTATGTTAATTCGGAAGCTGTTATAAGACTTTTAAAAGAGGAGACTCCTAAATTACCAATTGTTGTTAAACGGCAATTACCAGCAGTGATAAAAAAACAGTTACCAGCGGTAGTGGAGAAACAGTTACCAGCGGTAGTGGAAAAGCAATTACCTGCTATCTTTGAGAAACAGTTACCAGCAGTAGTGGAAGAAAAGAAACCTACTCCTAATCCTACTCCTGATCCAATTCCAATACCTAAAGAAGAGAGAAAGACACTACAACAAATTATGTATGAACTACAAAAAGGTTTAGAAATTAAAGCTAAGAGTGGAAAAAGATATCAAGCTGCGAATATTAAAGTTGCTAAGAATTTTAAAAATGAATTGAAGTCTGGTAATGTATGGTATAATGTTGTACATTTTGCGCCAACTATAATTAAATCAG
>USGV01000015.1 GCA_900554305.1 uncultured Mycoplasmatota bacterium | reverse complement strand
TAGATAAAAATCTACTTTTTTTTCGAAAAGCATTTAAAAAAGAATATTTCTTTGATACAATATATTAGTAAAAATGGAAACAGGTGATAAACATGGGAAAGGTGATATCTTTAGTAAATCAAAAGGGTGGAGTAGGAAAAACAACGACTAGTATCAATCTTTCTGCATCATTAGCAGTACTAGGAAAAAAAGTATTATTAATAGACTTAGACCCACAAGGAAACACTACTACCGGAGTAGGTATAAATAAAGGTGATATTGAAAGAAGTGTCTATGATGTTTTAATTGGTGAATGTAAAATATCAGAAGCTATGATCAAGACGAAATATAAAAATTTATATGTTTTACCAGCAACAATTAATCTAGCGGGATTAGATATAGAATTAGTAGAAAAAAGTAAGCAAGAATCAGGATTTTTAAAAGGAGAACAATTAAAGATTCATTTAATCGATATAAAAGATAGTTTTGACTATATTATTATAGATTGTCCTCCTTCTTTAGGAGTAATTACAACAAATGCTTTAACAGCATCAAATTCAGTAATCATTCCTGTTCAATGTGAATTCTTTGCATTAGAAGGTATCACCCAACTATTAAAAACAATTATGTTGGCTCAAAAAAGTCTAAATCCAACATTAGATATAGAAGGTGTATTATTAACAATGCTAGATTCTAGAACAAATCTAGGATTTGAAGTAGTAGAAGATATAAGAAAATTTTTCAAGGAAAAAGTTTATAATACAATAATTCCAAGATTAGTTCGGTTGACAGAGGCTCCTTCACATGGAGAACCCATTATTGCGTATGATCCAAAAAGCCGTGGAAGTGAAGCTTACTTAAATCTAGCAAAGGAAGTGATTGAAAGAAATGGAAAATAATAAACGTAGAGCACTAGGAAGAGGTTTAGAAGAGCTATTTTATAACGAACCAATTGCTTATGATAAAATGGAAGAAAAAATATTAACAGAAACACCAAAAGAAGAAATCACAAATGTAAAAATTTCTGAATTAAGAAGCAATCCATATCAACCAAGACAAGTATTTAAAAAAGAGGCTTTACAAGAATTAGCAGATTCTATTAAAGAACACGGAGTTTTTCAACCAATTATTATTAAAAAAAGTATTAAAGGTTATGAAATTATTGCAGGTGAACGTCGTGTAAAAGCTTCTCAAATGGCTGGATTAGAAGAAATTCCAGCTATTATTAGAGACTTTACAGATGAAGAAATGATGGAAATTGCTCTCTTAGAAAATTTGCAGAGGGAAAACTTAAACCCTATTGAAGAATCTCGAGCTTATAAAAAATTAATAGAAACATTAAATATTACGCAAGAAGAACTAGCAAAGAAACTTGGAAAAAGTAGAAGTTATATAACAAACATGATAGGCTTACAAACATTACCAGACTCAATTCAAGACTTAATTTCAGATAACAAAATGAGTATGGGACATGCACGAGTACTAAGCAAGCTAGAAAATGAGAATCAACAAAAAGAATTAGCAGAAAAGATAATTAATGATGGAATGAGTGTGCGTGATTTAGAAAATTTAACTAAATCTACAGATGAATTTGAGAGAACACATAAAATAAAAAAACATACTCCTTCATCAAATCAATATCAATATCTAGAAGATGAATTATGTGATAAGTTAGGAACAAAAGTAAAAATTAAAACTAACAAAATTGAAATTAGTTTTGTTAATGGAAATGATTTAAATCGTTTGCTTGAAATCATGAATTTAGATACAAGGGGGTAATTTTCATTGAGATTATTTGATAAGATTACAATAGAAATAGAACAAATTATATTCCCAATTGTATATATTGTCATAGGATTCATTGTTTACAAATTATTAAAAAAAATAGTAAATAATATAATGTTAAAAACACCAAAAATGAAAAAACAACACTTACAAAGAGCAAATACTATAAGAATAGTAATAATAAATGTTATCAAATATTCTGTTGTTGTCGTTGTATTACTAGCTATCCTTGCAAACTTTGGAGTGAATGTAAAATCAATTGTTGCCGGACTCGGAATCACCACAGCAATTTTAGGATTAGCATTTCAAGACTTGGCAAAGGACTTAATTGCAGGAATAGCAATTATCACAGAAAATCAATTTGAAGTGGGAGATATCATTGAATATGACGGCTTCATGGGAGAAGTTATTTTCTTAGGTTTAAAAACTACAAGAATAAAAGACTATAGAGGAGCTGTAAAAATCATTGCTAATCATAAGCTAGATACAGTAATTAATTATAGTTTAAATAACTATCTAGCAATTGTTGATATAGGAGTCGCTTATGATGAAGATCCAGATAAAGTAGCGAAGGCTCTAGAAGAAATCAAAGAAGAATTAAATGGTAAAGTCCCAAATGCAACAGGAGATATACAAGTCTGGGGACTAGATGATTTTGAGGACTCTAATATGAAATATAGAGTAGTCGTAGAAACAAAATCACAAGAGCATTATGGTGCACAAAGATTTTTACGCAGTGAAATAAAAAAACGTCTAGATAAGAGAAACATAAAAGTAACATGCCAACAGATTGAGGTGACTCATGGAAAATAATAATTATACTATTGGAACCAGAGTAATAATGAAAAAACCTCATCCTTGTGGAACAAATGAATGGGAAATCACAAGGGTAGGTGCTGATATAAAAATAAAATGTGTAAATTGTGGTAGAACAGTGTTAATACCTAGAATAGAATTTAACAAAAAATTAAAAAAGATAATTACACAGGAAGGATAAAAATATGAAAGAAAAGAGAAAATTAAAACTCAAAAAATTTTATTTTCATCCAATTACGGTATTTCTATTTTTAACTTTAGTAATAATTATATTAAGTGGTATTTTATCTGCATTTGAAATGCAAGCAACATACAATACTATTAATCCAAATACCAATGAATTAGAACCTACATTAGTAGCAGTAAAAAATTTATTTAGTTTTGATGGAATGAAATTTTTAATAGGGGATGCAACGACTAATTTTATTAGCTTTGCTCCATTAGGAACTTTGTTATTGGCTTTAATAGGAATAACTATAGCAGAAGCGACAGGATTAATTGAAACAGTATCAAAAAGATTTTTTAATAAGATGCCAAAAGAGGTATTCACTTTTATTATCATCTTTATAGCAACAATATCATCATTAATTAATGAAGTAGGATATGCAATTTTAATTCCTTTAGCAGCTTTGATTTACTTCATGAATGGAAGAAATCCTATTTTAGGTATCGTAACCGCTTTCTGTGGAGTGGCTTTTGGATATGGAGTTACTATATTTGTAGGATCCATGGAAGTTGCATTAATGGATTATACGAAAACAGCTGCTTGGTTAGTAGACGATACCATGCATATCTCTTTAACTTCAAATTTATTTTTTATAATTGCAACCTCAATTTTAATATCAATTATTGGAACGATAATTATTGAAAAGATTATTGCTCCAAAAATTGGAAAATATAAAAAAGAAGAAGAGTTTGCAAAAACAGAACAATATAGAGTAATCAATTTAGAAGAAGAAGAACAAAAAAGAATAGAAAAAGATAAATATGAAAGAAGAGGATTAAGATTTGCGTTAATCACTAGTATCTTAGTAATTCTATTATTCATCTATATGTTGATACCAGATTTGCCATATTCAGGAATGCTTCTTGATATGAATGAAAATACATATCTAAACCAACTATTTGGAGATAATTCATATTTTCAATCAGGTTTTACATATCTTATAACAATACTATTAGTATTTACAGGGTTAGCTTACGGTATCGGAGCTAAATCTATAAAAAGCGATAAAAATCTAATAGAAGAAGTAGGAAATAAATTCAGTAAAACAGCTTATATTTTTGTTTTAATATTTGTTGTATCCCAATTTATTGCAGTATTTAAAGAAACAAATATAGGTTTAATCATCACAGCTTGGTTAGCAAATTTATTAGAATATTTAGAGTTTAGTGGAATTCCATTAATTGTAGTAACATTAATTATTATTGCATTATCTAATTTATTACTAACAAGTCCTACGACAAAATGGATGATTTTTTCTCCGATTGTTGTACCAATGTTTATGCAAGCCAATATTTCTCCACAGTTTGCTCAAATTGTTATGAGAGTTGGTAATTCAATGACAAATGGATTTACCCCAATACTAGCATCTTTTGTAATTTATATAGGATATTTAAATATATATAATTTGAATAAAAACAAACCATATACTATCAGAAAATCTCTAAAAATAATTACACCATATTTTTTAATTGTTTTTGCTACATGGATTTTAATCGTGGTAGGATGGTATATTACAGGATTACCTATAGGACCAGGAGTATTTCCAACCTTATAAAACACCTATTGGTGTTTTTTTCTTGTAAAAATTTCTAAATTAAATATAATATAAACAGGTGGGATTATGTTAGAAAGAAATATAACAATTAGAGAGATAGAAGAAAAAGACAAAGCCTCGTATTTAAACTTATTCAATAGTGAATCATTTGGTTGTATAGGTATAAACTCAAATCAAAAACCATCTATCTATGCAGAAGAGCAGGTTTTAGATAGTGTAATAAGAGGAGAAAATATCGCTACCAAAATCTTAGTCATAGAGGATAATAATCAATTTGTAGGTTATACCTTGATAGAGAAGAAAAATGACTGGCTATATCATATAGGAGAATTTGTAATTTGTAAGCCATTAAGAAATCAAGGGTATGGAAGTATATTAATAGAAAGAGTAAAAAGTTACGCTGATATAGATGGTTGCAATATAGACTTAGAATGTTTGACTAGAGCAGAATCGTTTTTTCGTAACCACCAATTTACCAATAAAGATATATATTTTAAATATAGTTCACCCTACTATCAAAAACCAACAGGACGATCTCCAATATATATGGATTACAGTATAATAAGAGAAAGAGAAAAAAAAGAAGAAGAAAGACAAATAAAAAGTTACAAAAAGTTTTTAGAATCCCCTTTAGCTAAAGATATATTTTCTATGCTATAATATAAGAAGAAAAGAGGTAATAAGTATGAGTTTAACAGCAGGAATTGTAGGCCTACCAAACGTAGGAAAGTCTACATTATTTAATGCAATTACAAATCAAAAAATATTAGCAGAAAACTATCCATTTGCGACTATTGAGCCTAATGTAGGAGTAGTAACGGTACCAGATGAGAGAATAGATAAATTAAAAAGTATGTATGAGCCTAATAGATTTATACCAACAGCTTATGAATTCACAGATATAGCAGGACTTGTAAAAGGAGCATCTCAAGGTGAAGGGTTAGGAAATAAATTCTTATCACATATTAGAGAAGTAGATGCTATAGTAGAAGTAGTACGTTGTTTTGATGATGGAAAAATTATTCATGTTGATGGTAATATAGATCCAATTAGAGATATAGAAACAATAAATTTAGAACTTGCAATAGCAGATTTAGATGTAATTAATAACAGATTGGAACGCGTTTCAAAAAAAGCCCGTACAACAAAAAACAAAGACGACTTGGTAGAAGTAGAAGCATTAGAAAAAGCAAAACAAGCACTTGAAGAAAACAAAGCTTTAAGGCAAGTGGAATTCACTGAAGATGAATTAAAATCATTAAAATCATATAGTTTTTTAACTCTAAAACCAATTATCTATTTAGCAAATATAAAAGAAAGCGAATTGGGAAATCCAGATAATAAATATGTACAAGAAGTAAAACAGTATGCTTCGAAAGAAAATGCACAAGTAGTAAGTTTATGTGCTAAAGTAGAAGAAGATTTAAGTGAATTGACGAAGGAAGAAAAACAAGAGATGTTAGAAGCTCTAGGATTAGAGGAATCAGGTTTAGATAAACTAATTCAAGCAACTTATGATATTCTAGGACTAGCAACATATTTTACAGTTGGAAAAGACGAAGTAAGAGCATGGACATTCAAAAAAGGTATGAATGCTAAACAATGTGCTGGAATTATTCATTCGGATTTTGAAAAAGGATTTATAAGAGCAGAAGTTATGTCATATGAAGACTTAGTAAAATACGGAAATGAGTTAAAGGTAAAAGAAGCAGGACGTGCAAGACTAGAGGGCAAGGATTATATTATGCAAGATGGAGACATTTGTCATTTTAGATTTAATGTTTAAGTTTATAAAAGGAAAGAATAATGAAAAAATATCAACTAATCATATTTGAAACTAATAGAAATGACGGCTGTATGAGTTTAGCAAAAAAATTTTACCCTGAAAATTATACAGAACAAGATAGAAGAAATGAGCTATCGAAAATTAAAGACAAAATTGGAAAAAAATACAATTTTAATGGAAAAAATATAACTCAACCACAACAAAAAGATGTAGAAAAAAATATAGAGTATCCAGATGGTACCTACATTAAAATACAAAAAGAAAATCTATTACAAGAAGATTATTGGTATGAAAAACTACCATGTGATATTCTTCTAATCGATAGTCAAAATCCTAACATCGTGATAGGACACAGAATGGCAGACTGTCCAATCGTAATTGCAGAAGATACAAAAAAACAAGTTGCAGCAGTTTCACACTGTGGTGCTAAACAAATTAATAGGGAAGTGCCAAGATGGACAGTAGAAGCTTTAAAGAAAGAAATAAACAGTAAACCAGAGGATATACATATCTACATAGGAAGTTGTATAAGAAAAGAAAACTACCAATATGATAAATATCCAGCCTGGGCTACGAATCAAGAAGTGTGGAAAGAATGTATTACCAACAAAGGAGATATTTATTATATAGATTTAATAAAGGCAATCAAAAAACAACTAGCTAAAGAAAAGATAAAAATAGAAAATATAAAAGAAAGTCCTATAGATACATATACCAATAAAGATTATTATTCCCATACAGAGGAAGTACGAGATAAAACAAAAAATATAGGACAAAACTTTGTAGGATGTTTTTATCAAAGTATAGAAAAATAAGAATTAGTATCAAAATAATCTAGACAAACATATAAAATATTGCTATAATACTAACGAGTATTTTAAATACTCCTTGCTACTGATGTAGCCATTAGTCCAAAAGGAGGTGTAAAAAATGAGAAAGTATGAAATTATGTTCATCGTAAGACCTGATATGGAAGAAACAGAAATTCAAAAAACAGCAGAAAACTTAAAAAAGGTTTTAGAAGATGGAAAAGCAAAAATGCTAGAAGAAAAGGCAATGGGTCCTAGAGAATTAGCTTACGAAATTAAAAAATTTAAAACTGGATATTATTACTTATTCGTAGTAGAAGCAACTCCAGAAGCAGTTGCTGAATTCGACCGTGTTGTAAGAATCAATGAAAGCTTACTTCGTCACTTAATCGTAAAAGTAGAAGACTAAAAAAGAGGTAGAATATGAATAAAGTATTTTTAATAGGAAGATTAACTAGAGACCCAGAATTAAGATATACAGGAAGTAATACTGCTGTTGCAACATTCTCTTTAGCAGTAAATAGAAATTTTACAAATGCTAGTGGAGAAAGAGAAGCAGACTTCATAAACATTGTCGTTTGGAGAAAGCAAGCAGAGAATGTAAAAAACTACTTATCACAAGGTAGTCAAGTTGCAATCGATGGCCGTATTCAAACCAGAAGCTATGATGATCAAAATGGTCAAAAACGTTATGTGACTGAAGTAGTAGCTGACAATGTAGAATTCTTAGGTTCAAAAGGGTCATCTAATAATATGAATGCTAGCAGTAATGCACAAACTTCATCAAGTAGTGCAGAACCTACACCTTACGACTTTGGTCCAAGTAGTGAACCAAAAGGAACAGATGTAGATAGCAATCCTTTCGCTGATTTTGGATCTAGTATCGAAATAAGCGATGATGAATTACCATTCTAAAAAAGGAGGAATAAAAATGGCAGAATTTGGACGCAGAAAGAAAAAAGTATGTATGATGTGTACTGGTGCAACAGTTGACTATAAAAATCCTGAAACTTTAAAAAGATACGTAAATGAAAAAGGTAAAATTGTTTCAAGAAGAGTAACTGGTAACTGTGCTCGTCATCAAAGATATATTTCAACACAAATTAAAAGAGCAAGAGCAATCGCTTTGATGCCTTATACAAGATAATAAATTGAGTTCTTCTAGGGGCTCTTTTTTATTTTACAAACAATAGAAAGTATTATATAATAAGAAAGAGGAATACAGGAGGAAAAGATGAAAATTATAGAGCAAAGAAAAGAACTTAACAGACGAATTAAAAGATCAAAAGTCATCTTTTTAATGGCACATAAAGACCTAGATTTAGATGCCTTAGGAAGTTGTATTGGTTTAAGTTTGATTTTAAAGCAAAGAAAGAAAACTTGTTATATAATTGTCGATGATAAAGAACATGAATTGGGTGTAGAAAAAATATTAAAAGAATTAGATGGATGTATTCCAATAGTACGAGGGGAAGACATAGATAAATATCTTTACCCTAACAATAAAAAGAATCTTTTAATCGTATTAGATACAAATAAAACTGAACTAGTTCAAAATAAAGAAATATTAAAGAAAATAGATCAAAAAGTGATTATTGATCATCATGATTTAGGAAAAACAACAATTAAGGATGCATTTATTATTCAAGATGATGAAGTATCAAGTACTTGCGAAATGATTACAGAATTAACAGAGTTTTACGATGTAGAATTAGATCCTTATTATGCTACGGTACTATTATCAGGGATTGTATTAGATACCAATAATTTTACTTTAAAAACAAGTGCAGAGACTTATTATGCAGCATATTACTTGGCTAATTTAGGGGCTAGTGCTAAAAAAGTTCAATATTTATTAAAACAAGATGTTGAAGAATATACAGAAAGACAGAAATTATTAACAGATATAGAAACAATCAATAAAAAAATAGCCTTCACAAAAGCAAGTCCATACACTATATATCGGCGAGAAGATTTAGCAAAAGTAGCAGATACACTTCTTTTCTTTAACAATATTGAAGCATCTTTTGTAATAGGTAAGATTGGAAAAGACACAATAGGAATCAGTGCAAGAAGTTTAGGTAACTTTAATATATCTAAAATATTAGAAGATTTAGGTGGCGGAGGAGATGACTATAATGGCGCTGCCAGATTTGAGAAAACGACAATTAGTAAGGTAGAACAAGAATTAAAAAAGGCAATTGCCAAAGAAACGGGTGAATAAAATGGAAGTAATATTTATTAAAGATTTAAAAAACCAAGGAAAAAAGGGAGAAATAAAAAAAGTTAAGGATGGTTATGCAGAAAACTTTTTAATCAAAAATGGGTATGCTGTAATCAAAAATAAAGAAAATATGGCAAAACTAGAAAAAGAACAGCAAGCAAAAGCAGCAAGTGATGCTAAAAACAAAAAAGAAGCAGAAGAACTAAAAAAAGAATTAGATAAGTTAGTATTAGAATTCAAAGTAAAAACTGGAGAAGGAGATAAAGTCTTCGGAAGTGTTAGTATCAAACAAGTAAAAGATGCTTTAACGAAAGAAGGATATAAGATAGAAAAAAGTCAAATAGAATTAACAACAGCTATGGCAAGTCTAGGATTCCATCGTGTAGATATTAACTTATATCCAGGAGTAAAAGCAACAATTAAAGCTCATATCATAAAATAGAGGTGAAATAATGCCAATAAAAACATTGCCAAACAACATCGAAGCGGAAGAATCTGTATTAGGAGCATGTTTTTTATCGAAATATGCTCTTCAAAAAGCCTGTGAAAGTTTAACTCCAGACTCTTTTTATGATGAAAAAAATGGTAAGATATTTGCTGCTATGAATGCTTTAGTTGATGAGAAAACACCAATCGATATTACAACAGTAACAGGGTACTTAAAGAAAAATAACCAACTAACAGAAATTGGTGGAGTAGAATACTTAACTGAAGTATTAAACTTTGTTCCAACAGCAAGCAATATTGATTATTATATAAAAAATGTAGAAGATGCCTCTATTTTAAGAAAGCTAATAGAAACAGCTACTGATATTGCATCAGAAGGATATAGAACTGATGAAACAGTAAATGAGATTTTAGATAATTCAGAGAAAAAGATTTTAAATATTGTAAAAAACAGAAAATCAAGCGAATTTAGGTCAATAAAAGATATTTTGCAAAAAACACAATCGGATTTAGAAAGACTATCAGAACATAAAGGAGAAGTAACTGGACTAGCAACAGGATGGTATGACATAGACAAATTAACAACAGGTCTTCATCCTAACGAACTAATAATTATTGCCGCTCGTCCTGCCATGGGAAAAACTGTATTTGCTTTAAATCTTGCCACCCATGCAGCTATGACACAAGATAAGTCAGTAGCCCTTTTCAACCTAGAAATGAGTGCCGAACAATTAGCTATGCGTATTATTTCCTCGTTAGGTCAAGTAGATGGATTTAAATTACGTACGGGAAATTTAATGAATACAGACTGGAAAAGAATAAATGAAGCTGTGTCCCAATTATCAAATACCAATTTAGTAATGGATGATACTCCAGGTATTACCATTGGAGAGATTAGAGCAAAATGTCGTAGACTAGCATCTAGTGAAAAAGGTTTAGCACTGGTAGTAATTGACTATTTACAGCTAATATCAGGAGGAAAAAACTACGGAGCCAATAGACAGCAAGAAGTTTCAGATATATCAAGAAGTTTAAAGACATTAGCAATGGAACTACAAGTACCGGTTATTGCCTTATCTCAATTATCTCGTAGTGTAGAAGCTCGTGAAGATAAAAGACCAATTATGAGCGATTTACGTGAATCTGGATCTATTGAACAAGACGCTGATATTGTAGCTTTCTTATATAGAGATGATTATTATAAAAAAGAGGCAAGAAATGAAGATAATACAAGTATAGTAGAATTGATTATTGGAAAACATCGTAATGGACCAACAGCAACCGTAGAACTATTATTTAAAAAAGATACATCTACTATGCTAAATTTAAGTAAAGGAAATAGGGGTGAAGAATAATGAAGAACAAACTGTCTAAGTTATTGGTAATAATAGTTTTAGGACTTACACTTCCTTTGTTATCTGCTTATTCAACCGCAACACCAAAAACAAGGTATCGTGTTTATCTGCATGGAGAATCTATTGGATTAATTAAATCGAAAACAGAGTTAGAAAAGTATATCGATAAGAAACAAAATCAAATAAAAGAGAAATTTGGTGTAGATAAAGTATATCTACCAGAAGACCTAGATATAGAAAAAGAAGTAACTTTTGATAATAATATTTCTAGTGTTAAAAAGATTTATAACAAGATTAAAGACATATCTCCATTTACTATCAAAGGATATGCAATTACTATTGGAGCTGTAGATTCCCAAGCTGTTGATGGAACAAAAGTAAAGGGTAAAAAACAAACAATTTATGTATTAGATAGAAGAGTATTTGAAGAAGCGGTAGATAATATAGTTCATTCCTTTGTATCAGAGACAGATTATAATAATTATGCAAATGATACACAAGAAGAAATAAAAGATACAGGAAAAAGAGTAGATGAAATCTATATAGAAAATAAAATAACAATTAGTAAGAAAAATATCCCTGTGGATAAAACAATCTATCAAGATACAAGCTCATTAAGTCGTTATCTAATGTTTGGCACTACAAAAGATCAACAAAAATATACAGTTCAAGCGGGAGATACAATAGAGCAAATATCATTTAATAATAAAATATCAACTGAAGAATTCTTGATTGCCAATCCAGAATTTTCTAGTGCCAATACACTATTATATGCTGGACAGACAGTAACTTTAGGAGTATTAAAACCTCAAATTAGCATTGTGGAAATTGATCATGTTGTATTTGATGAAGAAACAAACTATCAAACAGAAACACAATATGATAACAACAAAGAAGTTGGCTATAGCGAGGTAAAACAAGCCGGAGTTAAAGGTATCACAAGAAAAACGCAAAAGGTAAAGAAAATAAATGGAGCAACAGTAGACGTAACTCCCGTCGGAAATGGTGAGGTCTTAAAAGAACCAATCAATGAAATAGTAGTAAAAGGTGGTAAAAAATCTAGCTATTATGGTTATGGAGAAGCTATTGCTACTGCCGGAGAATGGGGCTGGCCAGCCACATGTTCATCTGTTTCAAGTCCGTTCGGATATAGATGGGGAGTATTACATGATGGAACAGATATTGCAGGATGTGGATACGGTTCAAATATCTTCGCAGCTCGGTCAGGAACTGTAGTACAATCATCATATAAATATGACAATGGAGAATTTATTACGATTGATCACCACGATGGATATTATTCAATGTATGCACATATGGTATCAGGTTCAAGAAGAGTTAGAGTTGGTGACTATGTAGAAAAAGGACAAGTAATAGGAAGTATGGGAAGAACAGGAGCAGCAACAGGTGTACATCTACACTTCTCAATTTGGCGAGGTTACCCATACCGTGGAGGAAGAGCTCTAAACGCAATGAGCTTCTACTAAAATGAAAGTAAAAACAATAGCCAGTGGTTCAAAAGGAAATTGTTCAATAGTATTATGTAACAATACAAATATAATCATAGATATGGGAATTTCCTACTTAACTCTTAAAAGGAGTTTAGAAGAAAATTCCCTTTCTTTTGAACAATTTTCAGGAATTCTAATTACACATAGTCATAAAGATCATATTAATGGGTTAAAATCATTAATAAAGCATACCAACTTAACCGTATATATTCCAGAGAAAATGTATAAAGAACTAGAAGAGTATGTTCCAAAATATCGTTGCTCGTTCATAGAAGATAAATTTCAAATACAAGACGTAGAAATAGAACTCATACATACTTCACATGATGCGCCCTGTTCAGTAGGTTACATTATAACATATAATGATAAATCTCTTGTTTATGTAACAGATACAGGCTATATAAATAGAAAGTATTTAGCAAAAATGACAGAGAAAGATATCTATGTAATAGAAGCTAATCATGATGAAATAATGCTAATGGATGGTCCATATCCAAGATTCTTAAAAGAAAGAGTAATTAGTGATAAAGGGCATTTATCTAATAAAACAACAGCAAAATATTTAAAAAAAATAATAGGAAAAAATACTAAATACATAGTATTAGCCCATCTAAGTGAAAAGAACAATACAGAAGCCAAAGCTTTAGAAGCAGTACACGAAGAATTAGGAGAGACAAAAACGCAGATACTAATTGCTAGACAATCAGAAGAAAGTCCAATGTTAGAGGTGTAATATGATAAAAATAATTACTGTAGGATCGTTAAAAGAAAGATATTTAAAAGAAGCTATAGAAGAATATCAAAAAAGAATAAAAAAATATACAGATATAGAAATAATTGAAGTAAAAGATGAAGGTCTATTACCACCTATGCAAGCAATGGAAAAAGAGTCAGAAAAAATTAAAAAGCATATATCAGAAAAAGAGTATATAATTACTTTAGAAATTGAAGGAAAACAATTT
The DNA here is from genome assembly GCA_900554305.1 of uncultured Mycoplasmatota bacterium. GTDB lineage: Bacteria > Bacillota_I > Bacilli_A > RF39 > UBA660 > Faecimonas > Faecimonas intestinavium. Next base: position 2,930 of record USGV01000015.1, on the reverse strand, counting down.
ACTTCAGAAGAATTCTCGAGAAAAATAGAAGATATTCAAATGATTAATAGTAACATTACATTTATTATAGGTGGAAGTTATGGAATTGATCAAAGTATAAAAGAAAAAGCAAAGACGCATCTTTCTTTTTCAAAAATGACTTTTCCACACCAATTATTTAGAGTATTATTACTAGAACAAATATATAGAGCATTTAAAATAATGAATAACGAAAGTTATCATAAATAAAAAGAAAAGAGGCAAAATATGATAGGTAATAGCTGGGATGAACTATTAAAACAAGAATATCAAAAAGAATACTTTAAAAATTTAATGGACTTTATTAAAGAAGAATATAAAACAAAAACTGTATACCCTAAACAAAGTGATGTTTTTAATGCCTTTCGTTATACAGATTTTGACAATGTAAAAGTTGTAATATTAGGTCAAGATCCATATCATGGACCAAATCAAGCAGAAGGATTATCTTTCTCAGTAAGTAATGAAGTATTAAAACCACCATCTCTAAAAAACATTTTTAAGGAACTAGAAAGTGACTTAGGAATACCATTTCCAAAACATAATTCACTTAAACCCTGGGCTAAAGAAGGTGTTTTATTACTAAATGCCGTATTAACAGTAGAAGCACACACTCCAACATCTCATAAAGACCATGGTTGGGAACAATTCACTGATCAAGTAATCGAGATAATAAATAAGAAAACAACACCAGTAGTATTCATACTATGGGGAAGTTATGCAAGAGCTAAGAAAAAATTAATTACAAATCCAATTCACTATGTAATAGAATCCGCTCATCCATCTCCATTTTCTGCATATAATGGATTTTTTGGTAGTAAACCATTTTCAAAAACAAATAATTTTCTAATAAGTAAAGGAATAAAACCAATTGACTGGAGAGTAGAATAAGCAAAAAAATATATAAAAAATCCTTTTTCAATGTGTTTATGAACGATTACATTTAATATAGGATTTTTTTGATGCAATTTTCCAAACATTTTACACTATCGAAATTGCTAAAAATTTGACAAATCAAAGAAAATATGATATAATCAGTCAATCGAGAGAGGGGTAAGGTACATGAAATATATGGATATATATAATGGTGTGACAAATCCATTAGATGAAGATAGAGTATTAGATATTTTAGCACAAGCATATTCTCAAAGACATTTTGGTCTAGGAGGATTTTACAGTCAGTTAGTTACAACAACAGAAAAAGAATATAAAGGAAGATATAATCCTGAAGAATATAATAAATTTTATGCAACAGCATTTAATAAATGGAAAAATGGAATTGTAAGTTTAACAAAAGAAGAATTTGAAGAACTTAAAGCAAGAAAAAGCTATGATGATAGATTAATTAAATTAAGAAACTATTTAAAAACCGTTCCTGATGTAAAAACCGAAGAAGAAGCTAGAAAGATAATGAATCAAGATTTTAATGATGATGACTTAAATAATGCAATGGAAGATTATCGTTGGGATAGTATAAGCTGGGGAACTGGTTGGGAGCACGTAAAATCAAGATACTTAAATGGTAAAAGAGGAAATGATATTCAAGTAACTCATAGATTATATTTAAACGTGGAACCAATAGATGTATATACAGTAGCAAATGAATTAATCAAAAAATGTGATGAACATGAAATGCCATACTATTTTAAATTTGATAACTATGGAAATAGAGATGACACTTTAGTTGTCTACTCAGATACTGAAAAGTTGCCATTTTATATTGAAAAGTTACAAGAAATAGCCAAAGAGAATCCAGAAATTAGAGCTAGAAGCAAGACTCCACCAGTATTAACGGGTAAAATTGATGGCTGGATTGGATATGGCTCAGAGCCTGAAGTGAAGAATGGCACAAGAAGCTCTTTTAATTTAGTGCGTAGTAAATGTATAGAACAAGCTTTTACAGAGGAATTCGAAAATTGGTTTTCAACAAATAAAAATTCAACAGTTACTTATCATGGAAAAACCTTAACTTTAATGGAATATATCGCTGTATTAAGAACGAAACAAGAACTTTCAAAAATGAAAAAACGTCTTGAGTTAAAACCAGATAATAAAACTCAGGAAGAGTATGAAAATCGTTTGGGATATAACAGTAACGATCTTAAAAAACCATCTTTGATTTCAAAAATATATAGTGGAATTAAAAAATCAATTCAAGATAATTGGGGCAATCCAAACCAAAAATATGAAACTATAAAAGTCAATAATGGAACTAGAACAATAAGTATATATGGATATAAAGTAAAAGATTTAAAGGATTTAGTTGTGCCATATGTAATGAAACATGATGAAGATTTTAGAAAAAGAGTAAAAAATAAAATAAAAGAATTATCAGCAGCAGAGGGTATTGATATAGAAAAATATTGTTTTGATATATCTTCAAAAGAAAGATTGTTAAAACAAGATCAAAATAATGAACAAATGGAAAAACTATATCAATCTGCTCAAAAATATGCTAAAAAGCATGGAATATCTGAACCAAGAGCAAAAGGATTATATGAGTCTAACAGAGCTTATTTAAATTACTTGTCACAATATGCTAAAGACAATAATATTAAAACGAAAAAAGCATCACCTGAAAAATCTACTTCTATGTCTGATACTACTTATCGTTTGAAGAAGGATCAAATCATTCAAGATTTACCTATTTATTCTAAAGAACCAAGTAGATACCAAGGTAGGATGCCTGATGAGGAGATTAAACAGTCTCGTATTAAATTAGGCTTTATTTCTCCTGATATTCAACCTGATACTACTTATCGTTTGAAGAAAGACCAAATCATTCAAGATTTACCTATTTATTCTAAAGAACCAAGTAGATATCAAGGTAGAATGACAGAAGAAGAAATTAGAGGTGCACAGAAAAAGATTGGTGTTTGTAAAAAATAAAAGAGAAATGAAAATTCATTTCT
>USGV01000014.1 GCA_900554305.1 uncultured Mycoplasmatota bacterium | reverse complement strand
CCTGGTAAGGAATATGTTAATACAAGACATAATGTTGGTTTTATGTTTTTAGATTCTTTATATAATGATTTTAAATTATATACTGTAAATGAGAAGACTTTTGCTATAGGGCAATTCTTTACTATGAATTTTGATGAAATGAAAAAAGAATTGGAAGAATATGTTCATACATTAGATGAAGTGGCAGAAGCTAATAATTATGATTTTGTTGCTTTATATGTAACAGATATTGTTCAAAATGGAAGTTATGTTATTTTTAATACTAAGGGTCAAGAGGTTGTTGATGTAGTATATGGTAAAGAAAATCTTCCTGAAGGATATTTTGTCGATAACTGTGTTTCTCGTAAAAAGCATGTTGTTCCACTTATTATGGAAGTATTTGAAAATTAATAAAGGAGAATTTTATGGATATACTAGAAATTTTGATTTTGGGGTTCGTTCAGGGGATTGCGGAGTTTTTACCAATTTCCTCTTCTGCTCATTTAATCATTTTTAGAGATATATTTGGTATCGGATCTGGAATGAGTGCTAATATGAATCTTACTTTCGATATTGCACTTCATTTTGGTACTTTGCTGGCAATTGGAGTATTTTTCTTTAAAGATTTTATTAAGATGATTCAAAAAGGTTTTACTAAGGGAGTAAAAGATGATGATGGTAAAATTCTTTGGTATTTGGTAGCGGCAACTATTCCTGCTGCTATTGTCGGGGTGCTTTTTGAAGAGGCTATCGAGAACGTAGTTCGTTCTAATTATGTCGTTATTGCCATTGCACTTGCTGTGATGGGTATTATTATCTATTTAGCAGATAAATTTAGCAAAGAGACAAAAACTATTAAAAAGATGACTTTAAAAGATGCTATTCTTGTTGGGTGTAGTCAAGTGTTTGCTTTAATTCCTGGCTTTTCTCGTAGTGGAACTACGATTGCTGCAGGTAGAGTATTAGGCTTGGATCGTGAAAGTGCAGCTAAATTTTCATTTTTCTTGAGTGCACCTGTTGTTTTAGGGGCTGTTTGTCTACAACTTATTAAAGGAACTGCTTTTAGTGTTATTGCAGCTAATTTGGGTACTTTTATTTTAGGCATATTGGTATCTTTTGTTATTGGTTTATTATGTATTAAGTATTTACTTAAATATTTACAAAAACATAATTTTAAAATTTTTATGATATATAGAGTAGTTTTAGCAGCAGTAGTTTTAATTTATATATTTGTTAGATAGGTGATACGAGATGAGTATAGAAATTTTAGGGGTATTCATTACTTTATTATTGGGAGTATTTGTTTTAATAGGGGCAATGGTTGCTCTTTTAGTTAGTAGGAAAGGTCAAGTTATTGATTTTTCTTTAGGACTAGCTTTTAGTGTTATTATTATGCTAATTGTGTTAGATTTGATTCCTGAGGTTATTGAACATTTAGGGATTAAATACATTTGGTTGTTTTTAATTTTTACTTCTTTAGGCTATGGATTATTGCGATTACTTGATCATTTTATTCCCGATCATCATGAGCATGATAAAATGTCAAAGAGGGAAGCTAATGATAATTTGGCACATATAGGAATTGTTTCTTCTATTGCACTTATTATCCATAATATTGTTGAAGGTATGGCAGTTTATTCTACTGTTCTTGGTGATGTTAGAACCGGTCTTATGTTGGCTATCGGAATTGGTTTTCATAATTTGCCACTTGGTATGGTTATTACTACCACTTTTTATCAAGGAAATCAGAAACCATGGAAAGTATGGTTATCACTTGGAGGAGTTGCTTTATCTACAATGTTAGGTGGTATTCTTTCTTTATTCTTAAATAATCAGGCGGTTCCAGAATGGGTAATTGGTAGTTTATTGTCTATTACTCTTGGTATGTTAATATTTATTTTGTTTTCTGAGTTATGGCCTAGAATACGCCATGGTAAATTTAAAAAAGAACGTAACTTAGGAATGTGTCTCGGTATTATTATTATGTTAATATCCTTGATTATTTAGGAGGAAGTATGTTATACAATTTTTGTTTTTGGTTTATTATGTTTTTACTATATTCTATGATTGGATATGTAGCAGAAATTATTAATCTTACTATTATGACTAGAAAACCAGTTTGGAATCGAGGATTCTTAATTGGTCCTTATTTGCCAATTTATGGTATTGGATGTTTATTTATGGTTTTTTTTCTAAATAGATATGAGAATGACTTAATTGCTTTATTTATCTTGGTAGCTTTCTTTTGCACATTACTTGAATATTTTACAAGTTTAGTGATGGAAAAATTATTTAAGCTTCGCTGGTGGGATTATACGGATTATAAATTTAATCTCAATGGAAGAGTTTGTCTGCTTAACTCAGTTTTATTTGGAATTGGTGGTATTATTGTAATTAAGGTATTAAACCCATTTTTATCTTGGTTAGTTTACTTGATGCCTAGTACTGTTACTATCTGGGTTGGTATTATTTTATTTCTTGTTTTTGTTATAGATTTTATAGTTTCTTGCTATATTACAAATAACTTAAAAATTAATTTTAGTAAATATTTGCATGTGGATGCAACAGCTAAAATTAAGAAAGAAGTAACACAAGCTTTAAAAAAGAATGTTTTGTTAACATCTCGTTTACTTAAAGCTTTTCCTGGAGTTTCTAGTGCTAATAAGAAATTTAAAGACTTTTTAAAATTATTTCAGTCTACAGAAAAAGAATTTTTTTTGTTAAAAATGGCTAAAAAGAAGAATCGAGATTGATTCTTCTTTTTATGTGAAAAATTTACTTTTTCATTGATTTGTCACTTTTTCATGATATACTATAATAGTATGATAGGGTAGGGTGTTAGTATATGAAAAAACGTAAAAATGATAGAAATAATCAAGCATTTACTCTAATTGAGTTGATTGTTGTTATTGCTATTATGGGGATTATTTTAATATTGGCATTGCCACAAATATCTAGACTTCAAAGTGCTAATAAGGATAAGAAGTATGATGCCTATTATAGCTCTATAGAAAGTGCAGCGAAACTTTATATGGATAGTCAAGCTAAAGACTTATTTGGTAGTAATTCTTCTGGATGTGTTACTGTTGACTATTCAGATTTGAAGGAACATAACTTAATTAAAGATTTTGGAAGTTCTGATGTTACTTGTAGTCGAAATGATGAAACTTATGTAGAAGTTAGAAAGGTTAATGATAACTTTTTATATTCTACGTCTTTAGTGTGTCGGGATAGTAAGAAAGTTGTCTATGAGAGAAAAGAAGTTCCAACAGAGCCTTGTACTAACGAACCAGATAAAGCTGGACCTACAGTAAATATTACGCCTAGTGAACATGATTGGGTACAAACAAAGAATTTAAAAATAACAATTAAGATAACAGATGCTTATACATTAAATAAGAATATTGGTATTTTATATTATTGGACGAATTCTTCTGGAACAAAAGTAAGTAAAGATTATACTTATAGTTATAAGAATAAGAAGGGAGTAAAATCTGTTTCTTATCAGATACCAACTAAGAATATACCAACGGCATCAGGACAATATAAGTTAGTGGTAAGACAATGGATTTCTTCTAGTACAAATGGAATTCAAGATGCGTTAGGTAATCAAACAGTAGGAGATAAAGTGGCTGGATTATATAAGATTGATAATGTAAAACCAACTTGTGGAAGCAACGATGGTAAGACTACTTGGACGAATAAAGCTTTTACAATTCATCAGTATTGTAGTGATGACGCGAGTGGATGTACAGAAAATCCATATAGTAAGAGATTTACTAGCAGTACAAAAACATATACTTTTACTATTAAAGATAGAGCTGGAAATACTAATACATGTAAAGCAAATGTTTATCTTGATGTAGATAAACCATCTTGTGGGACTAATGATGGTAAAACTTCGTGGGTAAATAAAGATTATACTGCAAATGTTAATTGTAAAGATACTGGTGGAAGTGGATGTACTCAGTCAAAATTCTCTAAAAAACTTACTACCGATGGAAGAACTGATTCTATTACTATACGAGATGTTGCAGGTAATACTACGAGTTGTACAGTTAATAAATATTTAGATAAAACAAAGCCTACTTGTGGAGGTATTACTGGACAAAGTACTAGTTGGACTAAAAATAATAGAACTATTTCTGTAAAATGTAGTGATAATTTAAGTGGTTGTACGAAGAGTAGTTTTTCTACAACATTTGATTATTCTGCTAAAACAGATACTATTACTATTAAGGATAGTGCTAGTAATACAAGAAGTTGTACGGTTAATGTTTATGTAGATAAAACAGCACCAAGTGCACCTACTAGTGGAAGTATTGGATCAGTAAGTGGAAGTAGTAAAAATGCTAGTATAAAAACAGCGGCCTCTGGATCTAAGGATGATCATTCGGGAGTAAAGCGTTATTTATATATGGTTACTAATAGTAATAGTGCACCTTCTAAAGATAGTGATAAATTTAAAACTTCTATGTCTTTTACAAGAAGTTGTGGAACAAGTTATTATGCTTGGGCAATAGCTGAAGATAATGTTGGTCATAGATCTTCTGTTGTTTCTTTGGGAAGTACGAAGGATGGCGCCAATAAATATAGTGGTTGGGGTGGTTGCAATGCAACTTGTCCTAATACTACTGGTACTCAATCTAGAACTAATTCTTGTGCCTTAGTTACTACTGGACTTACTCAAGCTTGTAGTATTTCTTGTGGACCTCCGGCTCATACACATACTTTGGGATATACTGGTACTAATTTAGTCTATACTGGTTGGTGTAGCGTCTCTGACAGCCACGGTTGTCACACTTCATACCGTTTGGGATATTGTAGTACATGTTGGGATTATGGAGTTAAACGATTATGTAATCGTAGTAATTATTGTATTGATAGTAGGGATAGTCAGGCGGTAGACTGGAATTATAATTGTCCTATTTCACCTTTTTATCCTATCAAAGTAAATGATTAATGGAGGTAATTATGAAAAAAATCGGTATTGGATTATTAATAGTTGCTATGCTGTTATTAATTTTTGGTATTGTTATGTCTATTTTGAAAGTGGATTTTGTAGATAATAATATTAAAAATAATAATAGCGAAACAGAGGAAATGGAATTTGATGAGAATTACATCAATAGAAGTGAAGAAGAAAAACAAATACAACAGTCTACTGGAAACTATAATTATAAAATTAATTCGAGTTTGAAATTAGCTGAAGAACGAACGGTTGATGGTTTACAGCTTACTAATCCTAGAGTTGTTAGATTTAAGCAAAACGATTATTCTTTTTCTTGTAATTTAACTAATAATACTTCTTCTGATTATCCTGCTAGTACTTTTTCTATTGTGTTTCTGACTAAAAAGGGGAAGACACTAGCCAAGCTGGAGGCCAATGTATATGCTCTTGCTCCAGGACAGATGGCTTCTATTGCTATTAGTACTAGAAGAAACATTTTGGATGCATATGATTTTCAAATTACTAGAACTGGTGATTATGTTCCTGAATCCAGTGATATTACAAATCCTGAGCCATAATAATAGATTTGATTTTGATATATATGATAAAAATGAAGTAGACACAAAAGTGTTTACTTTCTTTTGTATTTTAATATAGTATTTGTATGAATATAAATATTGTGTTACTATTATATTAGGAGGAATAATATGAAGTATAAAGAAAATATTAATAAAAATATATTTAGAGGTTATGATATAAGAGGTATTTATCCTACTGAGATAGATGAAGATACTGCCTATACTATTGGACTTGGTTTTGGTAGTTATATTCGTGAGGCTGGAAAGACAACTTGTGTTGTTGGACACGATAATCGTTTAAGTAGTCCAGCACTATATGATGCTTTAATTCAGGGAATTTTATCTACTGGTGTAGATATTATATCTCTTGGTCTTTGTACAACACCAATGTATTATTATGCATGTATTAAACTAGAGATTTATAGTGGTGTCATGGTTACTGCATCTCATAATCCTAAGGATGATAATGGCTTTAAGTTTGCTTTCGATGAAAGTGGTAATTGTAAAGGACAAGAAATTCAAGACTTTTTAGCTTATATTTTACGTGGTAATTTTCAAAAGGGAGAAGGAAAGTTATCTACTTATAGTATAGAGGAAGAGTATTTAGAATTATTTAAGAATAGTCTTTCTTTTGGTCCAAGAAGAGTTAAAGTTGTTATTGATCCGGGAAATGGAACTACTAGTGTGATTGCCAAAAAGTTATATGAAATGTTTCCTATTGATTTAGTTGTTATTAATGGTGAAAGTGATGGTCATTTTCCAAATCATCATCCAGATCCTTGTGTTGAAGATAATCTTTCGGAGTTGAAGCAAAAAGTTTTAGAAGTGGGTGCTGATGTTGGACTTGGATTTGATGGCGATGGTGATCGTATGGGATTAGTTACTAATTCTGGAAGATTTTTGCCAACGGATTATTATATGATTTTAGTTCTTCGTGATATTATTTCTAAAGTGTCAAAGAAAGAATTTTTATATGATGTGAAATGTTCTAAAGCTCTTGAAGATGAAATAGAAAGACTAGGAGGTAAGGGAGTATGTTATCGTACAGGTAATTCTTATACTAAAGCAGCTGTTAGAGATTTGGATTTGCCTTTTGGTGGAGAGTTATCTGGGCATGTTTACTTTAGAGATAGATGGCCTGGATTTGATTCTGGACTTTATGCAGGACTTCGTATGGTAGAAATGTTATCTCATACTGATAAATCCGTGGATGAGCTTGCAGAAGGAATTCCTGTATACTATTCTACTCCTGAGATAAAGTTTACTGCTAGCGATGATATTAAGTTTGGTGTTGTAGACAAAATTGGTGAATATGCTAAAGCCCGTGGATATTCTTATTTAGATATTGATGGCGTTAAAGTGTTGTTTGATGATTCTTGGGCACTAGTTCGTGCTAGTAATACTGGGCCTAATATTACTGCTAGGTTTGAAGCTAAATCAGAAGAAAGACTTAGGGAGATTCAAGATGAATTTGTTGAAGTTTTGAATCAAAATTTAAAATAGCACTTGTATCTAGATATCGAATATGATATAGTCAAATAGACGTTTGCTTAAAAATTACATATGATAGTGGGGGACTGCATAGATTATGTAGTTTTTTGGCGTTTCTTAGTTTTTAAAGAATAAATAGGAGGTAGTATGGGAATTTCTAAAGATGAGTATTTGAAAGAAGAAAAAATTTTATCTAAAGTTCAAAAACTGCTTGGTGATACTTTAAATGAATTAGGAAAAGATGTATATCAAGATGAGGAAGACTTTACTGAATTTAAAAAGATGATGTGGGAGAATTCTAGTAGTTTTGATGCTGGTGAAATGCGACAAGTTATGGCTGCGACTGAGCAGGAAGCAGAAAAAGTTTTACAAAAGCAGCGTTATTTTAAGAAATTATGTCAGATTAAAACTAAACCTTATTTTGCATCTATTGTTTTTAAAGATGATCATGGTAAGATTTGGAATATTTATATTTCTCTTACATATTTAAAGGATGCTGATTTTAATAATATTTTATATGATTGGCGTAGTCCTATTTGTAGTTTGTTTTATGATTATGAAGTTGGTCCATGTTCGTATGTTGCTCCTGGAGGAGAGTATTTTGGTGAGTTAAAAAGAAAAAGGCAATATAAAATAGAAAATTGTCAATTAGTTGGTGTTTTTGATAATTCTTTAAATATTGACGATGAGGTGCTTCAGGAAGTGTTGGCTCATGAGTCTAGTGATAAGATGAAAAATGTAGTTAATACGATTCAACAAGAACAAAATCAAGTGATTCGTAATTTGGAAGATCATAATCTAATTGTTCAAGGAATTGCAGGTAGTGGTAAAACTACTGTTGCTTTACACCGAATTGCATTTTTACTATACCGCTTGGAAAATTTATCTAGTAATCATATCTTAATATTTTCTCCTAATCCTATTTTTACTGAATACATTTCTGATGTTTTACCATCTTTAGGAGAAGATAATACACTTCAAACCACTTTTAATGATTATTTGGCTTATAGTATTACCGAATATAAAGAAGTAGAAGCTTTTACTGATTTTGTTGCGAGATATTATACTTATCAAGTGCCTAATGTTGACTTAATAAAATATAAGCAAAGTGATGAGGTTATAGAGGATTTGGATTTGTATTTGAAAGACTATATAGAACATGCTGAGTTTGTAGAATCTTTTTATGAAGATGAAATCCATTATGTAGATAAAGATGAAATTAATCATTTACTTCATTATAAGTATGATAGATTACCTTTATTTGAAAGAGTAGATGAAATTGCTAAAAGGTTGTCTTCTAACTTTTATCGTGGTAGTGGCAAGAAGAATGGTACTTTTCGTAAATTGTTAAAAGAGCATGCTAATTTTAAGCGTGATTTTAAAGAAATTTATCGTGGTTTTTATCTTAGTCCTTATTGTAAGGTAACGTTAACAGAGGCAGAAATAGATAAATTTATTAAGAGAAAAAATTTATATTATGAGGATGCGTTATTATTTGCTTATATTAAAGGAGTGTTAGATGGTTTTCCTTATGAGCAACAAATTAAGCAAGTAGTTATTGATGAAGCACAGGATTATAATAAGTTACAATATATCATTATTTCCAAGATTTTTGCGAGAGCTGATTTTACGATTTTAGGGGATGTTAATCAAAATATTAATCCTTATTATCATTATGATTCATTAGAGGAATTAAAACCTATATTTAAGAATGAAAGTAAGTATTTGGAACTCTTAAAAACTTATCGTTCTTCCCCGGAAATTATTGAATATACAAATAAGATATTAAATCTGAATCATGTTAATGCAATTCGTAGAGATAATCATAAACCTGTTGTTTTTAGAAGACATTTGAATAATTTAAAAGAACAATTAGTTTTAGATATCAATGCTTTAAAAAATAGTTATTCTAGTGTTGCGATTATAACCAAAGATGATAGAGAGGCAGAAAAGATTTTTAATCTTATTAAAGACGATGTATCTGTTTCTTATGTAAAACTAGATACTAAAAAATTTAAAAGAGACTTAATTTTGGTTCCTGCATATTTAGCGAAAGGATTAGAGTTTGATAGTGTAATTTTATATAATGATAGAGAAAATTCTTATAAGAGTAATGAACGTAATTTATTGTATGTGGCTTGTACTAGGGCACAACATGAATTATATATTTATAATTAGTTTCAAATTTACAAAGGTATTTAAATATGGTATTATGTTAAAGATAAAGAACGTAAGTTTTGTCTGAGGTGAGGCATATGTTTAAACAGTTTTTTCGTGGTGTTCAGGATAAGTATAAGCAGATGCAAGAAGAGGAGGCTAGATATCAAGAATTACTAGGTAAAGTGTTTCTTCTTCCTAAGTTTAATCCTTATACTCCGGTTGATAGGAAGAAATTAACGATTAGTTATAAGCCTCTTATGAATATGTGTCCCGATTTAAATGAAGGGGATGCAGTGGTTGTTCGAGGAATTATTCCAATTGATGAAGTTCCATTGGCTTGTCTTTATACGACAGAGTGTAAGACTGCTTTGAAATTTTATTTTGTTGCAACGACTAAGTATTTATGGCTTATTAATAAAGAGGGATATTTGAAATATCATTATCAGGATTTGACTATTGATGTTATTAAAAATGGGATGTTGTCCAAAACTTTACTGCTTGGTAATATGCTTTTCAATGTTAATGGTATTAATGAAGTTCTTTTGGATTTTGTTAAATTATTTCAAGATGCAAATTATCGTGAGGAATTAATACAGAAGAAATTGCAAATGTTTTGTGGTACTGTTCCTACTGTTTTCTATCTCAATAATATTGGCTCTGGTATTAGTATTGGTCAAAATCATGAAATCGTATTTCATACGAAAGAGTTTCACTATAAATATAATATTTCCGACATTAAAAATTATGAACTATTATTGGATGATATGGTGGTAAGGGAGAAAAAGAGTAATAGGAGGGGAAGACTTACTGCAAATAAAAATAGTTGCTACGAAATGGTGTTGCGCGTTACTGTTAGTGATCAAATATTTTTGATTCCTATTCTTGAAAAGACTGCTTTTATGTCTTTATATTCTTCTACTAGCGTAGAATTTATGGAGAATAAAGCGTTTGCTGATGGATTAGTTAATTTGTTAGATGATTTGGATGAGGCTATGTTAAATGGTGAATTATAGTTTTTTATGATAATAATATATAAAAACCCAGTTGAGTATTGTACTCAATTGGGTTTTTATTCGTTTTCTTTATGTTTTTCTTTTGTAATTGGGATTTTAAAATAGAAACAAGATCCTTTATTTTTCTCTGAGGTAACTCCAAAGTCGTAGTTATGTAGTTGTAAGGCATTTTTTACAATAGATAATCCTAGACCAGTACCAACTAAGTTTCGTTTATGTTTCTTTTTATTTTTATAATATTTATCCCAGATATAAGGTAAGTCTTCTTCTTTGATTCCTTTACCAGTATCTTTTATTTCTACTAGGATGTCTTTTTCTTCTTTTACTATATTTATAAAGACAGTATTATATTCTCCTGTATAGTTAATAGCATTATTGATGAGATTATATATAACTTGTTCTATTTTCTTTTTATCCGCATTAATTATAATTTCTTTTTCGTTATGATTAAATTTAAACTTATAATTTTCTGTTTCTTGTAGTACTTTATAGCGATGGGTTATTTCTTTTGTTAACTCTATTAAGTTGAATTCTTCTTTTTGTAATTCATTGATATTTGATTGCATTTTAGATAATTCTAATATATCATTTACTAATATTGTTAAACGGTCAACTTCACTTATAATAATATCCATATCTTCTTTTTGTTTCTTTTTATCTTTCGCGTGAAGATCTCTGCTCATTTCAGCATAGGCTTTAATCATTGTTAATGGGGTTTTTAAATCGTGGGAGACGTTGGCCATTAAATCTTGCCTTAACTCGTCTGTTTTTTCTAATTCATCTTTTGCATAATTTAAAGTGGATGCAAGTTCATTTAATTCTAAAATGTCTTCTTCCGTATGAAAGGATACGTCGAATTTTCCTTCTGCTAATCCTTTTGCGGTTTTATTTATAGCAACAATTGGTTCAGAGATGTGTCTTGAAATAAAATATGCAATGATGAATGATAGTATTAGAACAATGATTGTTACATATATCAACTGTGTTTGTAGGATATCTACTGTTCCATCAATGGGATCCATAGAGGTATTGATGAATGCATAGTTTTCAGAATCTAATTTGATTGCTTGTACTAGAGTTCTGTTATCATACATTGGATTAATTAATTCATAGGTTTGTCTTACTTTATTGCTTTTTATGAAATCATTTTTATATTTTAAAGTTTGCTCTTTGCTAGAAATGCAACCTTTTCCAAAATACATAGAAGTATATATTGTGTTTATTTTTTCATTTACTACTTCTATACAAACACTTTTATCCATAGCTTGTTGATCAATAATATCCGCAACATTTTCATTGTTTTTATATTTAATGAGAGTGTTAGCAACCTCTGCGATATCTTTTGTTTTACTCATTCGATAAAATTGATTTAAAAAAAGAACTTGGAATGCCCATAGGAATCCCAATATTAGTAGTGAAAATATTAAAAAGTATTGCCATATCTTTATATGTAGACTATTCTTTTTCATCAGCTTCTACAAATTTATATCCGGTGCCTCTTACTGTAACAATATGGTTTCTATAATTTCCTAGATTGTTACGAAGCATTTTGATGTGTGTATCTACTGTACGGTCATCTCCAAAGTAATCGTAGCCCCAGAGTTTTGACAATAATTGTTCTCTAGATATGGCAATTTCTTTATTTTTAATTAAATAGGTAAGGATTTCAAATTCTTTCGGAGTAATATTTATTAGTTTATTATCTATTTTCAAAGTGTGAGCAGAAAAGTTAAGTTCGAGAGTATTGAGTTTATATATATTGGGTAAATTTTGGTTTGTTCGATTATATATTGCTTTGATACGAGCTATTAACTCCTTTGGTGAGAATGGTTTCGTTAAATAGTCGTCAATTCCTAATTCAAACCCATGAAGTTTGTCTACTTCTTCTCCTCTTGCTGATAGTACAAGAGTAGGGATTTTCTTTTCTTTAGGAAGTTCTTCTAGCAAAGTATAACCGTCCATTTCTGGCATCATAATGTCTAGTACCAGTAAATCATAAGTATTGTGTTCTAATTTTTTTAAAGCTTCTTTTCCACTCGCTGCTTCATCGGTAGTAAAATGATTAGCAGCACAATATTCTTTGATGACTTCACGAATCATAGTTTCGTCATCTACAACTAATATTTTCATTTGAAATCCCTCCCTGTAGTAATATTATACTAAATAATGTGTAATTTGCGTGAAAAATAAAAGAAAAAAGATTTTTTTGCCAAAATAGTAAATTTATATTATAATTTGAGGTAGTGGGAGAGATTTTATGACTGATGATAAGTTAGAGCAGTTGAGAAACGCTTTTTATGAATCTATTCTTTTATTGCAAGATGAAAAAGATATTATGGATGCTTTACCAGCTCCTGAGTTTCAAAGTTTTTTTCCTTTAATGGAAGGATTGATATCTAAGCTTGTAGCTGAATGCAAGGAGTTTCAAAACTTAGGAAATGATCCTGATGTTTTGGAAGAAGTGGAACTATTAAAGAAAAAGATTGATATTTGTAAAAATAGAGTAGAATCAGTAAAGAAACAAGTGAGTGAAGACAGTTTAGAAAGTCAGGCTGCTTGTTCTAAACGTCATTTGATTTTTGCTAAAACTTCTTTTGGTTCTACATTTTTACAAAAAGATTTGAAAGAAATTCCTAATGAATATTATGATAAAGTATTAGACACTTTAGATACTTTAGAGTTTGGAGATTTTGGGTCTAATACTGAAAAGGTAAGACAGTTAACTAATAATAAAAAGTTATTTGGGCTATATGAAATTAAAGAATTTAAAGTTAGATTGGTTTACCGGGTGTTAGATGGTGATATGGTTTATGTTATGCAGACAAGAATGAAGAAGGATGATAATTCTTCTTTAGATCAGAAAGATTTGATTTATCGTAGTCGTAATACGAATGATGAATTTCAAGCTTTGAAAGAAAAAATTCAAGATTCTCATGAGAGAGAATTGTTGATTATGGAACATGATGGTATTCGAGATGAAATTTTATCAGAATTAAAAGCAGGTAAGAGAGATGGTAAGGGGGATAAAAAATAATGGATAATTTTACTAAACAAATAAAGAATGCACAGGGATTAAGAAATTTGGAACAGACTAAGTTGGCTTATTCTCATGAAATTCTTGCTAACTTGTCGGATGATCCTTCCTTGGTAGATGTACTAACAGAGGATCTGGGAATCTCTGATATAGAATTATTTGAAAAGTTGAGTGGTACTACTCAGGGTAATATTACTTTTTATGATCAGAGCCTTTCTTCGGTTCGTGTTCTTTCTAAGTGCAAAAATAATCATTCAAATAAAACTAAATAGTAAGATGTTGTCTTACTTTTTTTAATGAGTAGAAAGTTACTGCTAAAACATTGATTGAGATTGCAATGATT
Organism: uncultured Mycoplasmatota bacterium; assembly: GCA_900554305.1. GTDB lineage: Bacteria > Bacillota_I > Bacilli_A > RF39 > UBA660 > Faecimonas > Faecimonas intestinavium. The sequence goes on along the minus strand of USGV01000014.1, from coordinate 14,050 downwards.
AGTCCCCATAATCCTATTTTTAATAAAGATAATGCTACTAATAGTGTTGATCTTATGATTACTCCTATTGCTGTTGCAACCATGGCATCATGACTTTTTCCCATGGCATCTAGTGCGGAAGAAAGAGGAGACTGGATATATTGAAATAGGCAAATAGGTGCTAAAAATCTCATGTATGCTATTCCTTCTGTTGTGTGATAAATTAGTTTTAGTGGAAATTCTGGCGTTATAATAAAGAAGATAGTGACAGGTACTCCTATTAGTAAAGAATAAGTGATTGCTTGTTTTATCTTTCTTTTTACTGATTCATAATTTCCTCTTGAGTATTCTCTAGAAACTATTGGGAGTAAAGCTTGAGAGATTGCCATTGTAAAAAAAGATGGTAGTAATAGTAAAGGCATTACATATCCAGATAATATTCCATATTCTATGGTAATATATTTCGATGAATAGCCCATGGCTATTAGGGTTGATGTCAAAAGAATTGGTTCTAAAAAATATCCAATACTTCCTAATAATCTACCAGTAGTATTTGGTATTCCTATAGATAAAGATTCTTTCATATAATCTTTTTTGGGTTTTAAATCTTCCTTTTTTATTTGCAATTTTTTAGGCAAAAATAGAATTAATATTAAAATGGAAGCAAGTTCACTGATTACATTGGATAATATAATATAACATACTGCATATTCTAATCCTTTAGGTAAAAAATAGGGTATTCCTATTATCATTAAAGTTAATCTTACAATATCCTCTATTAGGTTTGAAATTACGTGAGGAGTCATTTTTTCTTTTCCGAAAAAATAACTTCTACAAATACTTGATAAGCTGGTAAAGGGAATTACTACGGCGATTGCTAAAATGGGAAGGTAACATCTAGGATCGTGAAGTAGTTGTGTAGATAGAATAGGCGCTATTGTGATGATTGTGATTATCAGTAGTATATTTACGAAAGCAGCAATGGGGAGGATAGAAAAAAATAGTCTAATATTATTTTTTCTTTTTTCTGCTACTAGTTTTGATAGTGCAGTTGGTAGCCCAAATTGACCAATTCCAATAAATAGGGAAAATGTAGGGAGTACCATCATATATAGTCCTAGCCCTTCGGTTCCTATTAGTCTACTCATGATTATTTTTATTAGCATTCCTAGTAATTTTGTTAATAGTCCACCTATTAATAATATAATTACAGATTTCATAAATTTTTCTTTCATACTAAAATATATGATAAAAAATAATTTCTATTAAATGTAAAAAAAGGCTTTAAAAAAATTCATTTTGTGGTATCATTAATATGAAAGATGTAGTTACTTTATTTGTCAATTTTTTGTCAATCGAACAATTGTAAAAATATGTCAATGTAATTTGTCAAAAAATAGGAAAAATAAAAAAAATAAAAATTATGTCTTTGTTCTTATTTATAGAGTATGGTAGACTAATTTTAGAGGTGGAAATAATGAGCGGATTAATCGAATTTTTAACAACAGAGGAAATGATATTGGTATATGTACTGGTGGGGATTGCATCCGTTTTATATTTTATAATTTATATTTTAGATAAAACTGCAATGAAGAGAAAGCAAAGACAGAATACACGTGAGTTGCAGAAGATTGTGTTAGAAAGTTCTACAGATTCTTTAGATGAAAAGGTTGAAAATGTTTCAGAAGAACCGGTTTTAATGCCTATTACTGGAGAAATGAAAGTGGAAGAGCCGGTTGTTTTAGAGGTTAAAGAATCAGAACCAGTTTTGGAAGTTTCTAATGTTAGTCAACCTGAAGAAGTAGCAGTTATGCCTGAAGTAGAGCGTCTTTCTATTGAAGGACAACCTGTACAAGTTGATGCTACTGAGATTATTTCAGAAGAATCTACTGAACTTCCTAAAGTTGAAGAAGAATTACAATATACTAGTATTGAACCAGATCCAAGTGAAGCACAAGCTGAATTAATGAGACTTACAGAGACTTTAGAAAAGGCTGAAGAAGAAGTTAAGAATATTGATTTAACTGCATTTGAAGAAGAACAAGAACAAAATGCAATTATAAGTTTAGATGAATTAATGAGTAGAAATAAAGCTTTATACGAAAGTGGAGAGTTAGAAAAACTTGAAGATGAGGGTAATGAACCTATTAGTTTACAAGATTTAGAAGAAAGAATGAAAGCTGTACAGACAGAAGTAGAGTCTATTGAAGCAGAACCAAGTATTGTTACTGTTGAAGAGTCTATTTCTGAACCTAAGCAAATGGTTCTTGATGATTTTCAAACTGTGTCTATTTCTGTCCCAGATACATCAAAAGTAGAAGAAAAACCAGTTTATCAAGAACATAAGAAGTTTAAGAGTAGTCCAGTTATTTCACCTGTCTTTGGTATTGAAAAACCTGTGGTTAATAATAGTTCTGATATTGAACTTGAAAATACAGCTAATTATGAAAAACTTGATGAAGAAATTAGAAAAACAAATGAGTTTTTAATGACATTAAAAGAGTTACAGAAAAACTTAGATTAAGCTCCTCTGGGAGCTTTTTTGCTGGTTGTAAAACTTGGATAAATATGATATAATTTGTACACGTAAAGAGGTGTTGTCTATGAAAAAACATCCATTAGATATTGCAATTTTGATTTGTTTAATTATTATCATTGTTTTACTAGTTATTTTAATATGGCCTACAGGGGACGATACTAGCAAAAAGAATAGTAAAAAAGACACAGAAACTAAAGAAGTCGTTGAGAAAGAAAAGAGTAAAGAAAAAAATAACTCTACAGATAATACTAGTAGTAATGATTCTAGTGAGACATTATTTACTGATACAGCAAAAGCTCAAAATGAAGAGGAAGTAGTCTCTTATATTAGTGAAGTAGAACAAGAAGTAGAAACTTTAGCTCAGGAACAACAAAATTCTAAAAGTGTAAAAGAAAAGTTAGAAGATACTTTTATTACACTTACAGACTTTATTTTTTATGGAGGTAGTATTAAAGGTGTTACTTTCCAAGAACTTACGGATAGTGCAAAAGAAAGTGTTCTTACTCTTTATGAAAAAATTGATAGCACTATAGAAAGTAAGTTTCCTAATTATAAAGAGGACATTAAATCTACTGCTAAGAAGAGTTATACAACAGTTGTGTCTAAGGCAAGCGAGTTGAAAGATACTATTATTTCTAAATATAAAGAAAAGGTTGGCGAAGAAGCGTATAATAATGTTGTAGACAGTTTTACAGAAGATAAAAATCGTTTTCAAGATGCTTATACACCATATGTAGAAAAAGGGAAAGAAATTGGTAGTCAAGCGATTGAGAAAGGTAAAGAAGCTGTTGGTAGTGCTATTGATAAATTAGATAGCTGGTATCAAGGATTTAAAGAAAGTAGGGAGTAATTTGCGTACAGTAGGGATTTTAACATTAGGTTGTAAAGTAAATACATATGAAAGTGAATATATTATTCATTTATTAAAAGAAGCTGGTTATCAGATTAAAGATTTTGATGATTTTTGTGATGTATATATTATTAATACTTGTACTGTTACCAATACGAGTGATATTAAATCTAGAAAGATGATTCGTAAAGCAATTAGAAAAAATCCGGATGCTTGTGTTGTTGCCATGGGATGTTTTATTGAAGCAAATAAAGATTTTCAGTTACCAGGTCTTGATATTATTCTAGGTAATAGAGATAAATCTAAGATTATAGAGTTACTTGATGAGTGGTTTTTAAAACAAGAAGAAATTCGTAGATTATATTCAACTTTACCTAGAGAATTTGAAGATATGTATATTAATGAATTTCCTGGTAGAACGAGAGCTTTTGTAAAGATTCAAGATGGTTGTGAGAATTTCTGTTCTTATTGTATTATTCCTTTTGTGCGTGGAAAATGTCGTAGTAAAAATCCTGATGAAGTCATTGATGAGATTACAGATTTAGTTAATCATGGATATCAAGAAGTGGTTTTAACTGGCATTCATACTGGAAATTATGGTGTTGATCTTGATACTAATTTTGCTTCTTTATTAAAAAGAGTAGTAGCAATTCCTGGACTTTTACGTCTTCGTATTTCTTCTATTGAAATTACAGAATTAACGAAAGATGTTTTAGACGTTATTAGAGATTCTTCTATTATTGTTGATCATATGCATATTCCTTTACAGGCTGGTAGTAATCATGTTTTGTCTTTAATGAATCGTAAATATGATTTGGATTATTACTTTAATAAGATAAAGGAAATTAGGGAAGTTCGTCCTAATATAGCAATTACTACTGATGTTATTGTTGGTTTTCCAGGGGAAAGTGAAGAAGATTTTTTAGAGACTATCGATACGTGTAAAAAAGTTGGTTTTACTAAAATTCATGTTTTTCCTTATAGTGAAAGAAAAGGTACTAAAGCAATGGAACTCCCTGATCATATAGAGCCTAGTGTTAAGAAAGAAAGAGCTAGAAGACTTCTTCTAGTATCTAAAGAATTAGAGTGTTCTTACTATGCTTCTTTTGTAGGTAGTGAAGTTACTGTTTTAGTAGAAGAAGAAAAAGATGGTAAGAGTTATGGACATACTGATAATTATTTACATGTAGAAATACCTTCTGTTCTTCCTCATAATACTTTTGTTAAAGTTAAGATACAAAGTGTTTCTTATCCTTATTGTATTGGAGAAGTTTCTTTGTTACAATAGCAATAGAAAGAAGGTAGGTTATGGATAACTTTATGTTTCAAAAATTAATGTCTTCTAAAGAAAAAGAAGAAGAAAATCAAAAGAAAGAAGAACAGTCTGTTTTAGAGAGCTCAGGAGTAGAAGTGTTAAGTAGGGAAGAAAAACCAATTACTGCTTCAATAGAAAAGACTGTTCGTGAAGAGGAAGAGACAGAACAAGAGGGGTATACTGCTAGAAAAAATAATTAATCATTTATAGGAGGAAAGTATGGATATCTATATCAAGGGACATTATCAGAGAAGTATTTATCAAAATAGTAATGGTTACCATATTGGACTTTTTAAGGTGCGAGAGACAAATAGTCCTGAGCTTACACCTTTTCTAGATAAAACAATTACTTTTACTGGGTATTTTCATGAACTAAATGATATGGATACCTATCTTTTTTTTGGTCAAATGGTAGAGCATCCTAAATATGGGTTGCAGTTTTCTGTTACTAGTTATGAAAGATGTAAGCCAGAGGAGAAAGATGCGATTGTTGAGTTTTTGACGAGTGGTTTATTTAAAGGAATTGGAGAGAAAAAAGCTAAGGCTATTGTAGATGTACTTGGTAAAGATACGTTGCAGATTATTTTGGAAAATCCAGATAATTTGATTTTAATTCCGGGTATTACTAAAACTAATATAGATACTTTACATAATAAATTAAAGGAATATGAGTCTAGCTATGAGACAGTGTTATATTTATCCAATTTAGGTTTTTCTACTAAGGATTCAATGCTTATTTATAATTATTACAAAGATAGAGTGAAAGAAGTTATTGAAGAAGATATTTATCAATTGGAATATAGTATTTATGAACTTAATTTTAAAAAGATTGATCGTATCGCTTTAAAGAACGGAATGGCAAAAGATTCTTTTGTTCGTGTTAGAGCCGCAATTTTATATATTATGGAAGAAGTTAGTAATACTTATGGTCACAGTTATTTTTATTATGATGAAATTTTTCAGTATTTACCTAGAGTACTGTTAATCAGTATTTCTGATGAAGTATATAAGAAAGCTATGGAGTCTTTGATTGTAGATTTAATGGTTGTAAATAAGGAAGATAGATATTATTTGAAGGATATGTGGGAAGCAGAGACTTTAATTGTAAAGAGATTTCGATTATTAGCTCATAAAGAGGATGAAGATTTTAAGAACTTAGAGGATAAACTAACTGAAATGGAAAGTGTTTTTGATATTTCTTATAATGAAGAGCAAAGACGCGCGATATTAGATAGTATTCGTAAAAGCTTTTTAATTATTACTGGTGGACCTGGAACAGGTAAAACTACGATTATGAAGGGTATTATTGAGTTATATAAAGAAGTTCATAAACTTAGTTATGAAAAGTTAGCTGAACGTGTTCAATTACTTGCTCCTACAGGTAGAGCTGCGAAAAGAATGAGTGATGCTACTTTAATGCCAGCGAGTACAATTCATCGTTTTTTGAAATGGCAAAAAGAGACGAATAAGTTTCAAGTAAATGAGTATCATAAGAGTAAAGCTGAAGTCGTTATTCTTGATGAATCTAGTATGGTTGATACTTTACTTATGGCTAGTTTGTTACGTGGTATTTCTGCTAATTGTAAAGTGATTATGGTAGGAGATAGCTATCAATTACCATCGGTTGGACCGGGACAAGTATTACATGATTTAATTAGTAGTTCAAAACTACCAGTTGTTGAATTAAAAGAATTATATCGTCAGGGTAAAGATTCTAATATTTTGACACTTGCTTATGATGTGCGTAAGGGAGAAGTGGTTGATGATGTTTTTAATAAGGAGGAAGATTTAACTTTTATTGAATGTAGTGATGATGATGTTATTTCTAATTTGATGGATGTTTCTTCTACGTTTAAAGACTTATCTTATAAAAATTTTCAAATTTTAGCTCCAATGTATAAAACAAAATGTGGTATTGATATGATTAATCAAAGACTACAAGTTATTTTTAATCCAAAAGATAAAAGTAAAAAAGAGCTTGTTGTTGGTGATGTGATATTTCGTGAAGGTGATAAAGTAATTGAACTTACGAATATGCCGGATGAAAATATTTATAATGGTGATATTGGTATCATTAGTCAGATTGTTACTCAACCGGCTAAAAAAATTACCATTGATTTTGATGGTAATGAAGTTACTTTTACAGCAGCTAATTTTAATAAATTTCGTTTAGCTTACGCGATTTCAATTCATAAGGCACAGGGAAGTGAATTTGATGTTGTTGTGATGCCAATTGTTCAAGGATATAGAAAAATGCTTTATCGTAAGCTTGTATATACAGGAATTACTAGAAGTAAGAAAATGTTATATTTAATTGGTGATAAGAATGCACTTAGACAAGCAGTTAATAATACATCGTCTGATATTCGTAGAACTACAATTAAAGATTTTTTAGAAAATGGTATAAAATAAAATGTTTAGTCTCATAATAAAAATGAGGTGATAAACATGGAAAAGAAAACGATGAATAAAGTATTATGGGCTGCTGTATTAGGAGGTATGGGTGTTGCTGGATATATGTATATGAAAAAGAATCCTAGTGCCATGTCTAATATGAAGGAAATGGCAAAAAATGCAGCTAAAAAAACTTATGATAAGTTAGAAGATATTGACTAGGAAACTAGTCTTTTTTCTTGTCTTTTTATTATTTATGTAATACAATAGAGCCAATTTAAGAGGTGGCTTATGGAAGATGATAAAATAATGCAGATAATTAGTAGTTTTGGTCTTAGCTTTGGGGTATTTACTATTCTTGGAATTCCTTTTTTGAATGATGTCGTTTCTTTTCTTGCCATTGGTGGGGCTTCTGTTGTTGCTACTCCAGTAGTTTATTTTGGATTTAAAAAGATAAACGAAAGATGGTGGGAAAAGGAGGAAAAGAGATTAAGAAGTGTAAGACAGACGTTTGCTATGATGGCAGAAGATAGATATGAAAAGGATAAAATAATAGGAAAAACAACTACTAATTTTTATTCTAAGTTGGAAGATATGAAAAAAGAGTTTAATCTATCTTTGGAAGCTAATGATTTTGATCAGATTAATGATTTATTATATTTAATTAATGCTAATTATTATGAAAAGATAGTAAGTTTGATGCCTGGATATTGTAGAGAAGAAATTATAGATAAAGTTGTGAATCAGATAGGTCTTTATTTTGTTGGAAAGGGTCAAAGTGGTTTTCACAGAAAAGATCTTTTAAATATTTTAAATAATTGTTATTTTATTAAGGACGAAATAAAAAAAGAGATTTATGATGAGTTTATTTCTTCTGAAGTTTCTTTTGGAAAATGGATTAGTCATGGTATTCGTAATCGAAATGTTGATATTATGGATGAAGATGCTTTTTATGCTGAGAAAAAGAAAGAACTTCCGCCTATGCCTGGTTTTGATATAGAGTCTACTGAAAATTATAAGAAGATAATTCAGGGAATTATTTCTATGGATACTTATTTAGGGCAATTTGGTGATATTAGTCAATTAGAATGGGATATGGATGCATTACAAGAATTTCTTTCTATTATGTTAAAAGACCATAGAAGTGAAATTGTTGCTTATAATAGTCAATTGTCTAATTTTGATATTGCGTGTAGTTTTATTCATAATGCGATGTGTTATGCTGTTGTAAATAATAAAACTGAAGTCGGTCCTAGAGAGATGCTTCATACACTTAAAAATTGGGAGAAACTCCCTTTTCAATTACGTTGTGATGTAGCAACTACTGTTGTAGAGAAGATGAGTTTGGAAAGGAATAATCATCCTTTTTATCATAATCCTGCGAAGAAAAAGGCGAAAATTATATCTTTTAATAAATTAAATAATGATGAAAACAAATAAAAGTGTGATATTATATGAAGAAAAGGAGTTTTATATGAATAAAATTAATCAATTGAATGGAAAAAAATTAAGAAATGTTTTAGCATCTTCTGTCGTGTTAGGGACGTTAGCTCTTACTGGTTGTAGTGAGAGAGAACTTGCTACAGAGGTAGAGTCTATTTACGACGTTTTTGATGTTAATGAGGGAGTAAAACAAGTTATTGATGTACCTGGAGAAGAGTTTAAATTAGTTGTAGAATATTCTGCAGATTTAAATGATGAATCAGAATGGACAATTACTGCTCCAAAGAAATTAACTACTAAAACCTATACGCAAGGATTAGATAGTGATACTAACGTCTATATTGATAATATTCATACGGATGTTTCTACTGTTTCGGATTATACTATTATGAATGGTATATTACAGGATAGTATGGATGACAGAATTCATAATAGTTTAATGTTAGGCTTTCCGATTTCTGATGATGTATGTCATATTGGTATTAATCAAATAGAGGGACAAAATGATACTTTTATTTCTGGTACTTGTTATGCATTTAATGGTAATGGTAGTGGTAGCTTTGAAGAACAGAGGTTTCAAGAAGGAGATTATTTAGAGAATGGTGTTTATGGAAGTTTAATTTCTTCGTCTTATGGGTTGCTAATTCAAAGAGGAGATAATGAACCTTATGGCGTTGATGTTGACTCTACTGTAATTGTGTATGCTGATGATGAAGTTCAAGTTGAAGATAAGGATAAGATTATCACTTATCGTTATGATAGGAATGGAAATAAGGAAGAGGTTAGTTCTGAAAAAGTAAAAACTAAGTAAAAAAAATATAGTTAGTGATAAGTAATAGATATTGTTGAAATAGAATGATTGTTGTGTCAAATATAGTAAAGTTTTCTTTGAAAAACTTTACTTTTTTGTTATAATAGTAACAGTTAGATATTAGGAGTGATAATAAATGGCATTAAAATATGATGAGTCATCGATTAAGATATTGGAAGGACTTGAAGCAGTTAGAAAAAGACCTGGTATGTATATAGGTTCTACTGATAAAAGAGGTCTTCACCATCTAGTGTGGGAAATTGTTGATAATGCTATTGATGAAGCAATTAATGGGTTTGGTGACTATATTAAAATTATTTTACATAGTGATAAATCTGTTAGTATAGAGGACCACGGACGTGGTATTCCTACAGGTATGCATGCTTCTGGTAAGTCTACTCCAGAAGTTATTTTTACGGTGCTTCATGCTGGTGGTAAGTTTGAAAGCGATGGATATAAAGTGTCTGGTGGGCTTCATGGTGTAGGTAGTAGTGTTGTTAATGCACTTTCTAAATGGATGGAAGTAACCATTAAACATGATAAGGGAGAATACTATATTCGTTTTGAAAATGGTGGACATGTTGCAGTACCTTTGAAAAAGATTGGAACTACAAATAAGACAGGTACTACTGTTCGTTTTATGCCTGATGATACTATCTTTTCAACAACTAATTTTTCTTATACAACAATATGTGAGAGAATGCAGGAATCAGCTTTTCTTTTAAAGGGAATTACGATTGAAGTTATTGATGAAGAAGATGAGAGAAGTAGTAAATTCCATTATGAACGTGGTATTGAAGAATTTGTTGAAGATATGAACAAAGGTAAGAATACGCTTCATAAGGTTTTAGCAATCACTGGTACTAAAGATAAGATGGAAGTAGATATTGCGATGCAGTATACTGATTCTTATAATGAAACAATTGTCAGTTTCGTTAATAATGTTAAGACCATTGATGGTGGTACTCACGAAGTAGGATTTAAAACAGCTTTAACTCGTGTTTTTAATGATTATGCGAAAAGTAATGGTTTTTTGAAAACAAAAGATAAAGCGCTTGAGGGAAGCGATGTTCGTGAAGGACTTACTGCAGTTATTAGTTTGAAGATTCCTGAAGGTATTTTACAATTTGAAGGTCAAACAAAAGGTAAGCTTGGTACTCCTGGTGCACGTGTTGCGGTTGAAAATATTGTTACTGAACAAATGAGAGTTTTCTTAGAGGAAAACAAGTCTATCGCAACCGAAATTATTAATAAGAGTTTACGTAGTAAAATCGCAAGAGAAGCTGCGCGTAAAGCTCGTGAAGAAGCTCGTAAGGGAACAAGTAAGAAAAAAGAAGAGAGAAGTTTATCAGGTAAACTCGCTCCTGCTCAAAGCAAGGATAAAACTAAAAAAGAATTATTCTTAGTCGAGGGAGATTCTGCAGGTGGATCTGCAAAGCAAGCAAGGGATAGACGTTATCAAGCTATTCTTCCATTGCGTGGTAAGGTTTTAAATACAGAGAAAACTAAAGAAGATGATATTTTAAAGAATGAAGAAATTAATACTATGATTTATACTATAGGTGCTGGATACGGTTCTAACTTTGATATTGATGATTGTGAATATAGTAAAGTTATTATCATGAGCGATGCTGATGAAGATGGTGGTCATATTCAGTGTTTGTTATTAACTTTTTTCTATCGTTATATGAAACCTTTAATTGAAGATGGTCGTTTATTCGTGGCCCTTCCTCCATTATTTAAAGTTCAATCTGGTAAGAATGTCGAGTATGCTTATACTATTGAAGAAATGAAGGAAAAGTCAAAAGGTAAAAGATGTGAAATCCAAAGATATAAAGGTCTTGGTGAAATGAATGCAGATCAGTTAGGTGAAACTACCATGCATCCGGGTAGTCGTACTTTGATTCGCGTTAATATTGAAGATGCACAATTAGCTGAAAAACGTGTTTCTGTTCTTATGGGAGATGAAGTTGCTCCAAGAAAAGAATGGATTGATGAGAATGTTGAGTTTACTTTAGAAGATGAGTATAAAATATAGAAGAGGGTGAAGTTATGCCAAGAAAGAAAAGTGAAACACAAGAAGTAATAGAAAAAATATTTGATTATACTCTAGAAGATATCATGGGTGAGAGATTTGGAAGCTATTCTAAATATATTATTCAAGAACGTGCTATTCCTGATGCTAGAGATGGATTAAAACCAGTTCAACGTCGTATTTTATATTCTATGCATAAAGAGAAGAATACTTATGATAAGGGATATCGTAAGAGTGCTAAGACCGTTGGGGATGTCATTGGTAATTATCATCCTCATGGTGATACTTCTATTTATGATGCCATGGTTCGTATGAGTCAGCCTTGGAAGACAAGACTACCTTATATTGATATGCATGGTAATAATGGATCTATCGACGGAGATAGTCCCGCTGCTTATCGTTATACCGAAGCTCGTCTTTCTAAGATTAGTAATGAAATGCTTCGTGATATTGATAAAGATACAGTAGAATTTGCTCCTAACTTTGATGATACAACGTTAGAGCCTACGGTATTGCCTGCACGTTTTCCAGCACTTCTTGTTTATGGTGCTATGGGTATTTCTGCAGGATATGCTACCAATATTCCACCTCATAATTTAGGGGAAGTTATTGATGCAACTATTCATAGGATCGATAATCCTAATTGTAGTTTAGATACTTTAATGAAATATGTTAAAGGACCTGATTTTCCAACTGGTGGTATTATTGAAGGTATTGATGGGATTCGTTCTGCTTATCAAACTGGTCGCGGTAAGATTGTTGTTAAATGTAGATATACTGTTGAAGAGAGTAAGAGTGGTAAATCTATTGTTATTACTGAAATTCCATTTGAAGTTAATAAAGCTTTAATGGTTAAGAAAATTGATGATATTCGTATCGATAAGAAAATCGATGGTATTCAGGAAGTACGTGATGAGAGTGCAGCTGATGTTCGAGTAGTTATCGATTTAAAGAAAAATGCGAATGTTGATTTGATTATTAATTACTTATTAAAAAATACAGATATGCAAATAAATTACAATTTCAATATGGTAGCAATTGTAAATAAACGACCTAAGTTATTAGGACTTGCAGGATGTTTAGATGCATTTATTGCTCATCAAAGAGAAGTTGTTCGTCGTCGTACGGAATTTGATTTAGCTCATGCAAAGGCTCGTTATCATATTGTTGAAGGTTTAATTAAGTGTATTTCTATTTTAGATGAAGTTATTCGTGTGATTCGTGAATCTAAAAATAAGAGTGATGCTAAAGAAAACTTAGTAAAAGAATTTGAATTTACTATGGAACAAGCAGAAGCTATTGTTACTTTACAACTTTATCGTTTAACGAATACGGATGTTGTTGCTTTAGAAGAAGAAATGGCTAATTTGGAGAAAATTATTAATGGCCTTACAGCAATCTTAGGTAGTGAAGATGTAATGAAGTCTGTTATGAAAAAAGATTTACGTGATGTAAAGAAAGATTACCCTACAGAACGTCTTACTGATATTAAAGAAGAAATTACTGAAATTAAGATTGATACTACGGCTATGATTCCTAGAGAAGATTGTGTTGTTATGGTTACTCGTGATGGATATGTTAAGCGTACTTCATTTAGAAGTTATACTGCATCTAATCCAGAGGATATCACTATTAAAGAAAATGATTATATTTTAGGAATTTATGAGATGAATACAATTGATACTTTACTTGTATTTACTACTCATGGTAATTATTTACATATTCCAGTACATATTTTACCTGACTTAAAATGGAAAGATATGCCTAAACATGTAAGTAATGTTATTGAAACTTCCCCTGAAGAGTCTGTTGTTAGTGCTATTCCTGTTACGTCTTTTGATACTGATAAGAATGTTGTTGTTATTACAAAGAATGGTATGATTAAACGTAGTAAGTTAGCTGACTTTAAGCTTTCTCGTTATTCTAAACCAACTAGTTGTATGAAATTAAAAGATGATGATTTAGTTATTGATGCATTCATCGAAGAAAAAGATACTTTATTTATTACAACTGATAGTGGTTATGGATTAACATTTAAAACAGAGGAAGTTCCTATTGTTGGAGTAAAGGCAGCTGGTGTTAAAGCAATGAAGTTAAAAGATGACCATGTGGTATCTATTAATCAGTATTCTCCACTAGAAGCTGAATATATTTCTATTATTACTGATAAGGGAACTGGTAAGCGTGTACATTTATCTGAATTTGAACTTTCAACACGTGCTAGGCGAGGTCTTTTAGTACTTCGTGAAGTTAAGAGTAATCCATATCATGTAATAAAAACATTTATCACTGATTCTAAGAATTATATTGGTATTAAGAATGGAGAAATTGACACTTTAAAATTAACGGAATTAAATATTGCTGATCGATATTCTACAGGTGGACAAATTTCTAAACATGAGTTGGTAGATAGTTTCTTAATTGCTACTCTTCAGAGAAGAGAAGAAGTAGAACAAGAAAGTATTTCTACTCTAAGTGATATGGAAGAAGTAAATGTTCAAGAAAAAACGGTTCCTAAAAAAGAAAAAATTTCTTTAAAAGAAATCGATGATCGCTTAATGACGATAGATGATTTTTTGAAGTAGATAATTAATTTGAATAGTCAAAAAAGGAGAAAATTTTCTTCTTTTTTTCTTTATTCAAATCTCAACCGCACCAGTTTATTTATATTTTAATTCTATATC
>USGV01000013.1 GCA_900554305.1 uncultured Mycoplasmatota bacterium | reverse complement strand
TAATATTAGGAATTCTTGGAACAAAACAAAAAAGGAGGGACTACTATGAAAATTGAGATAAAGAATGTATCAAAAAGCTTTAAAGGCATCGAAGTATTAAAAGATATTTCCATGACTTTAGAATCTGGACATATTTATGGCTTTATTGGTCATAATGGCTCTGGAAAGACAGTATTATTAAAGCTAATCTGTGCATTTTTAGAGCCTAGCACAGGAGAAATATTATTTGATGGAAAAAATGTAATAAAAAATAATGAGTATCCACCAAGTACTAGAGCGTTAATAGAAAGACCAACATTTATTTCTGAATTATCTGGAAAAGAAAACTTAGAATTGTTAGCAAATATCCAAAAGAAAATAGGCGAAAAAGAAATAGAAGAGACTTTGGAAAAAGTAGGATTAAAAGAAGCAAAAAATAAGTTATATTATAAATATTCTCTTGGAATGAAACAAAAGCTAGGAATTGCTCAAGTATTAATGGAAAATCCTGATGTTTTAATATTAGACGAACCATTCAATGGCTTAGATGAAGAAAGTGCTAAGAATATTAGAAATATCTTATTAGAAGAAAAACAAAAAGGAAAACTTATCATCCTAGCAACACACATAAAAGAAGATATGGTAGTATTATGTGATGAAATGTACAAATTTAATGATGGAGTAGTAACAAAAGAGGAAAAAGAAATAGAAATTTTATAAAACAAAAAACACAGAGAAGATAACTCTGTGTTTTATTTATTCATCCATTGAAACCTTTTCATATCAACGCAACCATTTTCTTTAAATAGGACTCCTTCTTCTAATAATAATTCTTTTTGTTTAGTAAAAGAGGGTGCACATCTTCCTTCATGATTTACTACTCGGTGACAAGGATAATTACCAAAAGTATCAGCATGTGATAACACTTTACCAACCAATCTAGCATTTTTAGGATAACCTGCTATTTTTGCAACTTGCCCATAAGTTGCAACTTTTCCTTCTGGAATTTCCAAAATAATTTCCAAAATTAAATAAATAAATTCATCTGTCATAAAATAAAAAAGCCCCTAAGGACTATTCTTCAACTTCAATTGCTCCAGTAGGGCAACTATCTTGAGCATCTTGTACTTCTTGTTTTTTATCCTCTGGGACTTCTTCCTTTTTAGCAACAGAAAGCCCCTCATCATCTATTTCAAAAACATCATCACAAATAGCTGCGCAAGCACCACAACCGATGCAACTATCTCTATTAACTTTTACTTTCATATTTAATCTCTCCTTTCACTTCATTATACAAGAAAAACTTATTGACGTAAAGAGCTAATTATTACTTTTGTTTTTATTTAAGGTGTGATAAACTAAAGTATAGGAAGGTGAGCGGTATGAGAAGCAGAATGGAACGTTACGAAAAAGAAGAACAAGGACAAACAGCACGTAGATCAAACAAGAATCAAGAACTATACGAAAATATCGGACGTAATACGAAATATACTAATTTTACAGATGTAACAAACGCCAATGCTTTTGATTTGGGTACTGCTCAAAAAAACTATCGTACTAGAGAAGGTTACCATCAAATAAAAGAGTACAATGATTTTGTTCCTGAGCCTAAAGTAAAAAAAGAATTAGATGAATTCAACTATTTATATCAGGACCACGAAAATAAAGTTTATGATATTAATAGTGTAATAGCAGAAGCCAAAAAGAACCGTATCAAGAAAGATGAAATGGAAGCAAAAAGAAAGTTGAAAAATACCAACTACAATATTTTAGCCAGTCTAAACCCAGAAGAATTAGAAAAATATAGAAAAGAAAAAGTAGAACGTACGAAACCTGATGAAGAAGAATTAAGAGAGTTAATTGATACCATTACTTCGAAAACGTTAGCTGGAGAGATAGATCAGAGAACAAGTGTAGATTTATTAAGTGATTTAATGGCAACAAATATGATGGACAGAGTAGAAAAGCCACAAAAAGACGAAGAGGAATCACCAGAAGATGAGATAGAGAATGAGCCAGAAGATACGGAAGAAATTGAAGAGAAATTATCATTATCCAAAGAAATACTAGATAAAGATCAAATCGACAAAGTAAATAAACTCAAAGAAGAAAAAGGCTCTGGAAGCATTATGGATGAATCTGATACAGACTTCTATACAAGAAGCATGGACTTATCAGATAAAGATTTTGAAATGGACGATGAATTTAAAGAAAAGAAAATGCCACTAGCAATAAAAATAATTTTAATTATCTTAGTAATTGCAGTGATTGCTGTAGCAGGATACTTTATTTATAAAAACTTCTTTTAATACTCAAATTTTGAGTATTTTTTTACTGGAACTATTTCCAACAATTCCTGTTTTGTGATATATTAATAGGTATAGGATGTAGGAGGAATAGCTTGTGAATTTAAAGTTTGTAGTAAATGATTATGTATTAATCTGGAACTTATTGTTTCAAGCTTCAATAAATGAAAGAATTCATAAATTAAAACAAAAATTATGGATTAACTATAAAAAAGAATATAATGCTACTTATCGTGATAAAGAAATTATGTTAAAAGACCCTAAAAACTTTATCCCTAACGATGATAGTATTTATAATATAATGTTAGAAACGAAAGAATATGAAAAAATCAAAAAAGATACAGAAAAATATCGTAATCAAGTATTAAAAATCTGGGATGATAACAAAAAAGATGCAATTAAGATAATTAAATCTATAACAAAATTAGAAATAAAGCCATACCAAGTATTAATAGTGAATGATGGATTAGATATCATCGATACAACAACGCCAAAAGATGCTAAAGTAAATACAATTATACTAGGAAAAAAAGTAACGGCAGATACTTCATTAAAATTATTAGTAGACTTAGTTTATAGGATTATAAAAAAAGAATTACAAGAGTATAAGACAGAATATAAAGAAATTGTGGATGCAGTAATCGAGTTAGCCATATTAAATGAATTTCCAACGAGAATAACGGGACGTAGCCATTACTTAACAGGAGATCCTACGCTAAACTATTTAAAAAGACAAATATATCCATACTGGTTAATGTATTTAGGAGCGGATAAAGAAGAAATGATGAACTTTATGATGCGAGATAAAATTGCTTTTGACATAGACAAATATTCCTATGAAAAAGAGCTTAAGAAAAAAGATATACTAGGCTTTATTGATTTTTGTATTAGAAATCAAAAATATATTGTAAAAATACATGAATTAGAGATAATATAATATTTGTATAGGGGGATAGTAGCATGAACGATAAAATGGAGATTTTATTAAATAAAATAAATATGGATAAAGAAAAATATCCATATTTTTCTAGTGCTAAATTAACAAAAATAAAAGTCCATAGAAAAACATCTACATGGGAAGTATTTATTTCTATCCCTAGTGCAGTGCCATTGGAAATAATAAAAGAATTAGAAGAAAAGAAGAACAATTTAGACGAACATGCCAAAGAAATAACATTTATTTGGGATGTAGAAAATATTGATGTGAATACCTACTTAAGTTACTATCCATATGTATTAGAACAAGTAAAAGAAGAATTAAAAGTACTAGAAATCTATAGTGATGCCTTAAAAATAGAAGAGGGGTTTCTTGTTTTAATCGCAACGACACCAGTAGAACAAGAACGTCTAAACCAGGTATTAGAAAAAATTAATACAATCTATAAACATTTAGGATATAAATTTAATATTGAGATAATATTAAGACATGAAGATAATATTTTAGAAGAAATCAAACAGGACTTAGTAGTAAAAGTAAAAGTTCCAGAAAAAAAGGAAGAAGCCCCTGTTGAAGTACCAAAAGAAAAGAAATTTAGAAAAGAAGCAAAAGACCCAAACAGTGTAATTGGTAGAGGAATCAAAGAAGATCCAATAAAGATTAAAACATTACTTGGAGAAGACAATAATGTTGTAGTAGAAGGATATGTTTTTGGTACAGACTATTTTGAATCAAGTAAAACAGATTTTAAAATTATTACTTTAAAAATTACAGATTATTCAGATAGTATCTATTGTAAAGTTTTTGTAAGAGATAATGATGAATATAAAAGATTATGTAAAGAACTAAAAGCAGGTTCTTGGTTTAAGATTAGAGGATATACAAAAGAAGATCAATTTGCGAAAGAATTGGTATTAAATGCTAGAGATATTATCAAGATAGAAAAAGAACAAGAAGTTGTTATGGATAAAGCGGAAAAGAAAAGAGTAGAACTACATTGTCATACAAAGATGAGCCAAATGGATGGAGTAGTAGACGATGAAACTTTACTAAAACAAGCAATCAAATGGGGCCATAAAGCAATTGCTATAACAGACCATAATGGTGTTCAAGCATTCCCACATGTCTTTAACTTTGTAACAGGATATAACAAGAAGTTAAAAGAAGGAGAAGAACCATTTAAAGCAATTTACGGAGCAGAATTAACTCTAATTGATGATACAGTAAATATTGTAGTAAGACCTAATAATAAAAATATGTTAGAGCAAACTTATGTTGTTTTCGACTTTGAAACAACAGGATTTAATGCCGGTGGTGCAGATTCAATTATTGAAATTGGTGCTGTTAAAATAAAAAATGGAGAAA
Source organism: uncultured Mycoplasmatota bacterium (assembly GCA_900554305.1). Classification (GTDB taxonomy): domain Bacteria; phylum Bacillota_I; class Bacilli_A; order RF39; family UBA660; genus Faecimonas; species Faecimonas intestinavium. The sequence continues at coordinate 39,868 of USGV01000013.1, read as the reverse complement.
TATTAGAAAAATATGATGAATTAATTAATCCAGGTCGTCCACTTCCACAAAAAATTATAGATGTAACAAACATTACAGATGAAATGTTAGAAGGAAAAGATAATGAAGAAAATGCTGTAAAAAGATTTATCGCGTGGTTCGGAGATTGCCCAATGGTTGCTCATAATGCAAAATTCGACGTATCTTTCCTAGAGATGGCCTATAAAAAATATAATCTTGGTACATTCACGAATCCAGTAATTGATACTCTAGAATTATCTAGAACAATGGATAATACTTATGCAAGACACTCTCTATCCGCATTAGTAAAACGTTACGAAGTACCATGGGATGAAAGTGCTCACCATAGAGGAGACTACGATGCTGAAGGAACTGCACTAGTATTTCATAAGATGTTAAAGAAATTATCTAATCGTAATATAGAGACAATGGATCAATTAGATACTTTAGTTAGTAAAGATGAAATTCATAAATATGGTCGTGCTTACCACGTAAATTTATTAGTAAAGAATAAAACTGGCTTAAAAAATCTATTTAAATTAATATCACTAGCAAACACTACTTATCTATATAAAACACCAAGAATATTACGTAGTGAAATAGAGCGTCATAGAGAAGGAATATTAGTAGGTAGTGGTTGTTATGAAAGTGAAGTATTTACTCTAGCGAAATCCAAAAGTGAAGATGAACTTTCTAACATTATTCGTTTCTATGACTATGTAGAAGTACAACCAATGGAGTGTTATAATCATTTAATTCAATCAGGTGACTTTGGAACGGAAGTAGAACTTGCTGCTCACATTGAAAAAATTGTTCGTGTAACAGAAGAAGCAGGAAAGATTATTGTTGCAACAGGAGATGTTCACCATCTAACAAGAGATGATAAAATCTATCGAGAAATTATCGTTAATCAAAAAGTGCCAGGGGGAGGACGTCATCCATTAGCAAGGTCAAATATCAAAGAAATTCCATCCAACCATTTTAGAACAACAGATGAAATGTTAGACGACTTTAAATTCTTAGGAGAGGAAACCGCAGAAAGAATAGTAGTGGAAAACACCAATAAAATTGCCGATATGGTAGAAATCATTGAAGTCATTATTGATACTGGTGGTATTCCATTTTCTCCAAGAGTAAAAAGTGATGATGGAAAAAGTTATCTAGACTGTCCAAGAGTAGTAACTGACTTAGTTTACGACAAGGCAAAGGAGTGGTATGGAGATCCGCTACCTTATTCTATAGAAGAACGTATCTCAACCGAGTTATATGGAGATATTGTATTTAAGACAATAAAAGAACAATTAGAAAAAGAAAACTTAAGTGAAGAAGAATTTACGGTAAAAGTACATAAAATGCTACATGATGAAATTCTAAAAGGAGTAGACAATATAAAAGCTCTAATTAGAAATCACATCCAAGAAACAAGTGAAGAAGAATTATCTAAAGATGAATTAGAGAAAAAACTAGATAAATCGTTAGGTGGAGTTATCGGTGGAGGATTCGATCCAATTTACTTGATTGCTCAACGTCTAGTAAAACACTCTAATGATGAAGGTTATTTAGTTGGATCCCGTGGTTCTGTTGGTTCAAGTTTCGTTGCGACTCTAATGGGAATCACAGAAGTAAATCCATTAGCTGCACATTACCGTTGTACAGAATGTAAATTAAGTATCTTTGAAGATGATGAAGGTAATCCCCTAGGAGCAACCTATTCGTCAGGATTTGACTTACCTGATAAAGAATGTCCACACTGCCATATTCCTATGATTAAAGATGGACAAGACATGCCATTCGCAACCTTCTTAGGGTTTAATGCCGATAAAGTACCAGATATCGACTTGAACTTCTCAGATTTAAATCAAGCAAGTGCTCATGCCTATACGAAAGTATTATTTGGAGAAAACAATGTTTTCCGTGCTGGAACTATCGGTACAGTTGCCGAAAAAACAGCCTTCGGATTTGTAAAAGGATACTGCGAAGAAAAAGAACTAGGTGATATGAGAACAGCAGAAGTAGAACGTCTTGCTATGGGATGTACTGGAGTGAAAAGAACAACAGGACAGCATCCAGGAGGAATTGTTGTTATTCCAGATTATATGGATGTTTATGACTTTACACCATACCAATTCCCAGCAGAAGATGCAACTGCTGAATGGAGAACAACTCACTTTGATTACCATGCCATCGACCAAGATGTATTAAAGCTTGATATTTTAGGACATTCAGATCCAACCCAATTGCGTTTAATTCAATTACAATCGGGAACAGATATTATGAAAGTACCATTAGATGATAAAGAAACAATGAGTATCTTCACTTCAACAGAAGCACTAGGTGTAACAACAGAACAAATTATGTGTAATACCGGAACACTAGGTATTCCAGAATTCGGGACACCATTTACTATTAAATTAGTAGAAGACACAAAACCAAAAAGTTTTGCCGAACTTGTTAAAATTTCAGGACTTTCTCATGGTACGGATGTTTGGTTAGGAAATGCTCAAGAGTTAATTGCTAATAACGTAGTACCATTTAAAGATGTTATCGGATGTCGTGATGATATTATGGTTAACTTAATGTACTATGGACTAGAACCAATTAAAGCCTTCAAAATTATGGAGTTCGTTCGTAAAGGAAAAGCATCAAAAGATCCAGAAACTTGGCAACAACATAAAAAGACTATGGAAGACGCCAATATTCCAAAATGGTTTATTGATTCTTGTCAAAAAATTAAATACATGTTCCCAAAAGCCCATGCGGCAGCATATGTTATTAGTGCTTTCCGTATAGCTTGGTACAAAGTTCATATGCCAGTATACTTCTATTCTTCTTGGTACTCATCAAAAGCAACAGATGTAGACTTAGATGCTATGATCAAAGGATATAGTGCTATAAAAGCAAGAATTGAAGATATTCAAGTAAAAGGATATGAAGCGACCAACAAAGAAAATGGACAAGCTGAAAGTTTAAAGGTTGCGCTAGAAGCAACTGCTAGAGGAATCAAATTCTTAAATGTAGATTTATATAAGAGTGATGCTACTGTCTGGGTAGCAAAAAACGATACAGAAATCTATCCACCATTTAATGCAATTGATGGGCTTGGAGACACTGTTGCCAAAAACATCGTAGAAGAAAGAGAAAAGCAACCATTTATTAGTATTGAAGATGTACAAAAACGTGGAAAAGTATCAAAAACATTAATTGATAAAATGACAGAAATGGGAATTTTGAAAGACTTACCAGATTCCAATCAGTTATCTTTATTTTAAAGAAGGGTATTCTCTTCTTTTTTTCTTGTCAAAAAATAATAATCATGACATAATTTAAATAGAGAGGAGAGTATTATGAAAAGAGTAGTTATATTGGGCATAGCACTACTAGTATTAGCAACAGGTTGTGGTCAACAAACAAAGTATAATTATACAACTAACAAAGAAGACCAAATGATTTGTACAAGAACAGCAAATGCAAATGGGTTAGAAATGGATTTCCGTTATGAGGTATACTATCAAGGAAATGATGTAAACAAAGTTCAGACAACTGAAAAAATAACGTCAGATTCTAATGAAATATTACAAACGTATCAACAACAGATAAAAAGTCTTTATAGTAACTTTGATAATATTGAACACTATAACTATGATGTGAAAATCGAAGGAAATACATTAATCAGCACAACAGATATTAATTACCAAAAAATGAATATTGATGAATTAGTGAATGTTGATTCTTCTATAGAGCAATTATTAAACGACGACCGCAAAATAGATTTAGATAAGATTACCCAAGTATATGAACAATTAGGTGCAACCTGTGAAAAATAAGCGACTAGTCGCTTTTTTACTTGCCAAAATAAAGAATATATGCTATAATATGACTACTTTGAAGGGGGAAGGTAAAGTATGATTAAAGATTTAAAAGTGTTTAAAAAGAACATAACAGCAATCGCTTTAGCTTGTACGATGGTATTAATGAGTGGGTGCTCTAAAGGCAGCCAACAAGCACCAGAGACGGAACCATCTTATTCGACTATTTATATGACAGAATATGATACAGATGCTCATGAGTTATATTGGGATGAAAAAACACAAAGTGAATTGGATGCTATTCCTGATGATATTATTGCTTTAGAAGAAGTACAAGATGGCACTTTATATGTTGCTAGTTATCACGATATCGGTTATGAAGCAGCTATGAAGAATGATACAAAAAGTGAAGCAATACAAAACAATCCTGAATATGGACAAAATGAAGCTTTTAGTGCCGGATATGATTTAGGAAAAGCAGACAAATATTTGAAAAAAGCGCAAGCAGAGCAAAGAACATATGTAAGTATTAGAGTAGGGATGGATGAAGAATCTGCAGCAGAGGAGGCTAACTATTATCCATTAGATGAATTAACAGTAGTTTCTTATGAAGGAGCAAATGCAATTGTCAGAGGATATAATGAAGATGCTGTCAAGAAAGGTAATTATGAAGATTTGTTAGGTCAAGATATGACAGAATATATTGGTCAAGAGTTTACAGCAACTTCACTTCGCAGTTTCGCAACAGAAAACATAGATACCTTACCAGATGCACTATACATAGTATCTGACGATTATCGCCACATTGCAGAAATAACAACTGCAACTATGGCTCAAGTAAATGCAAATACTAAAACACAAACACGATAGAATGAGGGGTTTTTATGAGTAAATTTATAGATTATTATGCTGCATTAGGACTTTCACCTGATGCGAGTGAACGAGAAATAAAAAAGGCTTATCAAAAAATAGCCAAAACATGTCATCCGGATATGACAAAAGGCTTACCTGAAGAAGAAAGAAAAAAAAGAGAAGCAGAATTCATTCTTGGAACTGAAGGATATAAAATTTTAAAAGATAAGAAAAAGAAAGAAAGCTATGACATTGAATATCGTCTACATCAAGCAAAACAAAAACAACGAGAACAACAAAAGACTGCCACTGAAGAAACTCCCTTTTGGGAGCAACCAAACTGGGGAGGATATACAAATAGAAATAGACAGAGTAAGAATGACTATGATGACCAATACGAAAGATCCTATGATGGCCAGTATGAAGAAGATACAGACTATTACAGTATGTCTGATATAATGCGAGAAATACTTAGCGATTTTATAAATGTCTATTATGATGTCAAAGAACAAGAATATACACTTTCAGAACGTGTCAAAGGTTACCGCAAGATGTTTAAACACATGAATCATCCAACGATATTAAAAAAAGGGTTTGTTATTTTTGGAAGTGAACTATTATATTCTGCTGAAAAATTAAAATTAAAAAGAAAAGATGACGCTAGTCACTACATTATGAGAAATCGTGGGAAAGCTTTGGTTGCAGCAGGATTGGCAGTAGCATTAGTAACAGGTATGTTTTCAGGAACAAAAGATACAACACCAGTCTCAGATCCAATAACTACAGAAACTTCAGACTTTTTAGCGAAACCTGTAGAACCAACAATTACAATAACCAGAATATATACGGTAGAAGCCGGAGATACGCTATCAGGACTTGCAGAAGAAGCAAACTGTACAAAGCAAGAAATAAAAGATTTAAATGATATGGATACAGACTATCTTTATTATCAAGATACCATATCTGTACCTTATCATATACCAGAAGATGAAATAGGTAGATATACAACAGTAGAACTATATAATGGAGAAAACTTATATGATTTTGCAGAAACTTATCAAACTGACCCAGAGTCATTACAAAAATTAAATCCAGATACAATTATTGAAGTAAATGATAGTTATGCAATAACATCTGATACTATTGTAATACCAACTTTTGCTCCATACGATTATAATGCCAATAAAGCAAAATAAAACAGGGTAGAAATACCCTTTTATTTTTTGTATAATAAAAAACGAGGGATCAAGATGAAGAAATATTTAACAGTAATAAATAAAGAAAACAAAATAAAACAAAGTTATTTAAAAAATATAAAATTAGTAAATAGAAAAAACTATCAAAATAAAGATACTTTAATCGAAGAAGAAACAGCCCTAGCCTTTGACCAGTTAAAAAACTTTTTAAAAAGAAAAAATATAAAAATGGAAATAGATGATGCCTATCGTAGTCAAGAACATCAACAGAATTTAAAAGAACAATTTAGCAAAGAATATGGAGAAGACTATGCAAATGCTATAGTAGCAGAACCAGGAACAAGCGAACATCATACAGGATTAGCAATCGATATTGTATTAGAAGTGAATGGAAAATATGATGAAGAAAATGATGAAATATTGGAACATTTGGATAATTATAAACAATTTGTTCCATATCTATCTAAATTTGGATTTATTATAAGATATCCTGAAGGTAAAGAAGAAATAACAGGATATCCATATGAGCCTTGGCATATTCGTTATGTTGGAAAAATACCAGCAACTATCATGGAGAAAAATAATTGGACGATAGAAGAATACCTAAAAAACTTCTCAGCTATTCTATATGTAAATAAACCAGCGGGTATAACATCATTTGATGTAGTAAATGAAATTAGTAATATTTTTGGAATAAAAAGAGTAGGACACACAGGAACTCTTGATCCTCTAGCCGAAGGTGTTTTAATAGTAACAGTAGGACAAGCAACAAAAATTGCTGAACTAATAACAGCCGAAGATAAAGAATATAAAGCAGGTGTTTTATTAGGTGTAGAAACAGATACCCTAGATATCACGGGGAAAGTTACCAAAAGTAAACCAGTAGATTTATCGAAAGACATAGAAAAAGTAATAAATAGTTATCAAAAAACTTACATGCAAGAAGTCCCAATATATTCAGCAATCAAAGTAAATGGAAAAAAATTATATGAATATGCTAGAAGTGGTAAAGAAGTAGAACTTCCTAAAAAAGAAGTAACAGTAAAAAAAATCAAGTTATTATCAAGTGATAATGATACGTTTATGATAAAAGCAAAAGTCACAAAGGGATGCTATATTAGAAGTTTAATAAGAGATATTGGAAGAAGCTTAGATACCTATGCTACCATGACAACACTAGTTAGAACAAAACAAGGAAAAGTTGATATCAAAGAAACAAATACTCTAGAAGAAATAAAAAAAGGAAAAGCAAAGCTTCATAAAATAGATGAAGTTTTAGACTTGCCAACAATTACAGTAGACAAAGAAACAGAAAGAAAGATAAAAAATGGTATGAAATTACCAAATAAATATCAGATAAAAAACAAAGTAATATTTAAAACTAAAAATAATAAAATTTTAGGTATCTACAAAGTAGAAAAAGACATACTAAAAGTATGGAAGAACTTTTAAAAAAAGTTCTTTTTCTTTACAGTAAAATGGAGTTTTACCCCTAGGAAAGAAATAAAAAACTATAGTATAATTAACTAGAAAGTAGGGGATGGCATGTTAGAAGTAGTTTTTTTACTTTTGGGATTTATAATTATAATTAAATCAAGTGATATTTTAGTAGACTGCGCATCTTCTTTAGCAATCCGTTGTAAGATACCTAAAATGTTAATAGCATTAACAATCGTTGCATTTGGTACTTGTGCTCCAGAAGTAGCGATTTCTTTCCGGAGTGTCGCGGAAGGAAATGGTACTATGGCATTTGCCAACGTAGTAGGAAGCTGCATCGTAAATACTTTCTTAATTATTGGATTAGCAGCCCTCGTTAGGCCAATTAGAGTAAAGCACGCAACGATAAAGAAGGAATTGCCAATTTTATTAATCATCACCACAGGATTCGTAGTCTTGATGTTAGATAGTGTATTTAATCCACTGACTCCAAATACATTTTCTAGAGCAGATGGAATTATTTTAATTCTACTATTTTGTATGTTCGTATCATATATCGTACAGTTATTAAAAAAGAAAGATGATGATGCAGATAAAATAGAACCAAAATATAAAAATATATTTTTAATTTTATTCTTGCTTATCGGGTCAATAGTCTGTATTTCATTAAGCAGTGATGTGATTGTAAATAACGCTACAGCCTTAGCAGAAAAACTAAATGTAAGTGAAAAAGTAATTACAATGATTGTCGTTGTGATTGGAACATCTTTACCAGAGATGTTTATGACAGTAACAAGTGCTAGAAAAAAAGAATTTGATATGGCCATAGGTAATATTATAGGAACTAATATTTTTAATATTTGTATTGTATTAGGTTTACCAATCGCAATCTATGGAGATTTAGTATTAGAAAACTTTAATCTTACAGATATAGTAACAGTATTCTTAACTTCCTTCTTGCTTTATATATTTGCTCGTAGCGAAAGAGAAGTATCAAAAAAAGAGGGAATCTTGATGTTAAGTATCTTTGTAGCATATTATATATGCCTAATCATAGGATAAAGCTTGCAAAAATAAAAAAAGTATAGTATATTATATGTGCTGCCAATACTCAGTTTAAAGAATTTCCGACTTTTTACTTAGTTTTGGTGAATTTATAAGAAAGGAAGTGTTAATATGGCATTAACAAAAGAAGAAAAAAGTGCAATCATTAAAGATTTCGCTAAAAATGAAAAAGATACTGGTTCTGCAGAAGTACAAATCGCAATTTTAACAAAAGAAATTAACGATTTAACAGAACACTTAAAGACACACATTCACGATTATCATTCAAGAAGAGGACTTTTAAAGAAAGTTGGACAACGTCGTAACATGCTAAATTACTTAGCTAAGAAAGACATTCAAAGCTATCGTGAAGTAATTAAAAAATTAGGTTTAAGAAAATAGTACAAAATGTACTATTTTTATTTTTAAAAGAAAAGAAATCAAAGAAAAAGTAGAAATTTTTCAACTTTTCTGCTATTCTAGTAATGGAACTTATATGGAGGAAGTATGAAAAAGAAATTTGAATTAGATTTTTATGGAAGAAAGATCATAGTAGAACATGGGGAACTTGCAAAACAAGCGGATGGTGCAGTATTAGTTCGTTACAACGATACTGTAGTATTAACTGCAGCTGTCGTATCAAAGACTGTAAATCTACTATCTGACTTTTTTCCATTAACAGTAAACTATCAAGAAAAATTATATTCTGTAGGTAAAATACCAGGAGGATTTATTAAAAGAGAAGGTCGTCCAAGTGAAAATGCTACATTAGCGGCACGTATGATTGATCGACCAATGAGGCCTTTATTCCCGGAAGGATTTAAAAATGAGGTACAGGTTATCTCAACTGTTTTATCAGTAGATCAAGAGTGCTCTCCAGAATTGACTGCGATGTTAGGTTCTTCTTTAGCAGTGTCTATCTCAAAGATACCATTTAATGGACCAATTGCTGGTGTAAAAGTAGGTAGAGTAAATGGAGAGTTTATCATAAACCCAACTCCGGAAGAGTTAGAACAATCTGAATTAGATTTAACTGTTGCTGGAACAAAAGATGCTATCAATATGGTAGAGTCTAGTGCCAAAGAAGTAAGAGAAGACATCATGTTAGAAGCATTAATGTTTGGACATGAAGCAGTAAAAAAACTAATCGCTTTTGAAGAAGAGATAATCGCTGAAATTGGCGATGAAAAAATGGAATATGAAACACTAACAATTGAAGATGAAATGAAAGAGAGAATTACTTCTCTAATTTCCGATAAGATGGATAAAGCGCTTCGTATTAAAGATAAGTTAGAAAAGTATACAGCTATCGACGCTATAAAAGAAGAAGTAGAAGAACTATATAGAAGTGAATACGAAGATAAAGTAAAAGACGAGGAACTAAAAGAAATATTGGTAAAAGCCGATATGGTAGTATCTGATATTGAATACAATTTGTTTAGAAGTATCGTAGTAAAAGAACATATTAGATCTGATGGTAGAAAAATGGATGAGATTAGACCTTTATCTACAGATATTGATTTATTACCAAGAACTCATGGATCAGCACTATTTACTCGTGGTGAAACACAAGCTTTATCTGTAACTACACTAGGTGCTATCGGAGAACATCAAATCTTAGATGGCCTTGGACTAGAAGATCAAAAGAGATTTATGTTACACTATAACTTTCCACAATTCTCCGTTGGAGAAACTGGTAGATATGGCGCTCCAGGAAGAAGAGAAATTGGTCACGGAGCACTAGGAGAAAAAGCCTTATTACAAGTAATACCAAGTGAAGAAGACTTCCCATACACCATTCGTGTTGTATCAGAAATATTAGAATCAAACGGTTCATCCTCTCAAGCAAGTATTTGTGCAGGTTGTATGTCACTAATGGCCGCAGGAGTTCCAATTAAAGCCCCAGTTGCTGGTATTGCTATGGGATTAATTACTCATGATGAAGATTATACAATTTTAACAGATATTCAAGGTATGGAAGACCATTTAGGAGATATGGACTTTAAAGTTGCAGGAACGAAAAACGGTATCTGTGCATTACAAATGGATATTAAAATTAAAGGAATTACAAGAGAAATTTTAAAAGAAGCATTAGAACAAGCTAAGAAAGCTCGTATGGAAGTTCTTGATGTTATGCAAAAACAAATTGCGGAACCTAGAAAAGAAGTATCTAAATACGCACCTAAGATGGAAACATTCATGATAGATCCAATGAAAATCAAAGATGTTATAGGTAAGGGTGGAGAAATGATTACAAAAATCATTTGTGATGCTTCTAACGTTAAAGATGTTAATAATATTAATGCTGTTAAAGTAGACTTAGAAGATGATGGACGTGTAATTATCTATCATAGTGATCAAGAAATTATCAACAAAACAAGAGAAATGATTGAAGAAGTAGTTCGTGAAGTAGAAGTTGGCAAAATCTATGAAGCAAAGGTAGTAAAGATTGAAGACTTTGGTTGCTTTGTACAATTATGGCCAGGTTGTGAAGGATTAGTGCATGTTTCTCAACTTTCCCATGAGAGAGTTGCTAAAGTAGAAGACGTTGTAAAAGTTGGAGACGAAATTATTGTCAAAGCTTTAGGACCAGATAAAAAAGGAAGACAAAACTTCTCAAGAAAAGATGCCCTTCCAAAACCAAAAACAAAAGCTAAGGAAGAGAAGAAAATAGAAAAAAATGAAGAATAGAAAAGTTCAGAAATGAACTTTTTTTTCATATACTGTTCTAGGTGATTTTATGTTGAAGAAAAAACTAATTCAAGTAACACTAGTTTTATTATTAGTACTATTTAGTTTTTATTATACAAATAAGACAATAGACATTATTAGAGAAACAGACCCTTTGATGAAACAAATAAAGGAGGAAAGCAAAAAATATGTAATCAGTGCAGAAGATGCCAAAATAGAAGGAAATAAAATAGTTCCAGGAAAGAACGGAAAAGAAGTAGACTATGAAGAAACATACCAAAAGATGAAACAATATGGTGCCTATAATGAAAGTCTAACAGTATTTAAAGAAACAACTCCTACATTATCTATCGAAGAAACATATGATAAGTTTATTATTTCTGGAAATGAAGAAAAAAAAGAAGTAGCTTTAGTCTTTCCTATTTATAATACAACAGATCCAAAACAAATAATTCAAATATTAAACCAAGAAGGAGTAGCAGCAACTTTTTTTATCGATGGTCTTTGGCTAGAGAATAATTTAGCTTTAATCAAAAAAATGACTAACCACGAACTAGAAATCTTAAGTTATAATAATCGTTATGAAGAAATATATTTTTCATCAGCTCTACAATATCTAAAAAATGTAACAGGAAGAGAAGGAGAATATTGTTATGCAGACTATGACAATAAAGAGGTAATAGAATTATGTAGTAAATTAGAACTGCATACGATTACTCCAACAATAAAGATAACTAATACTCCTTATCAAGATATAAAACAGAAACTTCAGAATGCTGCTATTATTTCTTTTCCTATTAATACTACAACAGAAATAGAATTACAAACAGTAATAACTTATATAAAATCAAAAGGGTATAATATCGTAACATTGAAAAATCTATTAAGTGAAAGTCTAGAAAAGTAAACCTTCAAAGGATTTTAAAGAAGTGTCAAGTTAGTTTAATAGTATAATGCAACTTAGATATAATTGCTGAATTTTAAAGGTATAATGCAAGTTATACCTTGTTTTTTTGTAAAAAATAGCTATAATAATTTCTAGAAAAGGAAAATTATTGCACGACGAAAAGAAGTTTGCACTTTTATTTAAAAATTAAATGCAACTTTTTTAGTACTATTATAGTTAATCAATTGTTTTCTTTTTTCTGAGATTATTTAAATAAGAGTTTATAACTCAAATCAACTTCATCTGCTTTTAGGGAGTGTAGATGAAGTTTTTTTGTAGTTTCCTCTCCATATATATTTTTGAATATTTCATATGGTGTTTTATATTCCATACTTTTTCTTTTTACATTGTTAATGTTATTCATTATATCAGTAACATTTTTCTCTGTTAATTGATCAAAAGTTATCCCTTTTGGAATTATGTATCTTATAAATTCATGGTTCCTTTCTATACCACCTTTTTCCCAAGAAGAATATGGATTACAATAAAATACATTGATAAGTTTTTCTCCTGTGTTATCATCAAACTCAATATCTTCAGGCTTAGAAAATTCCCATCCATTGTCTGTAAGAACTATCTCGAATAGTTTAGTAAATAATTCATAACCTAATATTTTATATAATTTTCTAAATACTTTAGTAACGGATCCAGTTTTGTACTTGTTTATTAAAAACATAAGCATTAATTTACTATTTCTAAAATATAAAGTAAGAATACATTTCTTGTCTTCCAATTTACCAATAACAGTATCCATTTCTACTATATTTGCTTCAGGATGTATTTTCAAATATTCTTCAAGATTATTAAGAGTTCTTCCTTTTCTAATAGTATTATCAAATCTAATTTTAGGTTCTTCACCAGTTCTTTTTCTAGGTTTATAGCTATAAGCCCTAGGCAGCATTTCGTCATTAATACTTGGAAAATGTCCTTCATGGATGTATTTATAAAATGTAGGTAGAGTTTTAGGAAAACTCTTTTCAATATTATTAAAAATATGAGTTATTGGTTGATTTTTATTTTTAAGTTTATCTTTAAAATAAGAATCCCAATAATATAATTCATCAATAGACATATCAATTCCAATTCTAGATGCTTTTAAAATGTATTCATATTGTTTTTGAGCTTTATGATAATGATAATAATATTTCTTTTTTCTGCATTTTAATCTTTTATCACAACTATTGCATACATAAGGATATCGCCTAGTTAATTCACACTCTTTATAAATACCTTTTCCAGTAATTCTTCTTTTCTTTAACTCTCTAGAAACAGTAGATTGAATAACACCTATTATTTCGGAAATATCTTTTAATTTGTACTTTAGTCTTACCAATTCTTCAATTAAAATTCTATTTTCAATTGTTAATCTATGTTTTATCATATTTCATCCTTTCCCAATCTCATCAGAAAACAATTGATTAGGAAATATTAAATACCATTAAAGGAGTAAATGCAACTTTTATATAATAATAATAATTATTAACTTGCATTTACCTCTTTAAACAATAAATAATTATTAACTTGCATTTACCTCTTTAAACAATAAATAATTATTAACTTGCATTTACCTCTTTAAACAATACTAGATTAGTATTAAATTGACAAAAACAGTCCTTTGTGTTATAATATACACACATTTGAAAAGGGGGATATAAAATGAAATTAAATGGAAAAAATATAAAAGTAAAAAGAGGTGCTGCTACTCTTATCGTTACTTTAGCAATTGCAATGGGAGTTGTAAGTTGCAGTAGCGAGAAAATACCAAAAGTAGAAGAGTCTTTAAATAGAACAACAGTATTGACTCAAGATGATAGTATGTTAGATGACGTATTAAAGGTATCAAAAGCAGATAATGGTAGCTTAACAGAATTAGACAAACTGGATAGAGCCATCGAAATCTATGAAAAATTAGAAGATAGTAATTTAGACAGTTATAGTTATATTTTAACAGACGAGGAAAAGACAAATTTAGACCGCTTACCAGCAAGTTATATTGAAACTATGCAAGAAGTATTGGAAGATGAAAATAGCACAAGAGAAGAACAACTTCAAACTGGTAGATGGTTAAATTATCTACAGGATGATGCAGAATCTACGATTGAAAATGCCTCTCCTATCATTATAGAAGCAGGATTAAAAAGAGCTGTCAAAGCAGGAGTAGTAGATGCTTTAGAATTATCTCCAGAAGAGTTTGCTTCAGTTACTATCGGTCCTGAAAGAGTAGACGAAGGAAATCATATGTTTACAGTTGCAGTTCAAAATAAAAATTATTCAGTAGATGGGAATTCAATTTACGGTAGAATGATTAAGCATCTTTATGATATCCAAGGAGAAGAAGATAGAAACTTCGACTTGAATTTAGAACAATCAAAAGAAGCTTTAAATTTAATAAAAGTAAGTGCTTACAGTGGAGCTAAACTATCAGATAACAACGAAATAACTTCTGAGACTAGCTATAGTGATATTAGTGCTTTACAAAAATCAAAAAAATAAAACCATTTTTATAAATGGTTTTTTCTTTGCAATAAAAGACTTTTCATTGTTTTACAACAAAATTTATAGTATACTTAACTATAGGGTGAAGAGTATGTACTTAAAAGAAATTGTAACAAGTGGTTTTAAATCGTTCGCAGACAAAATTGATATCAAACTAGATAATAAGATAACCTGTATAGTAGGGCCAAATGGTTCAGGAAAAAGTAATGTAGTAGATGCAGTAAGATGGGTATTAGGAGAACAATCTGTAAAATCTCTTCGTGGAGAAGGATCCATGAGTGATGTAATATTCTCCGGAAGCAAAAGTAGAAATCCCCTTAATGTAGCATCCGTAGAACTAGTATTTGATAATTCTGATCATTTCTTAAATGTTCCATATACTGAACTTTCTATTAAAAGAAGAGTGTATAGAAGTGGAGAAAATGAATATTATTTAAACGGTGAAAAATGTAGATTAAAAGATATTTATAATCTATTATTAGATACAGGTATGGGAAAAGAATCATTCAATATTATTTCTCAAGGAGAAGTAGAAAAAATACTTAGTAATTCCCCAACAGATAGACGTATTATTTTTGAAGAGGCTGCAGGTATTTTAAAATATAAAAAGAGAAAAGAAGAAGCATTACGAAAACTAGACCGTACCCATAATAATATCGATAGAGTAAACGATATTATTAGTGAATTAGAAAGTCAGGTTGCTCCACTAAAAGAACAAAGTGAAAAAGCAAAAGAATATTTAGAAAATAAAAAAGGTCTAGATAACTACGAAGTAGCATTACTTGCTTATGATTTAGAAAATGAAAAATTTGAATTAGAACGAATTAAAGCAGAAAAAGAAAAATTAGAAAAAGAAATTATGGAATTATCTAACGAAACTTCTAAAAATGATGCGATAGATTTAGAGCAAGCAAACAAACTAGAAAAGTTAGAAAAAGAAGAAAGTACTCTTCAAAGAAGACTATTAGAAGTAACTGAAATGGTAGAAAAAGTAAATGGAGAGAAGAACCTATTACAAGAAAGAAATAAACAGAATAAAGAAAAAGAAGAAGTAGAAGAAGAATTAAGAAACCTTTTAGAAAAAAAGTCTAGTATAGCATCATCAATTCAAAAGATAAAAAAAGAATTAGATGTAATTGTAGAAGATGGAAAAAAAGAAGAAGAAAAGGGCAAAGAAGTAGAAAGAAGATTAGAAAAAGCAAAACAAAAAAAGAATATGCTAACAAGTGATTATTCACAACATGAAAGAAGTATTATTTCTATAGGACATAAAATAACGAATCTAAAAAGAGAAATAGAAGAAGGCGGAGATTTACCTAACGGTATCAGAAAAGTTTTAGAATCATCTTCTTTATCTGGGATTCATAATACCATAGGAAATATTTTAAATACTAAAGATGAATATATAAAAGCTTTAAATATTGCTATCGCAGCTAATAAAAACTTTGTAATTACTAGTGATGAAACATCTGCAAAATTAGCTATTAACTATTTGAAAGATAATCACTTAGGAAGAGGAACGTTCTTCCCACTTACAGTAATTAAGTCCAGATATGTGGATAAAGATTCATTAAGAGCGATAGAAAAAGAGGAAGACTTTATTGGTGTATTAAGTGATCTTGTAGAATATGATAAAACTTACCAAAATATTATAGAAAACCAATTAGGAACAGTAATTGTTTCTAAGGATTTAGATAGCGCAACACGTATAAGTAATAAGGTAAATAGAAAATATAAAATAGTCAGTTTAGATGGCGATGTAGTAAATGTAGGAGGAAGTCTAACCGGAGGATCTATTGCTTATCAAACAAGAAGTATTATAGTTTTAAAACAAGAATTAAAACGCCTAGAAGAACAAGAAACACTAGTAAAACAAGAGTTGGAAGAAATAAAGAAAGAATTAGAAGAAGCAGAAAGTGAAATGCAAAAAATTGAAGAAGAGGAATTTAGCACGTCTAAAATAAAAGTAACAATCAAAGAAAAATATGATGCAAAAGCAGATGAAATTAAAAGACAAAGAAAAGAACTAGAAGACGTAGAAGGAAAATGGCAAACACTAAATGCAATTTCTAATAATACACTAAGTGATAAAGAACAAGAGTTGATAGAGCAATACCATGCATTAAATGCAGAAAAGGCAACAATTCAAGTAACCTTAGAACAAATTAGAAAAGAAATAGAAGATATCAAAAGACAAACAGAAGAACGTTTAGCAGAAGATAAATTGAAAAATTCGAACTTAAGAAATCTAGAAAAGACTCTTCATGAAAAAGAAGTAGCGCTAAATAGAATAGAAATTAGAATGGATAATATGTTAGATACTCTAAATACAGAGTATGAATTAACATTTGAAAAAGCCAAAGAAAAATATCATTTAGATATTGAACCAGAAGAAGCAAGAAGAAAAGTTAGTCAATTTAGAGCTAATATAAAACGTATAGGTATGGTAAATCTAGCAGCAATAGAAGAGTATGAAAGAGTAAATACAAGATATGTATTTTTAACTAATCAACGAGAAGATTTACTAAAAGCCGAAGATACATTATTAGAAATTATGAATGAAATGGACGATGTCATGAAAGAAGAGTTTAAGACGACTTTTGATCAAATCGCCAAAGAGTTTAAACAAGTATTCAAAGAATTATTTAGTGGCGGAAATGCTGATTTAAAACTAACAGAACCAGACAATCTATTAACAACGGGAGTAGAAATCGTTGCATCTCCACCAGGGAAAAAGCTAACTACGATATCTCTTCTTTCTGGAGGAGAAAAAACTTTAACTGCAATCTCTTTACTTTTTGCAATACTAAATGTAAGAACAGTTCCTTTCTGTTTATTTGACGAAGTAGAGGCTGCTCTAGATGAAGCAAATGTTGCAGAATTTGGTAAATATTTAGATCACTATAAAAATAAAACACAATTCTTAATCATCACTCATAAAAAGAAAACAATGGAATACGCCAATACTTTATATGGTATTACTATGCAAGAGTCAGGTGTATCAAAATTAGTTAGTGTAAAACTAAATCAAGTAATAGAAACATTATAGAGAGCAAGGCTCTCTTTTATTGACTTTATATAAAATAATAATTACAATAAAAAGTTAGAAAAGAGGATATTATGCCAATATTACAAACAGAAGTATTACCAATTGAATATGATGATAAAACGAAAAAAATAGCATTAAAAACAAAAGCTTGGCTAGATACAAATCCATCTTTCTTTAAGGAGTTTTTACCATCTACAGATAAAATTAGCTATATTGATAAAAAAAGCCCCTTATATATTGGAATGAAAGAGTCAATATTAGAACATTTAGATGGTATTACCGCAAAAGAAGCAATTAAAATATTAAAAGATACCTCACAAATTACAATAAAAGATAAAATATTAATTTTAATGTATCTTTGGAATGAACGTATTAATGGCAAATATGACTATTCATCTTTAGACTATACAATTGTTGAAAAAGCAGCAATGGGGATTTATTATTGTGATGCTAAAAATTATCAAGGATACCACGATTACTTGAAAAAGCCATGTGAGAAACAAAAAAGTCAAGCATTTTACTGGTTCCAAGAAAAATATCGTTTTCCATTATTAGACTATATGATACAAAATCAATTAGAAGTACTAAAAAAATATTACTTACATGGCAACCAAGAAGAAATATTACAAGAGTTATCAGAAATGATATCTACTACCTTAGTAGCAACGACTTGGCAAACAGAAGAATTAAAAGAAAAAGAAATTGTTTATCCTTTGTCAAAAAATCAAGCAAAATCTCTAGTAAAAGAGTTTTTACAAGAAATAGATCCAACTCTTACTTGGTTAAATGAATTTTATACCTTAGAAAAATCAAATAGAATAATAGATAATATAGCAGACTCTCGCTTAGATAGAAAGCACAAATGTCTAACATCTTGGTATCTTTTTTACGCAGGTGAGAAAGAATGGTGTATATATGCTCCTTGGAGGAATACCTTAGAAGACCCTATCAGTTTAGTACATGAGTTTTGCCATTATATTACTTGTAAAGATGAAACAGCTCTAAATAAAACCGTTTTTCCATTAAGTGAGTTTTCAAGTCTTTTTTTCGAAAACTTAATGTGTGAGTTTTTAAAGAAGAAAGGGTATCCAGCAGCTGAAGTTGATAAATATATAAATAACCGAATTTTAGAAATTGTAGAGTACGGATTAGATATTGAAGCTTGTTTAGAATATGTAAAACTAAAAGAAGAAGGAAACGAAATTACACCCGCTTTAAAAATGGCTTTAACTAAAAATTTAGAGCAAGAGTACCGTGAATATGATTCTACCTTTTCTTTTACAAAACATTATCAAAAGCCATTAGAAAAAATAATAGAAGAAGATGTAGATGAAGATATTGAAGGCTTATTACTAATGCCTGATATATTATTAGAATCCTATCCCTATATAATAGGAAAAATATACAGTGATATAATGCTTTCTAGAGAACGAAAAGATAGTACTGTAATACCAAAAATGATTTCAATAACAGAAAGAATTTGCAATATGAGTAAAGAAGAAGTCCTAAAAGAGCTAGGATTAATCTCACAGTCAGAAAAAAAGTTTATAAAAAAATAAGTAAAAAGAAAAAAGAGCTTAAATAGCTCTATATTCGTCCTTTCCTTTGAAAGGATTTTTTTTATCGATATGATCAGTAAATAAAATACCATTTAAATGATCAAGTTCATGTTGAAAACAGATGGCTAATTCTTCACGACCTCTAACATGAATTTTTCTTCCTTCCATATCATAGGCTTCCATAGTAACTCTAGCATATCTTGGAACAATTCCATCAACTGGTCGGTTGACAGAAAGACAACCTTCACCCATTTCAACATAAATTTTCTCAACAGAATTACTAATAATTTTAGGGTTAATCAAAACATAAGTTTCAAATTCTCCCTCATCTACTTCATTGACAACAACAAAATATCTTTTTGGAACCCCTAATTGTATAGCAGACATACCCATACCTGGTCTTAAATCATATTTCTCAGATAATTCTTCTATTTGTGAATCATGTAAATACTGAATCATTGTATCAATTAATTCTTTATCCTTCTTTGTAAGAGGAAAAGTCACTTCTTTACTAATCATTCGTAAACGTTTATCTTTTTCATCTAAAATATCTTTTGTTTTAAGCATAGTACCACCTCTTTATGCAAGTATAGTTTATCAAAAAATACTTAAAAAGAAAAGAAAAAAATAAAAACGTATAAAAAATTATACGTTTTCATTATCATTAAACTGTAAAACGACATCCAATCACAATGACTAATAAAATAAATAACACTAAAACGATAGCGTAATTAGAATTATTATTGCCATAGGAATAAGGATAGTATGGCATTTGATTATAATATTGTCCACCACAACCAGTAGACCCATTACCATAATAATACATAAAACAGCCTCCTTTACATAATCTACTATAACGTATGTAAATTGACAAAATTTGTTAATAAAAAGAACCTAGAAAAGACTTCCATTTTCAAATTATAAGAAAATATGATATATTATAATATAGAATGGGGAGTGATAGAAACGAAGAAAATCATCAAGTACATCGATAAACCGCTATTAGTTGTCTGCATAATATTATTTGTGATAGGACTAATCATGGTTTTTTCTGCATCAAACGTTACTGCCTATATGACTCATGCCGTAAGCCCATATAATTACTTTATTAAACAAGCAATATTCTTATTGGCAGGTGTTATCATGTCTATTATAATGATAAAGTTTACTACCAAAGCATATGGAATGTTTTCATGGGGACTATTAATTATCATTATTATCAGTTTATTAGCTTTATTAATTATAGGGCAGGCCAAAAACAGAGCTATTTCATGGTATGATTTAGGACCAATCAGTATTCAGCCCAGTGAATTTGCCAAAGTAATAACTATTGTTTGGTTAGCCAGATATTATGAAAAAAACAAACAGTTAACAAGTTATGGAAAAAGTCTATTTCCTCTAGGAATATGTGCCATAATAGCATTACTAATTTTTATTCAACCAGACCTTGGAACTTCAATTATCTATGTGGTAATAGTAGGAGTAATGTTCTTAGCTGCTCCTGTTCTAAAAGAGATAAAGATGAAAACAATATTTGGTCTACTAGGATTAGTAGTATTTGCAGGAGTTGTTTTCCTAGGAGCCGGGAAATCCTTATTACAAGAAAGACAACTAGAAAGGTTCGATTTTAGAAATCCATGTGATAAATTATTAACGACAGGAAACCAAGTATGTAATTGCTATATTGCAATTAACAATGGTGGACTGACGGGAGTAGGATTAGGAAATTCCACCCAAAAGTATCTATACTTACCAGAACCATACACAGATTTCATTTTTGCAATTATTGTAGAAGAATTAGGAGTAATTTCTGGAATAGGAATATTATTGTTATATATGTTCTTATTATATAGAATTTTAAAAATCGGTAGAGAAAGTCCAACAAATAGAGGAGCGTTATTGTGCTATGGTGTAGCAGTGTATATATTCCTACATATTGTAATCAATTTAATGGGAATTTTTGGAATGATGCCAATGACCGGAGTACCATTACCATTCATGAGCTATGGAGGAAGTTTCACAATCTGTTTGATTGCCGCTTTAACAATTGTACAACGAGTAAGTGTAGAAAATGGACTAGTGAAAGAAAAGCCTGAGAAAGCAAAATAGATTGACTTTCTAGGCTTTTTATTATATAATATAGCTCATTAAAAGGAGCAAGGATAAAAAATGAGTAATAAACTAAAAATGCTTCGAGAAACGTTAGTTAAAAACATCACCGACGCCTCTCAAGTTTTTATTGTTGGACATAATACACCCGACTATGATGCTATTGGTTCTGCTCTAGGGGTTGCCACACTATCAAAGGAATTAAATAAAAAAGCATATATTATTGTAAATGATTTAGCTCAAGACCTAGATCCTGGTGTATCAAAAGTGATAGAAGACAGTAAAGGGGATTATCACTTTATTGATTTGCAAGGATATCGTACTTTAGCTGATACAGATTCATTATTAGTAACAGTAGATGTAAATAAAAAATATCTAACATCAGTACAAGAAGATTTGGATAGAGTAGGAAACATAATAATTATCGATCATCATGGTGAGGATAATCTTTCTATATCTACTCCTTATAAGTTTATAGATGAAACTGCATCTAGTACCTGTGAAATGATTGCAGGAGTATTACATGCCAAAAAAATACGTTATACAAAAAATATGGCAAACTATTTATTAGCAGGAATTATTTTAGACACCAAGCGTTTCCAAAAAAATACAAGCCCCACAACTTTTGATGTAACAGAGAAATTATGTCGTAATGGTGCAGATTATGATGCAGTTAATAAATTGTTCATTTCAAACTTTTTAGAAGACAAACAGATTTATACCTTAGTTTTCGGAGAAAAAACAATGATTGAAGAAAATACACCAACAGAAATTACGATTGCCAATACACATATTCAAGCATATCCACAACTATTTGGTGAACCAACAGTAGCCTTTGTAGTAAATAGAATTAGCCCACATACAATCTACCGTCGGGATATGTTAGCAAAAACAGCTGACAAAATGTTAGTAAAGTATGCAGATGTGGCTTTTGTATTAGGTTATACAAATGAAAATGATGTAACAATTTGTGCAAGAAGCAAATGTGATATTAATGTTGGAGAAATATTAAAGAAATTAGATGATATGGATGCTTCTGAGTTTCCAATGCATTCCGCAATGTTGTCTACAACTTGCAGTGGTGGAGGAAACAAACACAATGCAGGTGGATGTATTACTACAAGTGATATTTTTTCAGTAGAAAAGTTTTTAATGGATCGAGTACTACAAATGACAACTCCCGATGAAGTGTTAGAACAACAAGAACAACTAGAAAAACCAATTGTATTAGTAAAAAAGCGAGCAGAAGTACCACTAGATACAGAATAAGAAAAGTTCAATAAGAACTTTTCTTTTTTTATCTAATAATAAAAGAGAGGAGGTTTTATGTCATTTCATTACCGCTATAGAAAACAAATTATTATAATAGCAATCGCTGTATTAATGGTTGCAACACTAATTACAACGACAATATATTTTTACGAACCAAAAAAAGAACAGAAAATTTCATCTTTAAAAATAGAAAAGACAACAACCAAAACAAAACAAGAAAGTACATCAGAAAAAGAAGAGATAAAATACATGGTAGACATCAAAGGAGAAGTAGTAGCACCAGGGACGTATGAACTTAAAAATACATCTAGAGTAATCGATGTAATAAAGATTGCAGGAGGGTTAACAGAAAATGCGGATACGACAGTAATAAATTTGAGTAAAAGAATAGAAGATGAAATGGTAATCATTATTTATAGTAAATGGCAAGTAGAAAACTGGGAAGAAACACAAGAACAAGAAAAGTATTTACAAGAACAATGCACATCTCCGAGAGATGGCCAAACAAAAAATGATGCTTGTATAGAAGATGCAGAAGAAAGTACAGATAGCTCTCTAAGTATCATAAATATCAATACTGCAACAAAAGAAGAATTAATGACTTTAACAGGAATAGGAGAAGCAAAAGCAGATGCAATTATTTCTTATAGAGAAAAAATGCCATTTACTAAAATAGAAGATATAAAAAATGTCTCTGGTATAGGAGATAGTGTTTATGAAGAGATTAAAAATCATATTACAGTCTAATTTATTTCTTTTAATTTTAATAATAGCAACCATCGTAATAATAACAATTAGAATTTTAACTCCGTCAAAAACTTATTACATGCCAAAAGATAATAAAGTAATAGGAACAATAAAAAAAAGAACATTAGATAATGAAAAAGTTACACTATTAATAAAAGCAAAAGAGAAAATACAAGGTACTTATTATTTCAAAAGTAATCAAAAAAATAAAGTCAAAGATTTAAAAATTGGAGATAAAGTCAAAGTATTAGGTACAATAACTAAACCAAGAACTCCGACTACTAAAAATCTCTTTGACTATTCATTTTATTTAAAAAAGCAAGGAATCTATCAATTGATAACAATAAACGAAATCAAGATAATAAAAAGTTCTACTAAACTGTTTGATAGAATAAAAAATATTTTAAATAAAAAAGCAACTCATCCATATATGCAAGCTTTTCTCCTTGGTAATGATGAAAAAATAGAAGAGGAAGTGAGGTTAAGTTATCAAGAAAATGGAATCAGTCATCTTCTAGCAATCAGTGGGATGCAATTTTACTTGATTGCAAATACAATATTAAGAATATTGAAGAAAATAAAAGTGCATAAAAAGACAAGCTATCTAATAACATTTATAATAATATTCTTATATTTCTTTGTTTTAGATTTAAATGCTTCTATATTACGAGGAGTACTATTTTTCTTTTTATTTTCTATTAACAAAGTATGGAGATTAAATCTCCCCAAAAACAGATTAATTGTTTTTTCAATAATAATTACCATGTTAATAAATCCCTATTTTATAACAGAAGCTGCTTTCTGGTATTCTTTCATAATAAGTATAGGGTTATTGTCTTTCTTTCAAGAAAGAACTTCTTATTGGAAAAGTTTATGGTATAGTTCTGTTCTTTCTTTTCTATTAAGTATTCCTATTAGTCTATACTATTTCTATCAAGTTAATGTACTAAGCATAGTATACAATCTATTCTATATTCCATACGTAAATATAGTAGTTTTTCCATTAACAATCATTGCATTTTTAATCCCTATCATAGAGCCACTATATCAACTATCAATCACTATTCTAGAACAAAGTTCTCTGCTTTTAAGCAAAATAGAAATAGGAAAATTTATCTTTCCCAAAGTAAATATTTTTATTTATTTTATTGAGTTTTTATTTCTACTTGTATATTTAAAAAAGAAACAGAAAAAAGTATTAATCATCTTAATAACTCTTTTTCTAGGACATTATCTGTCATCTCATTTAAAACAAGATTTCATAAAAATGATAGATGTAGGACAAGGAGATTCTCTATTAATATATTCACAAGGGAAAACAGCCTTAATTGATACTGGTGGGAAACTACAATTTGATGGAAAAACATCTACCACAATAACAAAATATACAACAATTCCTCTCCTAAAAAGTTTGGGAATTAAAAAGTTAGACTTTCTTTTTTTAACACATGGAGATATGGACCATATGGGAGAGGTGTTTTATTTAATTAACCATTTTAAAACTGAAAAAATATATATAAATTTAGGGCCAACTTCACTTTTAGAAAATAACCTTCTAAAGGAAAGAAAAGTAGCAGAAAGTAAGCAGGATTCCGTATTTCAAGTAGGAAATTTTACGTTTTATCAATTAAATAAATCATGGAAGGATGAAAACAATAGTAGCTCTGTTTATTATGTACATCACCCCAATTTAACTGTTTTGTTAATGGGAGATGCTACAATAGATACAGAAAAATATCTATTAGAAAATTATAATTTAAATATAGATGTATTAAAAGTAGGCCATCACGGTTCTAAAACTAGTACAGGAATTTCTTTTTTGAATGCTACATCTCCAAGACTAGCATTAATCTCGGTAGGACAAGACAATAACTTTGGTCACCCTAATCAAGAAGTGCTAAAGAAACTAGAAAACAAAAATATTCCTTATTTAATGACAAAAGATTCTGGAACGATTACTGTTTTTCCAAATACAGAAGTAATCATAGAAGATAAAAAACTAGAATAGACAATTCATTAAAAACAAGATACAATAAATATAAGTAAAGGTGATTACATGAAAGCAATAAACAATATTTTAGAAAGAGATTTAAACGAAACAGAATTAATCCATTCGTTTCAAGATGCTTGCAGTAATAAAGAATTCTATCAATTTATCAAAACATTACCAATCGAAGAAGAAATTTTAATGAAATATACATCTAGCCTAGAGGATGCTTTGATAGAACATAAAAACTGTAAAAACTGTAAAGGTCTAGAACACTGCAAAAATAATGTAGTGGGGTATTGTTATACTCCTGAAAAAGAAAACAGGATTATTAAATTTTCTTATGTTGCCTGCAAATGGAAAGAAAAAGATATAGAAGAAAATGCATACAAAGAAAATCTAGAACTATTTGATATGCCAAAAGAGATAAAAGAAGCAAGCTTGAAAGATGTTTATACCGATGATAAATCCAGAGTTCCTATTATTAGATACTTTAAAGAATTTATAGAAAAGTACAATAAAAAGGAAAATCCAAAAGGACTATATTTAACAGGCTCTTTTGGAAGTGGAAAAACATATTTAATTGCGGCTCTATTAAACGAAATGGCAAAGAAAAAAGTATCTTGTGCCTTAGTATATTATCCTGAGTTTTTAAGAAGCTTAAAATCATCTTTTCAAACAGACTACAATGAAAGATTTGATTTTATAAAAAACTCACCTATATTATTACTAGATGATATAGGTGCTGAAAATGAAAGTAACTGGGCAAGAGATGAAGTGCTAGGTCCAATTCTTCAGTATCGCATGCAAAATCACTTGCCAACATTTTTTACTTCTAATTTGACATTAGAAGAATTAGAAACATCGTTATCGATTACTTCATCAGGAGTAGATAAAGTAAAAGCCAGAAGAATAATAGAACGAATTAAACAGTTAACATTACCTATGGAATTAATTGGAAAAAATAGAAGAAATTAGCTTCTATTTTTCTTTACAAAATAAAAAAGTAATGATAAAATAGAGTCAATTTTTAGGGGGAAGAAGTATGCAAAAGATATTATCTAATAAAGAACTTATCAAAAAGATATCTTGCGCACTATTACTTCTTTCTTTTTCTTTGGTATATTATAAAAATAATCTATCAACCCAGGCTTTTCAATTAGAGTACGAATTAGTAAACACAAAAGATATGGCAGCTGTTGAAGTGGCGGAGAAAAAAGAAACAACAACAACCGAAACAAATAATGTTTTTCAGATATATAAAGAAATGAAAAGTGGCACCTATGTATCTAAAGAATCTCCGACAGCAGTAGCACTACCGGCAAGAAAAAATACAGTTGCTACTCTAGAAAGCCCAAAAAGGATATGGTACTTACCAACGGAAATGGGAACAATTACAAGTTACGTAAACGCATCTCACTTTGCTTTAGATATTACTAGTCCAAGAGGAACTGCAGAACCTATTTATCCTGTTGCTAATGGAACCATATCAGGAATTTACAGGGATTCTGCAGGAGCTAAAATCGTAACCGTCAATCACAATATTAATGGTCAAAACTATACTTCTCAATATGTCCATTTATCTAGCTATGCTCCGGATTTATATGTAGGAAAGCCAGTAACTATTAATGATTATTTAGGATTTATGGGAAGAACCGGTATTGCAACAGGAGTGCATCTTCACTTAGCAGTAGTAGATTGTAGCATTTTTGATGCAAATGATGGAAACTGTTCTTCACTAAATGGATTTTTCCGCTATGGAAGGCAAAGATACTATCAAGGCTTCCTAGGACTACAATCAGTGATGAATGTACCAACAACTTGGTATAGTAGATAAAAAAAGGTTGAATAAAATAGAAAAAGGTGCTATGCTAAAACTGTATTTGAAAAATACATTGACAAAGGACATGATAAATTAATCGCTTTTAAAAGAGACTTCGTGGTAGGTGAGAACGAAGAAAAGTCTAATTTATTACTCCCTTTCGAGTAGAATTATAAAAAGTAATTCCGGTTAGAACCGTTATCAAAAATAAGTAAAAAATAGGATGGTACCGTGTACAAAGCACTCCTGAAAAAGGGGTGCTTTTTTTATTTGTAAAGTGAGGAGATAATATGAAAAGATATAAACCAAAGGTAAAAGATTTTCATGAACAAGCATTACTTATTTTAGTGCAACAAAAACAGGATGAGAAGTTTACAAGATATGTAAAAGCAATTTTATTAGAGAGATACTTATCAGAAAATGTGAGCTTAAAAGAACTGTCTAAAAAACTCTCGAGATCAAATGATGACTTTCAAAAACAAATTTTATGGGATGCAATAAATGCAAAACTGTTAGTAGAAAAGGATAACAGTCAAATCATTAGAGCATATCATTTAATGGAACAAATGCCTATTGATAATTTAGCGCAATTAACACAGAAAGCAGAAAATCCTAATGTAAAAACACAAGCACAAAAAATCTGCCGTCAAAAAGAGCTGGAATTAGAAATCGAATTAGATTTAGAAACCATTGATTACGAAAAATATGAACAAGATAATGTGACTTTTGAAGTAGAAAACAAAACGCCTAGTAGGAAAAAATCTAGAATTAACAAAGAAAGACAATTTGACTTAAGCATTACTACGAGAAGGTTTTTACAAGACTATTTTGGTATTCAATGTTTGCAACAAAAACGCTTAACTCACGAAGAAATGGAACAGATTATACGAACAAAAGGTCAGGAACCACCTAAGAGGGTAAGACTACAAAACCTCTCGTACGATCAAGTTGCGACAGGAGAATACATATTAGTAAGGAATGAAACAAATAAGGAAAGAAATGCAAGAATAATACCATATATGAATCCATATGGTACATCACTAGAAAAGTTAACCCAAGAAATAGGAGTCCAATATCGTAAAAAAGGATAAAATATAAAGGAGAGATAATATGATAAATATAAAAGAAAATGAAAGATTAAATATGATGAATCACTCTTGCGCTCATTTATTAGCACAAGCAGTAAAGCATTTATATCCAGAAGCAAAATTCTGGGTAGGACCAGTAATAGAAGAAGGGTTCTATTATGATATTGATTTAGGAGATAAAACTTTAACTGAGGAAGATCTTCCTAAAATAGAACGGGAAATGAAAAAAATCGCAAAAGATGGAAAAAGAATAGTTCGTCATGAATTAACTAAAGAAGAAGCATTAGAAATGTTTAAAGAAGATCCATATAAACTAGATTTAATTTCTAGAATGGATGAGAATGAAACGACAATTTCTTGTTACACCCAAGGAGACTTCACAGATCTTTGCCGAGGACCACATGTAGAAACTGTAAAAGAATTAAAACATTTTAAGTTAATAAAACACAGCGGAGCATACTGGAAAGGTGATGCCAAAAATAAAATGCTTCAAAGAGTTTATGGTGTGTGCTTTGAAAATCAAGAGGACCTAGACAATTATCTACAAGAACTAGAAGAAGCAAAAGAAAGAGATCATAGAAAAATCGGAAAAGAACAAGAGTTATTTATGACTCATGAATTAGTTGGTTCAGGAATGCCTCTATGGTTACCAAATGGAGCATTAATTCGTCATGAATTAGAAAATTATATATATCAAAAAGAAGAAGCCATGGGGTACAATCATGTATATACACCATGTGTTGGTACTGTAAACTTATATAAAACTTCAGGTCACTGGGATCATTATAAAGAAAATATGTTTCCTATGATGAAAGTAGATGATGAAGAGTTTGTACTTCGTCCAATGAACTGCCCACATCATATGCTAGTATATAAAAACAAGATGCATTCTTATAGAGATCTCCCAGTTCGCATTGGAGAGTTCGCAACTGACTTTAGATATGAAGCGAGTGGTGCTGTAAAAGGATTAGAAAGAGTTCGTTGCATGTGTCAAAACGATGCCCATCTATTTGTTAGACCGGATCAAATAGGAGACGAATTCAAACGCGTAGTAAGCTTAATTTTAGATGTTTATAAAGACTTCGGAATAAAAGATTACAAATTTAGATTGTCACTAAGAGATAAAAACGATAAAGAAAAATATTTCGACGATGATGAAATGTGGGATACTGCAGAAAACAAATTAAGAGAAGTATTAAATGAAATGGGAGTAGATTATTTTGAAGCTGAGGGAGAAGCCGCATTCTACGGACCTAAACTAGATGTTGAAGTAAAACCGGCTGTAGGACCAGAAGTAACACTTTCTACTTGCCAATTAGATTTCTTGCTACCAAGAAGATTTGAACTTACATATGTAGACTCTAATGGAGAAAAACAAACTCCAGTAGTAATTCATAGAGCGATATTTGGAACATTCGATCGTTTTACAGCTTTCTTAATTGAAGAGACAAAAGGAGCATTTCCAACTTGGTTAGCTCCAACACAGGTATCAGTAATTCCAGTATCATCTGAATTCCAAGGAGATTATGCAAGAGAAGTAACAGAAAAATTAAAAGAACAAGGAATTCGTGCAGAACTAGATGATAGAAATGAAAAATTAGGATATCGTTTAAGAGAAGCACAGACTAAAAAAGTTCCTTATACTTTAATACTAGGAGATAATGAAAAACAAAATAATACCATAAGCTATAGATTACATGGTGAAAAAGAAACAACAACAGTATCTGAGGAAGAATTCATAAAATTAATAAAAAAAGAAATCGAAAACAAGGAACTAAGAAAATAAATTAAGAAAAGGTTTACGAAAGTAAATCTTTTTTACATTAAGAATAAGCTTAATATAATATACAGAATAAATTGACAATTTTTTCTTTGTGGTATAATATCCGCCAAGAAAGAGGAGATTGTAAAATGGCAATGGAGCATGGATTATCATAGTGGAGGGTATAAGATTTATCAGAAAAAAAGAAAGTAAATCCGAAATGGATTTATTTTTTTGTAAAGAATATGTAAATGTTAAAAAATTTTTTCTTCAGTATATTTACAAACTCTCTTATTTTAGTTAATATATAGTTAATCAGTGGTAACTGGTGGTGAAAAGTGGGGGATTTTTATGTTTATGGGTGAATATCATCATTCTATTGATGATAAAGGAAGATTAATTATTCCTTCAAAATTTAGAACAGAACTAGGCGATAAATTTGTTATTACGAGAGGTATTGAAAACTGTTTATTTGCTTATCCCATAGAAAGATGGGAAACCATCGTCCATAAACTAGAATCCTTACCGTTTACCAAGAAAGATGCAAGAAACTTTACCCGTTTCTTCCTATCAGGTGCTACTGTAGCAGAATTTGACAAGCAAGGCCGTATTAATATTACCTCCCCACTAATTGCCTATGCTGGTATCGAAAAAGACTGCGTTGTAATCGGTACTGGAGACAGGCTAGAAATATGGTCAAAAACTGCTTGGGAAAACTTTTTCAATTCTGCTTCCATCAACATGTCTGATATAGCCGAAAATCTATTTAATGAAAGTGTGGATTTATAATGGAAAAACATATTAGCGTACTATTAGAAGAGTCAATTTCTGCACTAAATTTAAAAGAAGATAGTATCATTGTAGATTGTACCTTAGGCTATGGCGGACACAGTAGTTACATCTTGCAACGAATAAAAAGAGGGGTCTTATTCGCCTTTGACCAAGATAGTGAAGCAATTCGGCATAGTACTAATCGCTTAAATGCGATTGGTACTAACTTCACTATTATTAAAAGTAATTTTGTAAATTTAAAAGAAGAACTAGAAAAAAAGAATGTAACAGCAGTCGATGGGATTTTATTTGATTTAGGAGTATCTTCTCCACAACTAGATGATGCTTCTCGTGGATTTTCATATCATGAGGATGCCAAACTGGACATGCGTATGAATAGAGAAAATCCTCTTTCTGCTTATGAAGTAGTAAATAATTACTCAAAGGAAGAATTAACAAGAATATTCAAGAAATATGGAGAAGATAAGTTTTCAAATAACATTGCAAAAAAGATTGTGGAATATAGAAAACAAAAACCAATAGAAACCACCTTAGAATTAGTAGAAATTATAAAAAGTGCTGTACCGATGAAATTTAGAAAAGATAAACATCCAGCACGACAAATTTTTCAAGCAATAAGAATTGAAGTAAATCATGAATTAGATGTATTAGAACCAGCACTAGAACAAGCACTATCATTAATCAAAGTAGGAGGAAGAGTGGCGGTAATTACATTTCATTCATTAGAAGATAGAATTGTTAAACAAGTATTTAAGGAAAAATGTAAGATTGATGATAAAGTAAGGGGATTACCAAATATTCCTGACGAGTATTTACCAGACTTTAAATTGGTTGTCAACAAAGCAATTCTTCCGAGTGAGGAAGAGTTAAAAAATAACAACCGTGCAAGAAGTGCTAAACTTCGAGTAATTGAAAGAATAAAATAAGGGAAAGAGGAGAAAATATGAGAAAAATTAAAAAAAGACTAAAGATGTCAAAGTTTGAAAAACTACTTTATACACTAGCTCTGTTTTTACTAGTAATTTCTCCAGTATCCATTGTTTTTTCCAAAGCAACCCTAGCAAATATTAACTACGAGGTTGAAAAGCAAAAACAAAAAATAGAAGAACAACAAAAAACCAATGAAAGTTTAGCTATGACAATTAATGAATTAGCATCCCTTACAAAAATTCAAGAAGTTGCAGAAGAACAAGGATTAAGTTATAATAATAATAATATTAAGACTGTAACAGAAGATAAATAGGATGTGAGAAAAGTTGGCAAAAGCAAAAAAGAGAAAGAAAAATAATATCAAATATTCTAAGATAGTAATTTTTACTTCTCTTTTTTTGTTTGCTTGCATGATAGGAAGAGTAATTCAATTAGGACTATCTGCAGAAGTGGATGGGGTAAATTTAAAAGAATTAGCTAGTAAAAGAACTACGGCAACAGAAACCTTATCGGCAGAACGCGGTAGTATTTATACATCTGACGGAGAAGCAGTAGCACAAAATGTATCTTCCTATAAATTAATTGCCTACTTAGACTCCAAAAGAACAACAGACAAAAAAAATCCTCAACATGTAGTAGATACAGAAAAAACAGCCAAAGCGCTAGCTCCAATTTTAGGCATGGAAGAAGAGGAAGTATTAAAATATTTATCAAAAGAAGGAGTTTACCAAACAGAGTTTGGAGCAAAAGGAAAAGGGTTGTCTGAACTTACAAAAAATAAAATAGAAGCCCTAGATTTACCTGGAATTGATTTTGTAGAAAGTTTTAAAAGATATTATCCCAAAGGAGATTTTGCATCTTACACAGTAGGATATGCAAAAACAGAAATAAACGAAGAAACAGGCGAAGAAACCATTGTAGGAGAAATGGGAATAGAAAAATATTATGATAAAATCTTAAAAGGTGAAGACGGTTATGTAGAATATCAAAAAGATTTACAAGGGTATAAAATCGCAGATACAAAAGAAAGACGCAAAGAAGCTTCTCAAGGTAAAGATATCTATTTAACAATTGATAGTCAGATTCAGTTTTTTGTAGAACAAGCACTAAACAATTCGGATATAGATTACGACTGGGAGTGGTTTAATATTACTATTATGGATGCAAAGACTGGAGCATTACTTGCTACTGCAACATCTCCATCGTTTGATCCTAATATAAGAAATATAACGAACTATTTAGATCCCACAGTATCATCTCCATATGAACCTGGTTCAACTATGAAGACATTTACCTATATGGCCGCAATGGAAAATGGTGTATATAACGGAAGCGAAACTTATCTCTCTGGTGTTTATACCACAACTGATGGCACACAAATCGGTGACTGGGACCGTAACGGATGGGGAACAATTACTTTTGATAAAGGTTACGCGATGAGTAGTAATGTCGGAGTTATTAATTTAATTAATCGCTATATGACAAGTTCCATGCTAAGAGAATATTTTAAAAAACTAGGTTTTGGTAGAAAAACAGGAATTAGTTTACCAAATGAAGAAGCAGGAAAACTAGATTTTAAATACGAAACAGAAATTTATAACGCAGGATTCGGTCAAGGTATTACTACAACCCCGATTCAAAACGTAAAAGCTATGACTTCCTTAACAAATGATGGAATGTTATTAGAACCATATGTCGTGAAAAAAATTGTAGACCCAGACACAAATGAAGTTATTCTAAAAAATAAGCGTACAGAGATTGAAAGAGTAGCCTCTACAGAAACAGTACAGAAGATGATTCAATTAATGGACGACTGCGTAAATGGTATAGGAAATACAGGTAGTGGATTTAGAATACCAAGCGGTGAACTAATTGGAAAAACAGGAACCGCTCAAATCGCAGCAGAAAACGGCGGTGGATATTTAAATGGAAAAGAGGATATCATATCATCTTTTGCTGGAATTTATCCTAAAAGTGATCCCAAATTAATCATTTATGCTTCTGTAAAGCGACCATCTGGTGGAAGTCAGAAACCTTTATCAAATGCTATAAAAGAGATTGTAAATAATGCTTCTAAATATTATGGCAATGATGATACGGAAACTCAAAAAATAGAAATAACTGAATATAAAGTACCTAGTTTTATAAATCAAAAATTAGAATCTGCGAAAATAAACTTAACATCTAACGGTATTACTTATCAGGTAATAGGAAACGGAGATAAAGTAATTAAACAATATCCAGAAAAAAATGATAAAATAACAAATAAGGATACAATTTATTTAATAACAAATGATCAAAACCTAACTATACCAAATGTAGTTGGTTTATCATCAAAAGTAGCAAATAACTTATTAAATCTATTAGGAATAAAAGTAAAATTAGATGGAGTTGGTTACGTGACTACTCAAAGTATAGCAGAAGGAACTGCCATTACTGATGGAATGGAGATAACCCTGACTTTAAGTCCTAAATTTACGACGACAGGGTAGGTGGTGTTATGAAAAAAAGTTGGAAAATATGGATTTATATACTAGAAGTAATTGCTATCATAGCAGTAGTAGTTTATCTAGCAATTACTAAAGCATTACCAAAATATCAAGAAACGTTAGGTAGCAGTGAAAAAATATTTTCTGCAGACAATTACGAAACTGGAGTAGAATTTGATATCACAACAGGGCCTGCTTTCTTTTTAGTAATCAATAAAGATAATGAAGTAGCGAATATTTTTATTGAAAATGAGCAAGCAGGAGTCATTGCAAATCAAGATATAGAAGGAAAAAGTATTGAAGATGCAATACCAGAAATATTTCAAAAATTAATAGATGCAAATTTAATAGAAAATCAAATAATTAATGCTATAAATTATAATGATCACGAAATATATGAAAAGGTAATATCTTTAGCCAAGAATAGTTTACTATCTAATGCTAAAACTGCACAAATAGTAGAAAGCAAATCAACTCTAC
Source organism: uncultured Mycoplasmatota bacterium (assembly GCA_900554305.1). Taxonomy (GTDB): domain Bacteria; phylum Bacillota_I; class Bacilli_A; order RF39; family UBA660; genus Faecimonas; species Faecimonas intestinavium. The sequence continues at coordinate 5,314 of USGV01000013.1, read as the reverse complement.
AAGAAAAAGCAACAAGGCTAAATATGGAAGAAACAGAAGATAGTCAAATTCTTTGGACTTTATATTTAAATTCAGCAGATCTAATAGAGAATTTACCCAAAACTTCATCTTCAACAACAGTAAATATTACAAGAGAAAATGCAAGTATATATGCAGATACAATTTATGAAAAAATAATTACTTATATGGTAAATGCTAATGTAGAAAATCAAGAAAGGAATAATACGAGCATGCCAATTCAGTACATTCCAGGGAACAATGAAAATACAGTATATGCCAGTAGTGATAGTTGGTATTATATAAGAGATTATAAGGCATATGCACAGATTACAATAACAGGAGAAGAATCTTATACATTTTGTTACATGGGATCTAAGACCGACAAAAAGGAGGGGATGTGTTCATGAAAAAGCTAATAAAAAATAAAAATCTTATTATTATGATACTTTGTATTACAATAATTCTTCTATGTATAGGTTTTACTTTAGTATCAATAAAATTGAAACAAAAAGAGGCTGAAGGAAAAATCTATGATGTAGAAATTGTAAACATCCAAGAGGGAACCGCAATCAAAGGTGGAACAGTATTACCTACGGGAACACATAAAATAGAAGATAATGGTAAAACCGTTAATTTTACATTTAACTTAACCAGTCCCAAAGATACTCTTACCTATATTATAACGATAAAAAACAACGGGAATTTAAAGGCAAAAATTGACGGACTTGCAGAAAGCCCAGACTATTTAAATGATAATAATCAAGCCAATTCTATTTTACCAGTAATCATAAATCATAATGATATTACCAATCAAGAATTAAATCCTGGAGAAGAAATTAAATTAACAGTAACAGTAGAATTTTCTAATAGTGGACAAACAATGAACAAAACGGTTCCTTATGCAATAAGTGTTTTATCTTCTTATGTAGAATAGCTCAGATTGAGCTTTTTTTTTGTAAAAATATCGCAAATGAGAAGACTTTCTATCGACAATAAATGACATCTTTGTTATAATTGAAATAATAGGAGTGAGTAGGATGATGGAAAAAGAGAAAAAGAAAAAGGGAAAGAAACTAGTAGTAGGGTTAATAGTTTTAGGATTAATTCTAATAGCCGGTGGTGGAGTATTAACGTATTTCTCATCACCTAGTTATGTTTCAAAAACAGTAATTAAAGAATTTGGACAAAAAGCAACTGAGCTAATGAACAGTCGTATAGAAACTGGGCTAGAAGATAACTATAAAACTACGAGTAATATAAAAATGAATTTAAAAAGTGATTATTTTAGTGCTTTAGCAACTATGGACCCATCCTATGCCATGATATCAAATCTATTAAATAATCTTTCAAATACTGAAAATAATATTACTATGGTACAAGATAAAGAAAACAAAAAGTTATTTTTTAATTTGGATAGCAAATTATCTGGTCAAAGCCTAATCAATACAAAGTATTTAGTAGAAAATGCAACCGCCTATTACTCTATTGATGGTGTTACAAATACTTATGTAAACAATGGCAATAATAACTATTTTGAATCACTAAATTCTTCTACGACTACGAATGAAAATCTAAAATATCTTATAGAGAAAATTGCTGAATCAATGGCTAATAATTTAGAAGAAAGTTATTTGTCGGAATCATATACTGATGAGTATAAAGTAATAACAATAACTTTAACAGAACAAAACATAGTAACTTATGGAAACAAAATAATAAACGATTTAAAAAACGACGAAAAAGCAAATCAAATCATGACAGGATATAATGCCAATTTTTCGGAGGTAAAATTAACAGAAAAAGATGTAACAGGAACTGGAACGATAAAAGTAAATATTTATTTAGATAAAATATTGTCTCAAGTATCACAATATGAGCTTGAATTAGGAAATGGTAATAAATGTATATATTATAAAGAAAATGGAAAAGAGATAGTAGAACTAATAAGTGAAGAAGAAACTACTACTTTAGAAATAGAAAAACATGGAGAAAAAACAGAAATTAATATAAAAGATGGTTCCAATGCATCTCTTGGTACAGTAACAATTAGTCAAACAAGTACCAACTATGATATTGTTGCTAACATCACAAGTGAAGAAGCAACATTAGACTTTGGTTACAATTATCAAATCACGAATTTAAAAAAGAGCACATCATATGATAGTGCAGCAACGATAACGATAAAAATGACTGCACAAAACACCACAATTATTGACGGCACGATTACAGTAACTAGTCAAACTACGAATGATACAACAATATCAGAAGACACTTCTAGTTCTGTGTTAGCAAGCACGTTAAGTGGAACGCAAACAGAATTATTACAACAAAAAATAGCTTTAATAATATTAAGCTTGATGAGCTAGGGGGAAATAAAAATGAAATATATGGAAGAGGCTATTGAAGAAGCTAAAAAGGGAGCATCCCAGGAAGAGGGTGGGCCCTTTGGCGCGATTATAGTTTCAACAGATGGAAAAATAATCTCTAGAGGACATAATCAAGTGTTATCTACGAACGATCCAACTGCCCATGCAGAAATTGTAGCGATTAGGAAAGCATGCCAAAGTTTAAATACAAAAGATTTAAGTAATTGTGTTATTTATAGTACATGTGAACCTTGTCCGATGTGTCTATCAGCAATCATCTGGTCTAATATAAAAACTGTATATTATGGAAGCAATCGTAAAGATGCAAAAATTGCGGGTTTTAAAGATGAAGACATATATAATTTTTTAGCAGGAAAAAACAATCTACTGGAAAGAATAGAGTTAGAGGACAAATCTTGCAAAGATTTATTTATAAATTATGATGGTGAAAGGTATTAGGTGATGATTATGGCAAACAAAAAAAAGACAAAGAAGGTAATAACTAAAAAGCGTAAAGAACAAGCAAAAACAGACACAAGCAATAAGGTGTTATTGATTATATTTTTAATATTATGTGTAGTGGTTTTTGTTCTAGCAACAATTATGATTACAGAAAATGCAAGCAGTAAAAACAGTAAATACGATATTAAAGTCCCAATCACTCAAGAAGAGCTAGCTGATGAAATTAATATAAAAATTAATATGGATGATGTAGAAAAAAATCAAAGTAAAGAATATCGTATACAATTAACAAACTATGTAGATGATACTATTAATGATAAAATAATGAAATACCAAATGGAGCTATCTACATCAAGCAAAAAAGATAAAGTAGATATAGAATTGTATAGTAGTAAAGACAATTTTGAGTTATTAGAAGGAAAGAAGAAAGTGACCGGCCTAAGTATCAAAAAAGATAAAAAAGATAAAATTACATATACATTAAAATTAACCCAGAGGAAAAATCCAACAGATAAGCAATATGTAAATGTAAAGATTACAGAAGATAAATAATATGGTATAATATATAAGGAGGATAGAAAAATGGAACAAGTAGATGAATTAGGAACAATTACTATTATGAAAGATGGTAAAGAAGTAGAGTGTGAAGTACTATTCACTTTTGAAAATGATGAGCTAAAAAAACAATATATTGGTTATACAGATCATAGCATTGGAGAAAATGGAAGAAAAAATATTTATGTAAGCAGCTGGAATCCGGTATTAGGAACGGATAAACTAGAAGATATTACAACCCAAGAAGAATTAGATATGGTAAGAGACGTATTAAATCAAATTGCGGATGAAGTGTAAGGGGTGAAAAAAGATGAATATAGAAGAGATAAGAAGATTAGTAGAACAACATCAAAGAGAAGTTGAGCATCTTAATGATGTGAGAAGACAATTAGAAGAAAGCAGAAGTAATATGTCGGAAGAAGAATATAATAGAGAGTTAGAAAATATTAATACACATCTTACTAGGGAACAAGAAAGCTTACAACAAAATGAAGAATTAAATCGTAATTATAGTAGCATGGTAGAAAATCTTAGAAGACTAAATAGTTTAAATGAAATAAGTCCAAGAGATGAAGCCGAAAGAGCGGGGATAGAAGCAGAAAGAAATGCTCGCCTAGAAGAAGTACAAAGAGCTGCCTTTGCACTTCCGGAAGATTTACGTAGAGAAGCTAGAGAAGAAATTCTAAATGCTAGACAAACAACAACTGAAGAAACTGTAAAGGAAATTACAACCGAAGAAGTTGAAAATACATCAAATAAGACAAGAAAACAAGAATTAGATGAAGAAATCGCAAGACGTCAAGAAGAAATTATCCATTTAGATAATATGATGAGTCAATTAGAGGCAGCACGTGGAGTTCTAAGTGAGGAAGAATATAATAGAGAAAGAGAAAACATTACTAGATATATAGAAAGAGAAAATAATAGATTATCTGATAGTAGAAGAATTGCGTCTGCCTATGACAACATGATTTCTAATATTAGAAAATTAAATGAATTAGATAATATAACGCCAAGAGATAGCCAAGATGAAAATCAAATTTTGGAAGAAAGAGAACAAAGAGAAGAGGAAATTAAAAGAGCAAGAGAAATCTTGCCAGAAGAATATCAAGCTGAAATTAGAAATATTATCCAAAAGGAATCAGCTAGCAAAGAACAAGATAATCAAGTAAGTAGTCAGCAACAACAGACTCAAAATCAGCAACAACAAACCCAAGATCAGCAACAAAATCAGAAATCAGCTACAGAACGAATGTTGGATCCAGAATTCCAACCACATTTAATGCCTTGGGATGAGTATAAGAAACTATTTAGACAAGCTCAAAGAGAAAATCAGGATAATCAAGAAAACCAAATCGCTTTAAATAACATACATAACAAATATAAGTCAGATAGAAAACTATTCCAAAAAGATGAGAATGGTAATGTAATCTGCTACGACAATACAACAATACCAAGACCGAGAGAAAGAGAAATCGGTGAAGACCCTAAAGAATACGAAAAGTTTTTAAATGAAAAGTACGGACCAATCATAGAAGACTATTACAAAAAACAAGAAAAGAAGGATAATGAGCAAAAAAGAATTGAAGAGAAAAAGCCAGTCGGTTTGATTGAAGAAAAGGAAAAAGATGATAAACAACTACCAATTCCAAAACCAAAACCAGATCCAGATCCTAAACCTAATCCAGATCCTAAACCAGATCCAGATCCTAAACCTAATCCAGAACCAAAACCTAAACCTCAAGAAGAAGAGCGGAAAACTTTACAACAAATTATGTATGAACTTCAAAAAGGGTTAGAGATTAAGGCTAAAAGTGGTAAAAGATATCAGGCTGCAAATATCAAAGTTGCTAAGAATTTTAAAAATGAATTGAAATCTGGTAATGTATGGTATAATGTTGTACATTTTGCGCCAACTATAATTAAATCAG
>USGV01000012.1 GCA_900554305.1 uncultured Mycoplasmatota bacterium | reverse complement strand
CTAGGGTTTGAATAACATTGCTTTTAAACTGTCTACTTTTTATTGACAAGTTCATCGTTTTGAATGCTTTTTTAATCATGAATTCTATCTTTATCGTAATGTAGTATTTCTCCTGTTTTAGATATGTCAAAATCATATTCATAGGTTCCATCGTGCCATTCTATTTCGTATACCATTTTACCATCATCGTTTTCTTCTCTTGCTTTTGTTAGTGTTAGATTGCTTTCATTTAAATTTGCATGTTTTAATGCTACCTCTTTTGCTTCTTCTAGGCTTATTTCTTTAGCACTTTCTGTTGTTGTTTCATTATTTGTAGTATTGTCACTTGCATTTGTTAATGGAAAATCTGTATAGATTATTTTTCCTTCTTTAGCATCTACTTTTGCTTCATATTCGTTATTGTTGTAGTAGAAATCTACTTCATATTGATTGTTTTCCATTTCTAAATCGATTTTTTCAATGTAAAGATTCTCTTCGGCAATATTAATATGTTTTGCAAGATTTTCTTCTACTTCTTCTTTACTAATAAAAGCAGTATTTACATAGATTAAGAATCCTATCACAATGATAATAATAATTGCAACCAAACCTATTAAAATTTTTGCCCATTTTGGCATATTCTTCACCTCGATATTATTGTAGTATAGATTCTTTTTTTTGTCTATCTATTTCTTGTTTATACCAATCATTCCTCCTAGTATTGAGGTAATTAAAATGATAATATCATAAAGTAGAATTCTTAGTTTTAAATCTTCTCCTGTTAGAAGTGTTAATAATGTAAATAATATTATTAAGAAGAGTCCTAGCTTTATCCCTTCTAGATACCCTTTACTGGTGGCTTTTTTTCCTAAGATAATACCGCTAATTAGAATGTTTGCTAATAACAGAATGAATTTTAAAGCCTGATAAATGTTTGATGATATTAAATTAAAATGATACAGTGTTGTGATTAATAGAAGAGAGATTACGATTCCAATTAAAGTATAGAGAAATCTAAATGAATATTTTTTTATTGTTTCCATAGAGCACCTCAATTCATTTTATGTTTTTGTATAAAATTTATGAACTGGTTTACACTATTACTGGGTGATATCATGGCTTATTTTACTGTTTTATGGAAAACTTTGCTTTTTTATTTTTTAATTACAGTTATTTATCGTATTATGGGGAAGAGAGAAGTTGGTGAACTATCCATTATGGATTTAATTGTTTCTATTTTTATTGCGGAGTTGGCGGCTATTTCTATTGATAATTATAAGGAAAATATTTTTATTTCTATTGTTCCAATTCTTGCACTAGTCGTTTTACAATTAGTTATTTCTAGAATTTCTTTAAAGAATGCTAAAATCCGTAGTATTTTAGATGGGGATCCTTCTATGATTATCGAACGGGGAAAAGTAAATTTTAAAGAGATGTTACAACAAAGATATAATTTAGATGATTTGCTTGTGCAACTTAGAAGTCGTGGAATTAAATCTATTGAAGAAGTTGATTATGCCATTTTAGAAACCAGTGGTAAACTTTCTGTCTTTAGAAAAGATGATGATAAAAATCGAGTTTATCCATTACCAATTATTATTGATGGAAAGATACAAAAAGATGTTTTGTATCAGATTGGGAAAGATTCAATTTGGTTAGAAAAAGCATTGCGACATGAGAATTATCAATTGGAAGATGTTTTTTATGGTTTTTATCAAAAGAATAAATTATTTTTAATTAGGAAAGAAGCAGTAAAGTGACAAATTTTTTTCTTTTATAATGATACCTTAAATTTGGTGATAATATGAAAAAGAAAATCCTAATTATGGTGTTTTTTATGATAGGATGCTTTGCTCTTTCTACTTTTTTTGAGCAAGAAAAGGTAGATATCCAAGAGATTAGAGAGACCCGCGGAATGTTTATTAGTTATATTGAACTTTCTAATTATTTAAAAGGAAAGAGTCAAAAAGAAGGGAAAGAGAGTATTCAAAGCATGGTTTCTAATGTCTATGACTTGGGCTTTAATATGATAGTTTTGCAGGTGAGAACGTTTAGTGATGCTATTTATCCATCTTCAATTTTTCCATGGAGTAGCGTGGTTAGTAGAGAAGAAGGAGTCGCATTAGATTATGATGTTTTGGATACTTTTTTGAATTTTTGTCATAAGAAGAATATGAAATTGTTTGCCTGGATTAATCCTTATCGTATTCGAGGAGATGAAGATATTAGTGATTTATCCGAGGATAATCCAGCGGTTTCTTATTTGAATACAGATGCTATTTATATTTCTGATGGCATTTACTATAATCCTGCCAAAGAAGAAAATAAAAAACTTATCGTTTCTGGAGTGAAGGAAATTGTTAAAAACTATGATGTTGATGGGGTTTTGTTTGACGATTACTTTTATCCATCGACTGAAGAATCTATAGATTTAGAAGAATTTACAAGTTATAAAAAAGAGCATCCCAGTATTACTTTATCTGAATTTCGAATTATGCAAGTTAATGATTTAATAAAGAGGGTTTACGAGGTTTGTCATGAGTATGAGACCTCTTTTGCAATTTCTCCAGACGGTAATATAGAAAATAACTATCAGATGCATTATGCTGATGTAAGGACTTGGGGAAGTAAGAAGGGCTATGTCGATTATTTGATGCCGCAAATTTATTATGGATTTTATAATGAAGTAAAGCCGTTCGTTTCGGTTTTAGAAGAGTGGGAACAGTTATCTACAAAGGTATCTTTAATGCCTGTGTTGGCATTTTACAAAGTTGGTGCTATTGATAAGTTTGCCAAAGAGGGGATGAACGAATGGATTGAAAATAGTGATATTATTATGAGAGAAGTATTACTTAGTAGAAATTTGGCACAATATCAAGGTTTTTCTTTGTTTCGTTATGATTATTTGTTTAATACAGATTTACAAACTAATACTACTATGGCAGAAGTAAAAAATATGAAAAAAGTAATAAAATAACTTTTTCTTATACTAATTTATGCTATAATTAGTTTAGGATAGGTGATGAAAAGTGAAATTAAATAATAAAGGATTTACCTTAGTAGAGTTGCTTGCAGCAATGGTTATTTTAGCGGCTATTATGGTAATTGCAGTTCCTAATATTATGGGTATTTTAAATAATAGTAAAGCAGATGCTTATGTTGAGGATGCTAAAAAATTGTTATCATTAGCAGAATATAAAATTAGGGCGAATCCGGATTTGAGACCAGCTTCTGTAAATAGTTGTACTAAGTTAACGCTTAAGTATTTAGATAATTCAGAGTTTAAGAATGCTCCTAATAATGGTAGCTACGATCAAGCAAAATCTTTTGTGGTAGTTACAAGAAAAGCGGATAAAGCTGGGAAGAAACAGTATGAATATGCTGTAACTATTGTTGAAAAAATTGATGGTGCAGGTACAAGAGGTATTTCTAATCAGTCTTATTCTAATTTGTATAACAAGGAGCCTTCACAACTGGTAAAAAATTCTCCATCAACGTCAAAAAGTTGTGCAAAAACGTTTTAAAATGTAAATTGGTTGTCAATTTTATATGATAAAAAAAAATAGTATTGATTTTTGAAAATTTCTTTAGTATGATTAATTTGTAAAATAGAAAGAGAGGAAATTTTAATTATGAAAAAGATGAATTCAAAAGGTTTTACCTTAATCGAATTGTTGGCAGTTATCGTTATCATGGGTATCTTAATGATGGTAGCTATTCCAGCAATGACTCGTTATATTGAAAATGCTAGAAAGGATACTTTTATGGATACTGCAAAGCAGTATGTTAACTCTGTAAGAAACTTATGGGCTTCTGATAGTATCGTATGTGGTACAGATAATACTATAGCTACTGCTTTACCAGCTGGTACTTATTATGTTCCAATTGACTCTTCAACTACTGAGAATGAACAAATACTTGAATCAGGTGGTAAGTCTGCATGGAGTAATGCTGATGTAAAAGGATATGTAAAGATGGTTGTTACTACTGATACTTCTACAAATAAAAATACTACTAAGTATTATGTTAATTTAGCAGATAAGAATGGACATGGTATTAATAATGATACTACTATTGCAGATAAATTAGTTCGTGCTGATGTTAAAACTAGTGGTGCTACACAAGCTACTAAGCCAAGTGGTTCTCCTGTTGCTTGTAAAGTAAATTAGTTAATTATTAGGACTTCTTCGGAAGTCTTTTTCTTTTTGCTTATTTTTGATATACTTGGTATGGAGGTAATTATATGTTATATATTGGAAGTCATGTTGGTTTTAAAAAAGATAGTCAGCTTCTTGGAAGTGTTAGGGAAGCTTTAAGTTATGGTGCTAATACTTTTATGTTCTATACAGGTGCTCCTCAGAATACTAGTCGTTATCCTATTATGGATGGTCTTACATTGGAAGCTATGGCTTTAATGAAGGAACATGATTTTGATTATTCGAAAGTAGTGGTACATGCACCTTATATTATTAATCTTGCTAATGACAAAGATCCTGAGAAGTTTAAATTTTCTGTTCGTTTTTTACAGGAAGAATTAGAACGATGTGAATTGTTAGGAATTAAATCTATTGTACTTCATCCTGGAAGTCATGTTGGATTAGGGGTGGATGCTGCTATCTCTAACATTGCTAAAGGGCTTAATATGATACTTGGAACACATGATGTTACTATTTTACTTGAGACTATGGCGGGTAAAGGAACAGAGGTTGGTTCTTCTTTGGAAGAGATTAAGAGAATTATAGATTTAGTTGATGATAAAGAACATATTGGTGTTTGTCTTGATACTTGTCATTTGAATGATGCTGGTTACGATATGAGTAAATTCGATGATTTTTTGGATCAATTTGATTCTTTAATTGGTCTGGATAAGATTGGTTGTGTACATGTTAATGATAGTAAGAATGTTTTAGGTGCACATAAAGATCGCCATGAGAATATTGGTTTTGGTACCATTGGTTTTGATAATTTAATTTCTATTATTTATAATAATCGATTGGAAAATATTCCTAAAATATTAGAAACGCCATATGTTGATAGAGAGTTTGCCCCTTACAAATATGAAATAGAGATGATTAGAAATAAAAAATTTGATTCAGACCTTATAGAAAAAATAAGGGAGCAGGTTTAAATATTATTTTGAGTTTTTGAGAAATAGTAATTAGTAAAAAAGGAGCGTGGATTTTACATGTTTCGTTCTTTTATATGTTCTGGTTTAATGAAAAGTGTTGGTCAAAAAACTATTAAAAAAGGAATTAAACATATTAAAGTTGATAAGAAGTCGGGTATAGAATTATTATCTAAACAAGTGAAATCAGATTATTTTGGTATCATGATAATGGGAATACCACTTATTATTATTGGGTGTATTTTTTTACTTATTTTTATTATGTCGTTATTTTATGGTGGAAGCTGGGATTACAGAATTATTATTTTAGTATTTGTTTTTTCTTTTTTAACTTTATTTGGCTTGTCATTAGTTTATATTGGAATTAGAAATTCTAAAATTGAACGTAATTTTATCATAAAAAAGCATCCAGAAATCATTCCTTTGGTAAAAGATTTATATACTAATACTATTTTTGAAAATCATAATATTATTGTGTCTCATAAGGCGATTGCTCCAAAATTACATCTTATTGGTGCTGTTTCTAGGATGGATGTCTATCATATTGACATTGGTGAAATGTCTGCTGTTTTGAAAACCAAGAAGAGAAAAGTTTATCTTCTTTATTCTAATTCTAAAAATGAATGTAGAAAGATTTTAAAAGAGTATTGTCCTAATGCTAGTATTAGAATCATATAATTATTTGTATAAATATCATGTATATTAGAAAACGATATATTCCAAAAAAATATATCGTTTCTTTTTATTTATAAATATTTGTTTTTGCTTTCATTATATAGTTTTATTAATTGATTATAGAGTGTAGGAGATAATTGCTCTTTTAATTCTTTAAAACTATTTTCATTTCCATCCAAAATTTCGCTATAATTTTTTTTGATAAATTGATATAATATAGTTGTTTCGGAGTCTTTTAGTTTAATACCTATTTTTTCTCCATATTCTTTTATTATGGTTGGAGTAATATTGGGTATCCATTTTTTTATTAATTCTTTATACATAATTCACCTCATTAAAATATATGAAATAAGTTTATAAAAATGTGGTAGAATATATATTAGTGAAAAGAGGGATGATATGAAAAAACTTAATTTGAATCGGCCTGAAAAGAAAATAAATTATAATCGAATTATTTCTAAACGTTTTTTAGTTTTTTTTGTTGTTCTTCTTATAATGTTTGGCGTTTTAGGAATCAAATTATATACAGTTATGATTATTGATTCTAAAGATTATAAAAAGTCTTTAAAAGAGCTTTCTTATACTAAAGTAGAGGGTACTAGTGCACCTAGAGGAAGAATTTATGATAGAAATCATAAAATTATTGTAGATAATAAAGCGATTAAGAGTATTACTTATAAGAAAGATAAAGATATTTCTACTAGTAGAATGATTGAACTTGCTTATACGGTTTCATCTCATTTAGAACTTTCTTATTCTAGCTTAACTGATAGGTCTAAAAGAGAATTTTATTTAGCTAAATATCCTGAAGTGTGTGCTAAAAAGATTACTAAAAAAGAAAAAGAGAAAGTTAAGACTGGTGAGCTTAGTACTACTGATTTAGAGGAGTTAAAGATTGAACGTATTACAGATTCTGAGTTAGCAACATTTACTGATGTTGATTTAAAAGCTGCTTATTTATATTATTTAATGAATAAGGGATATACGTATGACGAAAAGATTATTAAAGAAGAAGCTACGGATGCAGAGTATGCTTATATCGCTGAACATAATGGTGAATTAGATGGGTTTAATACAGTTTTAGATTGGGAGAGAGTTTATCCTTACGGAGATACTTTTCGTAGTGTTTTAGGTACTGTATCTACTACTACTCAGGGGTTACCCGCAGAAGAGAAAGATGAATATTTATCTAAGGGATATGCTTTAAATGATCGTGTTGGACTTAGTTATATTGAGAAACAATATGAAGAGTATTTACGAGGGGAAAAGGCAGAATATCAAGTGGTTAATTCTCATGAATTAAAACTAACTAAAGAGGGTAAACGTGGTAATGATATTGTTTTATCTATTGATATAGAGTTACAACAAGAAGTAGAAAGAATTCTGACTGAACAAATTCTAAAGACAAAATCTGAACCTAATACAGAATATTATGATCATTCTAGTGTTGTTATTCAAGATCCTGATACGGGAGAGATTTTAGCTATGGCGTCTAAACGTTTAGTGGGGGATAAAGTTGTTGATAATACGACTAGTATTTTTATGCTTCCTATTACTCCGGGTTCTGTTGTGAAAGGGGCTTCTATGTTGGTTGCTTATAATACGGGAGCTGTTAAAATTGGAGAGTATATGGTTGATGAATGTGTTAAAGTCGCTGGTGCTCCTGAAAAATGTTCTTCGGTTAATAATTTAGGAACTATTAATGATATTACAGCGTTAGCTAAGAGTAGTAATGTCTATCAGTTTAAAGCGGCTATTCGTGTGAATGGTCAAGAATATTCTCGTGGGATGAAGCTTAATTTTAATCAAAAGGCTTTTGATACTTATCGTGATATGTACCATTCCTTTGGACTTGGAGTAGCAACTGGCATTGATTTACCGTCTGAGGGTATAGGATATGGAGCAAAGCAAGATACTAATTCTGGTAATTTACTTGATTTTGTTATGGGACAGTATGAGTCTTATACTCCGCTTCAGTTATCGCAATATGTTACAACGATTGCGAATGGTGGTAGTAGACTTGTTCCACATTTGTTAAAAGAAGTTCATAAGTCTACAGAAGATTCTAGTTTGGGAGAAACTATTTTAACTGTTGAAAAGAAAGTATTAAATACTATTGATACAAAATCAGAATATATGGCACGTGTTAAAGAAGGATTTTATGCAGTTATGCATTCTGCTGGTGGCTATGGAAGAGGCTATATTGATGATAAATGGGATGCTGCTGGTAAGACCGGTACTTCACAAAGCTTTGTAGATACTGATGGTAATGGTATTATCGATACTGAAACAATTACATCTTCATTTGTTGGATATGCACCTGCGAATGATCCAGTGATGACAATTATGGTAACTTCTCCAAACTCTTCTCATCCCAATTCTAATACTGATTATGCTAGTTTGGTAACACTACATATTACTAAAGAAGTTACTAATAAATTTTTTGAACTATATTATAATTAGAAGAAAGTTTGCTTTTCTTCTATTTTTTTGGTATACTATGTCAGGACTTGAGGTGGAAGTTATGGAAAATAAATTGTATCAGGATTTGGTTGTTGATTTATTTACTGCATGTTTAAATACATATTCTGGTACTGATGAAAAAGAACTTATCAGTCAGTATATTTCTTTGTTATATAATTCTTTTGATGTTTGTGCTGATATTGGAGAAGATTTAGCTTCTGTTTTATCGATGACAATTTTATCTTTAGGAGAGATGCCTGGTCTTTCAAGTCATGATAGAGCATCATTTGTTTATGGTATGAGTGCTGCTAATCGTGATATGAAATATGTTGATTTATCACAAGAAGAAAAGTATAATAGAGCTCTTTCTGAGTTTAGATGTATTGATGAACATTTTGATGTTTATGATATTGATAAAGCAACTTTAGGGTATCAAGCTCTTGTTTTTCATGAGTTACAACCGAAGTTTTTAGAAAAGAAGTAAAAAATAAGTAATTATTGTAAAAAATCTTTTGCAATTTAAGGTTTTTTTGATATAATACCTATAGACGTGTAAGGAGGGATAGAAATGGCTAAAGAAGGAAAAAGACAAATGAAGACTCTTGTTTGTACTGAATGTAAAGAAGAGAACTATAGAAAACCTAGAAACGTACAAAATACTACAGAACGTCTTGAAATTAGTAAGTATTGTCCTAAATGTAGAAAACATACAACACATAAGGAAAAGAAATAAAATAAGTTAACCACTTATTTTTAATTTTATATAGGGAGTGAGTTTAATGATTAGTACAAATGATTTAAAAAACGGTATTACAATTGAAGTAGATGGTGCAATTTATGTTGTTATGGATACACAACATGTTAAACCTGGAAAAGGAGCTGCTATTGTTAAAGCTAAACTTAAAAACTTAAGAACAGGTGCTATCTTTGAAAAGACTTTTAATGCTGGTGTAAAAGTTGCTACTGCACATATTGATAAACAATTAATGCAATATTTATATACTATGAGTGATGTTTATTACTTCATGAATATGGATACTTATGAGCAATTAGAATTATCTAAAGATATTGTTGGTGATAATGCTAAATTCTTAAAAGAAAACTTAGAAGTATATATTACTATGTTTGAAGGTGAAGTATTAGGTATTGATTTACCTGATAAAGTAGAGTTAACAATTACTCATACTGAAGCTGCAGTTAAAGGTAATACTACAAATAATGCATTAAAAGATGCTGAAGTTGAAACTGGTTATATTGTACGTGTTCCTTTATTTATTGAAGAAGGAGAAAAAATCATCGTATCTACTAGTGATGGTAAATATGTATCTAGAGCTTAAGCTCTTTTTATTTTATAAAAAAAGTTAGAAATTTCTAACTTTTTTCTTTTAGTAAATTTAAGAATGTTTGGGAAGCTTTATTTAATTCTTTTTGTTTTAAAAAGCTAGCTCCT
The DNA here is from genome assembly GCA_900554305.1 of uncultured Mycoplasmatota bacterium. GTDB lineage: Bacteria > Bacillota_I > Bacilli_A > RF39 > UBA660 > Faecimonas > Faecimonas intestinavium. Next base: position 35,016 of record USGV01000012.1, on the reverse strand, counting down.
ATATATCGTTCTGGTATTTTTGGGGAGGTTTTTATTTCAAATAATTCTTTGTTTGTTAGTTCTTCTTGTATAAATTCTTTGGTTCCATATCCTATACCTAATCCTATTTTGGCAAATGATGTTACTAGATGATGACTAGTTAATTCCATTTCTGGTGTTAAAATTACATTGTTTTTTTCACAGAAATCATCTAAGAAAGTTCTGGTGTTTGATCCTTTTGCAATTAAAATTAATGGGTATTTTTCTAATGATTTTAATGGTATGCTGGTGTTTTTTAGATTTTTCCAGTTATTATTTGTAAAGAAACAGTCCCTTACTTTTTTTAATTTTATTTCTTTAAAATCAGTAGGTAATTCATAGGGTAAATTTAAAATGATTAAATCGATTAGACCATTTCTTGCTTGTGTAATTAATTGGAATGTTGGGTTTGTCACGATTTTAATTTTGATTTTCGGATGAAGATTGTGGTATTTTTCAATATAAGGAAGTAAGTACTTTTGTGTTAGGGTATTACTTACGCCAATGGATAAAGTTCCACATTCTAGGTTTAGTGTTTTCTGAAGATTTTCTTCTGCATTTTCTATTATTTCTATGGCTAATTTTATGTTTTCAAAAAACTCTTTTCCTTCTTCTGTTAGTGTTACACCATATTTATTTCTAATAAATAAAGAACAGTTTAATTGTTCCTCTAGTGATTTTATAGCTTTACTTACTGCTGGTTGGCTAATCATTAATTCATGGGAAGCTTTTGTGATATTTTTGTTTTTCGCAACACTATAAAATGTTTTATATAATTCAAAATTAATATTCATAAATTCTCCTTTAGACATAACTTATAGTTATTTCTGGTATGAGTAAAAAGTATTTTTATTATATTTCGTTTTACCTTATAATTCAAGTAAATGTTGCATTAATTTAGAAAAGGAGACTAACTTATGAAAACAAAAATAGTTGTTGGATATCCCGGGGTTGGTAAAACATATTTAGGAAAAACCTTTAGTGATGTTGTCGATATAGATTCTTCGGATTATCATTGGATTTATGACAATCCTGAAGTGGCTCGTGATTTAGAAAAAAGAAAGGATTGTATGGAGAAAAGTCTTAATGATTCTTGGCCCTATAATTATATTGAGGCTATTAGTGATTTATATCATCAAGATGAATTTTCTTATATTTTGGTGGTATTTAAAACAGAAATTCTTTCTTTACTTTCGGATTGTCAGTTACCATTTACTATTGTTGCTCCTAAGCGAGAATTAAAAGAAGAGTATAGAAAAAGGTATGTTGAGCGAAATAACACTGATAGATATATTTCTAGGATGGTTTCGGAATGGGATCGAGATATGGAATATATTGAAAATTTTTCTAATGTTTATTATTTAGATTCTTGCGAACATTTAAGTGATTTTGTTGCTTTCTCTTGTGCTGAAGAAATGGGACAAGGGTATTGTAAGAAAAAAGTTTAGTATTGTTTATTAGACAATTTTAAATTCTTGTATATTTTTCTTTTATCCATTATAATATAATGCTAATTGGTGATTATATGTATTTAGGTACGGAAAAATTACAAACTTGTGTATGTGATAGTATTAGAGAGTCTGCTGGCATTACAGAAGATGAGTTGAAATCTTTATTACAGGCTAAGAAAGTAGAGCTTGCTGATGAAGATTTTTTTGGCGTTATTTCTGATTTGTTGATTGAAGATGGTTGTATTTTACGTGATGATACATGGAATAGGGGAGCAATTTACCGATATATTGAGAATGAGCATCTACATAAGTCTAGTTATTCTAGACACCACTATTCTTTTACGGTGGATGATAATATTCATGATAAAAAATTTTTGGTTATTTCAGATACTCATATTGGTCATCCGGAATTTGTGGATTTTCGTCTTTTAGATGCAGTATATAATTATGCGATTGCAAATGGTGCTTCTAAGTGCTTTCATTTAGGGGATATTTTTCATGGACCTCTTTATGGGGATTTTTCATTTGAAGATATGTTAAAACAAATCCGGGAATTTATTTGTGATTATCCTAATCCAACTAGTCAAGAAATGATGACTTATGCTAATATTGGAAATCACGATGAATTTCTTCATGGATTTTTTCAACTCAGTCGTGAGCATCCATATTCCAGTATTTTTGATTTACGTTATTTAAATGCTTACCATCCTAGTTTTTATATTATTCCTAGGCCAAGTTGGAAAACTGATTTTTCTAATGTTTCTATGCATTTTGGTCATAGACTTTATGTTAGTGGCATTCGTAGAGAAGTTAAATTGTTTGAACTTTGTGATATGAAACAGGAAAGCAGATGGCTAGATGAAGTGTATGATGTTTTGTGGTCTGGACACTTGCATAATGCTTTTGCTTATACTACTGATGTTTCTGATTATAAGCAACAGCTTTTTTTTGGTGTTCCTTCTACTAGTAAATATAATTTAAATGGTGTTGTTGCTTATTTAGCGGATGTACATTATGAAAATGAGGAAGTTACTTCTATGGATGTTTCCTTTTTGCATAGTGATAATAATTATCATATTACGAGAGAAGAGGGAGTTCATTGGAACTTTCATGAAAAAAATAAGATTATACAAAAGATGTTGTAATACTTTTTCTTCTTTACTGTTAAATTTTTATTTTTGTATTTAGTATTTTGTTTATTTGTAGTATAATTTGAATGAGTAGATACATAATGTAAGGAGTATAGAGTATGGCAAAAAAGAAACGAAAAAAGCAAACAAAAAAAACGTTTGAATATAAATCTGAGTTAATAGGACTTATTTTACTTGTTTTATCTGTTTTGGGAATTGGCAAGTTAGGAGTGGCTGGTGAATTGGTTGCTTCTTTTGCTTTGTTTTTAGTTGGTTCTATTTATATGGTTTTGTTAGCTGTGATTTTTATTGTTGGCGGATATTTACTTATAAAAAGAGAATGGCCTGATTTCTTTTCTACAAAGCTTATAGGTCTTTATATTCTTACTATTGGTTTTTTAGTAATTATGCATCAAGATTTTGTTTTAGAACATGATGGAAATGTGATGCTTATTTTTAAGACTACTATGGATCAGTTGGTTGCTTCTTTTAATGGAGTTATGAATACAGGAGTTTTAGAAAACTGGTATTCTGTTGGTGGAGGCATTATTGGTTGTATTTTTGCGATTATTTTTGATAAGTTGTTCTCTTATACAGGCATGCAGATTGTTTCTTGGGTGTTTATTGTTGTTGGATTTTGTTTATTTACTGGATTTTCTATTGTTGATTTTGTTAGAGATAAAGTATCATCTCAGAAAGAGAAACTTCGAGAAGCAAAAGAACGTAAGGCTCTTAAGGGAGAAAAAGAAGATAAGAAGGCTGTTATTATTAGTAATGGTGAAGAAGATGAGAATGATGAATCTGAGGAGAAAGATAAGCATATTAAGATTACTAGTATTGATGAGTTGAAGAAGGTTCCTGTAAAAGAAGAAGTAGGTGTTAAAGAGACTGGTGTTAGTAAGGAAGTTCCTCCTACTAATCATGAATATCAATTACCACCAATTAGTTTATTAAATCAGCCAAAGAAGAAACAGAAGGAAACAGATGAGTCTTCTATTGAAAAGAATATTGAGATTTTAGAGAAGGTATTAAAAGACTTTAAAATTGTTGGTAAAGTAGTTGAAGTACATATAGGACCTACGGTTGCTCAATATGAGCTTGAAATTGCTAGTGGTACTAGAGTTAATAAGATTACTAGTATTAATCGTGAGATTGCTTTAGCTCTTGCTAAAAAGGATGTTAGAATTGAAGCACCTATTCCTGGAAAAAATACTGTGGGTATTGAGTTTGCTAATGATGTTGCGACTCCTGTAAGTTTTTATGAAATTATTAGTAGTAAACAGATGATGAATGCTATGGATAAAAAACTTATGGTCCCTCTTGGTAAAAGTATTATGGGTGATATTGGTGTTTGTGAAATTAATAAAATGCCACATATGTTAGTTGCTGGTACTACTGGTTCTGGTAAGTCTGTATGTATTAACGGAATTATTTGTTCTATTTTGATGCGTGCTCGTCCAGATGAAGTTAAACTTGTTATGGTTGATCCTAAAGTAGTTGAATTATCTGTTTATAATGGAGTACCACATTTGATGTGCCCCGTAGTTTCTGATCCTAAAAAAGCGGCCGTTGCTTTGGCTAAGATGGTTGCTGAAATGGAGAGACGTTATGAGACTTTTAGTGAAACAAAAACTAAGAATATAGAAAGTTATAATGCTTATATTGATAAATGGAATGAGGAACATAAAGCAGATGGTGTTACTAAGGCTAGATTACCATATATTGTTGTTATTATTGATGAGCTTGCTGATTTGATGATGGTTGCTGCAAAAGAAGTAGAAGATTCTATCCTTAGAATTACACAAAAAGCTCGTGCTGCAGGAATTCATTTGATTGTTGCGACACAAAGACCATCTACTGATGTTATTACTGGTTTAATTAAAGCAAATATTCCATCTCGTATTTCCTTTGCTGTAGGTTCAGGAATTGATTCTCGTACTATTTTGGATCAAACTGGAGCTGAAAAATTACTTGGTAAAGGAGATATGTTGTTCTTACCAATCGGAGTAAATTCTCCAACTCGTATTCAGGGTTCATTTATCACAGATGATGAGATTAAGCGAATTATCGATTTCACAGTAGAGCAACAAAAAGCTCAATATGATGAATCGTTAATGAATTTGGAAGCGGTTGATCACAATGTAAGTAATGTTAGTGGACAAGAATTTGGTGATGCGGCTAATGATGATGATCCACTATATAACGATATTGTTCAATTTGTTATTGAAAGTCAAAAAGCTAGTGCTTCTCTTTTACAAAGACGTTTTAAGTTGGGGTATAATCGTGCTGCTAGACTTATTGATTTGTTAGAAGAACGTGGTATTATTGGTCCCGCTAATGGTTCTAAACCTAGAGAAGTTTTAGTACAATTAGATAGTGTAAAAGAAGAAAAAGAAGGAGAATAGTTATGAGTGATGGTCAAATTATTTTATTAGAAATATCTCTTGTTGGTGGAGTGGGATTTTTATTAGCTATTGCTGGTATTTTTATTAGAATATTTGAAAAAAAGAAATCTCGAAAGTGTAGCGCAAGTGTTGTAGGTCAGGTTATAGACTATAAATATAATGGAGACGGTGGTGTTTTTCCTGTCGTCTCTTACGAAGTTGATGGGAATACTTATACGGTTATTAGACGTTTTCGAGGAGTTATTACGAAAACAATAATTACTCCTACTCATTTTCATCAAGATAGTGGTGCTTATGTTAATCGTAATGATTATTTAGTGGTACCGAGGAGTGCGATTACTAGTTTTCGTAAGATGGCTGAAGAATTATGGCCTATAGGAAGTGATATGGTTGTTTATTATAATCCTGATTCTCCTAAATGTGCTTATGCAGAAAAACTTCCTTCTGCTATGTCCTTTGTGTCTATTATGTTTATAGGATTTGGTGTTTTTACTTTGTTCTTTTCCTTTTTTATTGCTTTCCTTATGACTTTATAATTCTATAAAAAATTATTTAATAATGTATAAGAAGAGACTGAATAGTCTTTTCTTTTTTTTAATTTCTTATTATAATATTTTTACGAGGTTGTTTTATGATAAAGATTAGAATAAATAAAAAGTTTTTGGCCATTTTACTTAGTACAGGAATGATAGTTTCTCTTAGTGCATGTAGTAGTCATGAAAAAGAGGCTGTTTCTAATAGCGGAGTCGCAGTTACTGAAGAAAATATAGGGGAAGATGCTACTCAAAATGTTCAAGGAGAGATTACTACTGGTACTGGTGATACTTCTTTAGAGGAAGAGAAGTTTGATTATTTTTCTTCTGATTTGGCTGAAGTAGAAGGTATGATTGAACAAAATAAACTAGATGAAGTAAAAAATAAAGCGAAAGAAGTTTTTATTACAGGAGTTGACTTTATTTTTTATGATGGTGAAATTTCTGGAGTTACTTTTAATGAGTTAACTGAAGAAGGAAAAGAGATTACTATGAATAATTTAGATGCTTTAGGAGATATGGTTGATCAAGTTATTCCTGGTTGGAGAGAAGAGTTGTCGGATAAACATCGTATTGCTAGTGATTTTGTTGGAGATGTATATTTATCTGGACTAGATAAAATACGAGAGTATTTAGGTGATGAAAATTATGAGGCTCTGGGTGATATTAAAAATCAAATATTTGGTGATTTTCATGATGCTTATGATGGAGCTAAAGAACATGTCAAATCATGGTATGAGAAGTTTAGAAGTGAGTAGTAATCTTACTTCTTTTGTTTTCATTTTCATATATTCTTGGTATAATAAATAATGTAGAAAGAAGGTATATTATGGCAACGCCACATATAGAAAGTAAATTAGAAGATATTGCAGAAGTAGTTTTAATGCCTGGAGATCCTCTTAGGGCTAAATATATTGCAGAAAATTTTTTGGAGGATGCTAAGCTAGTTAATACTGTTAGAAACATGTTCGGATATACGGGATATTATGAAGGGCATAGAGTAACTGTTTTTGCCTCTGGAATGGGAGTTCCTAGTATTGGGATTTATTCTTATGAACTTTATAAGTTTTATAATGTTAAAAAAATTGTTCGTATTGGTACTAGTGGTTCTTTTCATCCTGATGTAAAAATACTCGATGTTGTTTTATCAGAAGGAGCTTATTGTAAGAGTTATTTTGATCAATTACTTGATAATCAAGATATTAATTATGTTGAAGCTAGTCATATTTTAAATCAACAAATTGAAAAAGTAGCGAATGATACACATATTCCTATTAAAGTTGGTAAAACTATTACTAGTGATGTATTTGATTTATATGCTGATAGTGAAGATGTGTTTAAAGCCAATTTTCCTGGTAGTGACTATTTGTCTGTTGAGATGGAGGCTTTTGGATTATTTTATATTGCCCGAAAGTTAGGAAGGGAAGCCAGTTGTTTAATGACTGTTGTTGATTCTTTATATGATAAGAGAAGTCTTTCTAGCGAGGAAAGAGAACAGTCTCTAAATCAGATGATAAAGTTAGCACTTGATGCTGTTATATTATAATTTAGAAATGGGGTGAAGTATGGAATACGTAAAAAAAGATTTAGGTTCTTATAAATTACATTTAGTGAAGACGAATCAATTTAAAACAATTACTGTAAGAGTTGCTTTTCGTAGTCCTGTAGTGAAAGAAGAAATTACTTTACGAAATGTTTTATGTGATATGTTTTTACAGTCTAGTAGTAAATATCCTAGTAAAAGAGATTTGACGATTGAAGCGCAAGAATTATATGCTGCGGATATTCAGACAAATAATTCTAGACTTGGTAATTATAATAATTTGGATATTTATTTATCTGTTTTGCATGATAGATATACGGAAGAGGGAAATTTTAAGAAGGCATTAGAATTTTTAAATGAAATTATTTTCCATCCTGATGTAGAGGCACAAAAGTTTTCTTCCGAAAAGTTGGAAATTGTTAAAAGTACGATGCGTAGTAATTTATCTTCTTTAAAGGAAGACGGTGCTAGTTATAGTTTGCTACGCTTGTTTGAAGTTATGGATAAGGGTAGGGTTTCTTCTTATCGTATGGTCGGATATTTGGAAGATTTGGAAAAAATTACTCCTGAGTCTTTATATCAGTATTATCAAAAGACTATTCGTAGTGATATGGTTGATGTTTTTGTTATTGGTGATATTGATTTTAAAGAAATGACTAAAATGATTCGTGAAGTTATTCCTGTTAAAACTGTTAAGCGTCAAAGAATTCCTTATTTATTAGAGGATATTAGGCCAAGAACTAGGCGTATATTTTCTAAAGAAAAAGTTGATGTTTCTCAATCTAAATTAACTATTGGATGTCGTTCGTATGGACTTTCTTCTTATGAGAGAAATTATGTACTTACTTTATATAATATTATTTTGGGTGGTAGTGGTGATTCTAAACTATTTCAAGAAGTAAGAGAGAAAAATTCTTTATGCTATGTTATTAATTCTGTTCCAAATAAACTTGATCATTTAATTTTAATTCGAGCTGGTATTGATAAAGAAAATTATTCTAGAACTTTGGAATTGATTGATAAGATTTTACAAGATATGCGTAAAGGTAATTTTAGTGAACATGAAATTAATGTGGCAAAAGAGTATTTTTGTACAGCTTTAGATGAGGTGGAAGATAATCCAAATCGTATTTTAGATAATTATTATATGATGGAATTGATTGGTACTGATGATTTGGAAGAAAAACGTCGTAAGATTATGAGTGTTAGTAAGGCTGATATTGTGAAGGTTGCTAAAAAGGTTAAGATGGATACTGTATTTTTATTAGAGGGTGATAGTCATGAAGAAAATTAATTTAAAAGGACTAGATTTAGTTGCTTACACTGAAACTCTTTCTAATGGACTGGATGTTATTTTTGTTCCATTTGAGAAAAAATCTAATTATTATATTAGTTATGCAACTAGATTTGGTTCTGAAATCACTAGTTTTACACCTGCTGGAGAAAAGAAATCCATTAAGGTACCAGATGGTATTGCTCACTTTTTAGAGCATAAGATGTTTGAACAGGAGTCTGGTGAAGACCCATTTGCTTATTTTTCTAAAAGTGGTACTGGAGCTAATGCCTCTACTTCTTATGATAATACTCAATATATTTGTTATGGTACTAAAAATTTTATTGATAATTTGCGTTATTTAATACAGTATGTTAATGCTCCTTACTATACAGATGAAAATGTAGAAAAAGAGAAAGGGATTATCGCGGAAGAGTTAAAGATGTATGCTGATTTACCAGATGTACAGTTAGAGACTAAGTTACGAGAAAATGTTTATCATGTTCATCCAAGACGAGTTGATATAGGTGGTACTGTTGATGAAATTTATAAAATAACAAAAGAAGATTTATATCTATGTTATAATAATTTTTATAGTCCCAATAATATGTTTATACTTGTTGTTGGGAAGTTTCCTATGGAGGAGGCTATGAGTGTTATTCATCAAGAATTAGATACTAGAGAAAATTTGGAAAAGGCAGAAATTGCAACTATTAAAGAAAAGAAGAGTGTACGTAAAAAGGAAGATAGTTTTGTTGGTAATATTCAAGTTCCAAAAATTGCGGTGGGATTAAAAGTTCCAATTGCTGATTTGGGAGAATATGAGGATTTGGAATTAGATTTATATTTAACTATGTTTACTACTATGCTTTTTGGTTCTTCTTCTTTATTTAGAGAACGTGCACGTAACGAGAAACTTTTAAATAACTTTTATAGCGACTGGGATAATACAGAACAATATGAAACTTATATGATTCTTTCTTCTACAAATCATCCTGAGAGTTTAGTTCAAGAAATAAAAAAAGAATTATCTAATCATGAATTAGATGAAGCGATGTTTGAAAGAATGAAAAAAGTATGGATTGCGAATGAGGTTAAGATGGCTGATTATATTGATTCTACAGTTAATAATGTTTTTGATGATATGATTCGTTATCATAAAGTAATTCCTAATAAAGTGGATATGATTCGTAAGATGAATATGAAAACATTAGAAAAAATTGTTTCAAAAATTGATTTTGATAATTTGAGTGTTGTTATTATGAATGCTCAGGAAGAAGTATTATAAAACTCGATTTTGAAAGCGAGTTTTTCTTTTGGCATGATATAATACTTTTAAAGGAGAGTATTATGGAAAAAGTAGTCATTGCTGGCAGTGCGTCTTTACAGGAGAAGATTAATTACTATCGAAATTATTTTAAATTGAATCATTATTATGTCCTTGATTATCCTAGGCCTATAAAAGAGAAGGATTTTTTAAAGTTTTATCCTGATATTCATCAAGATTTTTTTAAGAATATTATGTCTTGTGATATTTTGTTTATTATGAATGAAGATAAAAATGGAGTAGAAGGGTATGTTGGATATGAGACTTTTGCAGAACTTAATTTTGGGATGATGATAAAGCTTGTTTGTCATAAAGATATTGAAATTTATCTTCTAAAGATGCCTAGTTCTAGCGTTGGGTGTTATCGTGAAATCTGTTTATGGTTAGAACTTGGTTGGATTAAAATATTTGATAAAAATGTTTAAATATTATAATTTTTTCTTTTGTTAAGTTCGGTTGACAAATTTCCATGTTGTTTTGGTAGTGTGCAACTGAAATATTTAATATAATGAATGTGAGGTGAAGATGATGAGTTTAGGTGAAAAATTATTAAGTTTAAGAAAAAAGAAAGGTCTGTCGCAAGAAGAGGTAGCCGATTTATTACATGTTACTCGTCAGACAGTATCTAAATGGGAAACAGATCAGAGTACTCCTGATTTTGACAAGGTTGTGCCTATTTGTAAATTATATGATATTTCTACTGAAGAATTGTTTGGAGAGGTAGCTGTTAGAGAAAAAGAAGTTATAAATTCTTCGAATGATGTAGTAAATTATAGGGAATATAATCAAAAGAAAGCTCTTTATACCACACTTGCAGTTATGTTATATATATTATCTATTGTGGTAATTATTTTCTTTTCTGTTGTTTTAAGAAGTCCTATTGTAGGTGTGTGTGTGTTCTTTTTAGTAATTGCTATTGCGACGGGAATGTTAATTTATATTGAAATGACGAAGCCTATGATGGGAGAGAATATTTCAAAAAAAGAAAAGAAAACTTTGACGAAGATGGATAAGCTTTATAAACAAATTACTAGTGTTTTAGCGTTGTTTGTTTTAGCTATTTATCTTATTATTAGTGTTCTTACTATGCGGTGGGATATTACTTGGATTTTGTGGATTATCTATGCTTTAGTTACAGAGATTATTAAATTAGTATTTTCTTTGAAAGGAGTTGAGATTCATGAAGAAGAGTAAAGGTAAAATTGTATTTCTTATTGTTTTATTGTCTTTTCTTATTTTGTTCTTTCTTGGGTTTATGATATCTGTTATTTTGGGATGGATTCCTTTTCGAGGATTTAATTTTATTTCTTATAAAGTGAGTGAACGTCTTGCTTATGAGGAAATATATGATACTAATTTTCAAAAAATTAAAGTGGATGCTACTTTAGGAAATATAGAAGTACTTCCTTCTAACGATGAAAAAATTCATATATTAATTTATAGTGATTCAGATTTGTTTCAAATAGAAGATACTAAATCGGATTTATCTATTACGTTTACGGAAGAAGAAGGATTTCACTTTTTTATTCCTAGTACTAAAGATTTAGTTCAGATTTATGTTCCTGCTACTACAAATAGTCTTTTTACCTTGATTAGTGATTGTGGGGATGTTACTGTCGATGATTTTTCTACTGCTAAATTTGAAGTTACTGCTAATATGGGAGATATTTCTATTGATAGTGCAAAGGAGATTTCAGTTGATAATGACATGGGAGATATTTCTATAGGGAATGTTTCTAATTTGAAAGTTACTCAAGATATGGGGGACTTAGAAGTTGATACTATTTCTTCTAAATTATCTATTGAAAATGATATGGGAAAAGTTCTTTTAAAGAATATTTCTTTAGACTACGATTCTAAAATAATAGCAAATTTAGGAGATGTGGAAATAGAAAAAATCTCTAATGTTTATATAGATGCTACTGTTGATCTAGGAGATATTGACATTGCTAATAATGATAGAAGTGCACCATATGTTTTAACAATTCAAGGTGATATGGGAGATATTACGGTAGGTTAAGTACGATTGTTTCGTACTTTTTTCTTGAGAAAATGTCAAGTTGACATTTTTTGATTTTTATGATATAATGTGCACATGAAATTAAGGGGGGTATTTTATGAAAGGAAAAGTAAGGTTAAATAAAAAGGGTAAAGCACTTGCAGTTTTACTTGCTGGTACAGTTTTGGTTGGTAGTGCAATTGGTGCTATTCATCATTTTAATGAGGAACCAGAAGAAGTTCGCGTTGAAAATGAGGTCGGTCATGATGATTTGATTCCATTACCATATCTTTCTGTTGATAGTAGTGATTTCGTTGTTTTAGATGCGGGTAATCACCAGTATGATGGCGTATTGTTTCAAGATGCAAAGTTAAAGTATTGTGATGAAAATGATATTTCTTGTGGTGTTATCATTCGACCTGATACTGATAGTTTGTCTAGTGTTTATGACGATGTTGAATATGTTAAGAGCCTTATTTCTAAATATAATATTTCTTTTCCAGTATATTTAAATGTTGATACTATTATGGATGATACTAGTTTGGATAGTACTACTATGACTAAATATGCAGAAGCATTTTTGAAAAAGTGTAGTGATAATGGTATTTATGTTGGTGTTTATGGTACTGATAGTAATTTGTGTCGGTTTAAAGAATATACAGGAATAAGTTCTTATGATGCTTATGTCATTCAAGATGGAGAAGAAGTAAAGTATGATGGTACTTATAATGTGATTAAAGATTTAGACGGAAATATCAAAGCTTCTACCGATTTAGCAACAGTAATCAATCAAAATGGTAACAATACAATTGACGGATTTCAATATGATAAGCTACATACTATGGCTGATGGAGAAGATATTTTAGATGTTGCTTTTCAATATGGTTTGAGTGTTGATGATATTTTAGAGTTTAATGGTATTTCTAAGGATGAGATATCTGCTGGAAGTAAAATCCGTATTCCAAGTTCACTTTGTGATGATATTCCAGAAGGTTTTGTTAGCGTTGATAGTCCGTTGCGAGGTGCTGATTTGTCTTATGCTCAGGGAAATAATGTTGATTGGGATAAGATGGCTCAAAATTTTGAATTTTTGATTTTTAAATGTTCAGAGGGTACAGAAATAGATCCATATTTTGAACAGAATATGTCTCAGGCTAATGTCTATGAGATTCCCGCTGGTGTATATTGCTATAATGCTTATGATATGACAAATACTACTTCTATGGATGATTTTTTAGCAAAACAAAAAGAACAGGCTGATACTGTTATTAAGGCATTGAAAAATAAAAATATTAGTTATCCAGTATATTTAGATGTTGAATTGCCAAGTGGTGCTACTTGGGAAGAAAGATTTAATTCTGAATATGTTAGTGCTATGTTAAACTTATGGGTAGAAAGAATGAGTCAGGCAGGTTATATACCAGGACTTTATTGTAATCAATCTGGTCTTAAAAACTTACAATCCATGGTTAATTATCCGTTAGAAGATCATTTTGAATTATGGGTTGCTGGTGGAGATCAATATACTGCCGGAAAACAAGATATTCCATTAGAGGAAGTTCGTCCGTCTTCTATTTTAGAAGAAAATCCAGCTATTTCTATGGCTCAAGCGACTGATAGTGCAGTTAATTCTGGAGCTGGTAATGGTAGAGGTCATTTGGATATTAACTTTTCTGTTAAAGATTATTCTGATCCTTTGTTTGATGATTATGATGGTTTGTTGGCAGTAAAAGAATTTAATCATCTACCATTTCGTGAAGTGGGAATTGGTGCTTTAGGAGTAGGCGCTGTCGTTGGTACTGGAATTATTGCTGGTAAAATGAAAAAAGGAGTTAATACTAAAAAAGCAAAAAGGCGCTAATTAAAAGATTGATGTATTCAATCTTTTTCTTATGGTATAATGTATTTAGAGGTGAAGCTTTGTGAAAAAGGTTGGAATTATTGGTGCTGGTGCTAGTGGTCTTGTATGTGCAATTCAAGCAGTTAGTAAAGATGTTAGTGTTGTTTTATTTGATAAAAATTCAATTGTTGGTAAGAAACTTTTGGCAACAGGGAATGGTCGTTGTAATTATTGGAATAGTGATCAGAATTTAGAACATTATCATACTAGTAACCCTGAACTTTTATCTAATATTATTACATCTCGTGTACAGAAAGAAGTTTTAGATTTCTTTGATTTTTTGGGTGTTATTCCGAATATTAGAGATGGGTATTATTATCCTTATTCTAATCAAGCTAGTAGTATTCGGGATTTATTAGAAATCCATGCTAAGAAAGTGGGAGTAGAATTTGCTCTTGATACAGAGGTTTTAGATGTTTATAAGGAAAATGAAAAGTTTGTCGTTGCAACGAAGGATGGTCGTGAATATTTTGATGATTTAGTAATTGCTACTGGTTCTAAAGCGAGTCCTAAAACAGGTTCTACTGGAGATGGATATTCTTTTGCTCGGAAATTTGGACATAGTATTATTCCAGTTTGTCCTGCTTTAGTACAAGTAACTACTGAGGGATATTTCTTAAAAGACTGGACTGGAGTTCGTGCACTTTGCACAGTTTCTTTATATCAAGATGATACTTTTGTTAAGAAAGAGTTTGGAGAGATTCAACTTACTGATTATGGAGTTAGTGGTATTTGCGTTTTTAATTTAAGCCGTTATATTTCTCGTGGAGTACTTCAAAAACATAAGTTTAGATTAGCTCTTAATTTTTTACCATTTTTAGATGGTAAAAGTAACGATGAAATTTTTTCTTGGTTTTCTTTGCGGGGAAATACCCTTGGCGACTATAGTTTAGTAGAATTTTTAGAGGGTATTCTTCCATATAAATTGTTATTAGTTATTTTAAAGAGGTGTGGTATATCCCTTAAAAGTACTTGGAATAGTTTAAGTGTTAATGAGAAGGAATGTCTTATTCATATGATTTTAGAATTTTCTCTTGTTGTGATTGGTACAAAGGATTTTTCTTCTTCTCAAGTATGTAGTGGAGGAGTACCACTTACTGAAGTTAGTTCTTCTTTAGAATCTAAAAAAGTAAATAACTTATATTTTATAGGTGAGCTTTTAGATGTTGATGGAGATTGTGGTGGTTATAATCTAGGTTTTGGTTTTATGACAGGAATGATTGTTGGCAGAGTATTACGAGGTGAAGTAGAATGATTCGAGTTCGTCAAGTTAAAATAAAATTAGGTGAAGAAGATAATTTAGAAAATGAAGTTGCTAAAAAGTTGCATGTAAAGACTAGTGAGATATTAAATGTTACAATTGTAAAGAAGTCATTAGATGCTAGACGAAAAGATGATATTCATTATGTTTATGAAGTTGATGTGGAAGTTCTTTCTCCTTCTAAAATTTTAAATAAGAATCATTCTAAAGATATATTTTTAGCACCAACTGAGGAATATAAGCTTCCTCCTATGGGAAAAGAAAAACTTTCTAGTCGTCCGATTATTGTAGGTAGTGGTCCTTGTGGGTTAATTTGTGCTTATATGCTAGCTAAAGAAGGGTATTTTCCTATTGTTATTGAACGTGGTGAGAAGGTGGAAGATAGGATGGAATCTGTTTCTAAATTTTGGGATACAGGTGTTTTAAATCCTAATTCTAATGTTCAGTTTGGTGAAGGTGGAGCAGGTACTTTTTCTGACGGTAAGTTAAATACTATGGTTAAGGATAAGTTTTTCCGTGGTAAAAAAGTGTTTTCTATTTTGGTAGAACATGGTGCTCCTCCTGAAATTATGTATTTACAAAAACCTCATATTGGTACTGATTTGTTACAAGATGTTGTTAAAAATATTAGGAATTCTATTATACGTTTAGGCGGGGAGTTTCGTTATTCTGCTTGTCTTACTGATATATTTGTTCAAGATGGTAAAGTAGTTGGTATTGAAATTAATGGTAAGGAACAGATTAGTTGTTCTCTACTAGTTTTAGCTATAGGTCATAGCGCTAGAGATACTTTTTCTATGCTTTATCGTAGAGAAGTTGAAATGAAGGCTAAACCTTTTGCGGTAGGTGTACGTATTCAACATCCTCAAAGTATGATTCAAATGAGTCAATATGGTACGATGGATTCTAGACTTCCTGTTGCGGATTATAAGCTTACTTATACTACTAAAAAAGGTAGAGGTGTTTATTCTTTTTGCATGTGTCCTGGTGGGTATGTTGTTAATGCTTCTAGCGAAGAGGGGAAACTTGCGATTAATGGTATGAGTTATCATGCTAGAGATAGTAAAAATGCTAATAGTGCTTTAGTTGTCAATGTTACTCCAGAGGACTTTGGTACGCATCCATTAGATGGTGTTTCTTTTCAACGAGAGTTAGAAGAGAAGGCTTATTTATATGGTTCTGGTAAAATACCTGTACAATTATATGATGACTTTCGTAGTGGGATTTTTTCTACGCAATTTGGAGATTTTTTGCCAGTCATGAAAGGTAGTTATACATTTGGAGATTTAAATGAAATTTTACCATCGTTTGTAACTGATTCTATTTGTGAAGCTATGCCTGTTTTTGGAAGAAGAATCGCCGGATTTAATCGAGGTGATGCAATTTTAGCAGGAGTTGAAAGTAGAACATCTTCTCCCGTTAGAATTCTTCGTGATGATAATGGGGAAGCTAATATTAAAGGACTTTATCCAAGTGGTGAGGGAAGTGGTTATGCTGGTGGAATTACTACCGCTGCTATGGATGGTATTAAAGTAGCTGAATGGATTATTGGCCGATATCATAATTTACAGTAAATTTTGTAGTTTTATATGAAACTACTTTTTTTTCTGTGTATTTTTGATAAAATAATAATATAGGATAGGGAGTTGAGTTTATGTACGTACCAGATGATGATAATTATATTGTTGATGGAGAAAACTATGCGCCACCTAGACCACCACAAGATGATAATAAAAAATCGAATCCTTCTCAAATGATTAAAATTGCTGTTTTGGTTGTCATTGTTATTGTGCTTGGCCTTAGTGTTTATTTCATAAGTAGTTTATTTTTTAAGAGGGATAATAAAAATGAGTCAACTGTTGGTATTTCTGATACTTTGAGTATAGATGATCCAGAAGTTGAATCTATTTATGATTTGGTTACTTATGGAAGAGATAATAATACATTAAATAAATATTTGAAAGAGCAGTCTGTTACTTTAAAAGATTTTAGTAATTATGAGAAATTTTATTATGCACTTTCTCTTTTGAAAGAAAAAGAGTTAAAAGAAATAAAGAACAGTGATACGACGACACAGAAACAGTATTATATATCTGATGCTGATATGGATCAGTTAATGAAGTCTTATTTTGGTGATAAAGTAGAATATTTAAAACAAGGTACTTTGCCAATTATTTTGGTTCCTGGCTTTGATGTGGGTAATACGTTATCTTTAAAATATAATATTAATAAAGAAAGATATGAAACAACACTTAGTAAGACTGATGTTGCTACCGCTGGACTGATTCCTGTTGCATTCTATGGGTTAGAAAGTGCAACTCGTTCTGATGATGGTATGATTACTTTAGTTGAGAGAGTTGTTTATATTACAAGTAGTGTTAATAATAATTTAGTTAGTTATCAAGTTTATCTTGATTATAATCATACGATGTTAATTGATTCTCAAACTAATATAGCTTTGGAAGAATATCAAAAAGAACCTCTTTCTATTGATGATTATATGGAAAAGGCTAATATCATTACTTATAAATTTAAAGAAAATAATGGGGAATATTATTTTTATCAAAGTAAAATAGAACAGTAGCTACTAGTCAAGTGGCTTTTTTCTTTTGAAACATAGAAAAAAGAAAATATATTTGATATAATAAAGGGACTGGAGGCAAGTTTATGAAACAGGAGAATATTAGAAATTTTTGTATTATTGCACATATTGATCATGGGAAGAGTACACTTGCCGATCGTATTTTAGAGAAGACTGGAGCAATATCAGAAAGAGAATTAAAAAGTCAGATGTTAGATTCTATGGATATTGAAAGGGAACGTGGTATTACCATTAAACTAAATGCTGTGCAACTTACTTATCAGCATGATGGCGAAGAGTATTACTTTCATTTGATAGATACTCCAGGACATGTTGATTTTTCTTATGAAGTGTCGCGTAGTTTAGCTGCTTGTGAAGGTGCTTTGCTTGTTGTTGATGCTGCACAAGGAGTAGAGGCTCAAACTCTTGCTAATCTTTATCTAGCAATCGATAATAATTTAACAGTAATTCCTGTGGTTAATAAGATTGATTTACCTAATGCAGATATTGATAAAGTAGTAACAGAACTTGAAAACATTGGATTTTCTCGTGATGAGATTGTTTTAACTAGTGCGAAAACTGGGGTTGGAATTGATGAGTTATTGGAGGCTATTATTAAAAAAATACCTGCACCTAATGGAGAAAGTAATAAACCATTAAAAGCCTTAATTTTTGATAGCTTATTTGATGCTTACCGTGGAGTTATTATTAGTATTCGAGTTATGGAAGGCGAAGTAAAAGTTGGCGATATGATTCGAATGATGGAGACTGGGGCGGTTTATGATGTTGTTGGACTTTCTATTAATACGCCTAAAGAAAAGCAAGTTAAGTCTTTGAAGGCAGGAGAAGTTGGATATTTATATGCTTCTATTAAGAGTATTAGTGATGTTTTAGTAGGTGATACTATTACCTTAGATAGTAATCCTGCAAAAGAACCATTGCCTGGATATAAACCAATGAAACCTATGGTTTATTGTGGGTTATATCCTATTGAATCTAGTAAGTTTGAAGATTTAAGAGAAGCATTAGAAAAATTGAAATTAAATGATGCATCATTAACTTTTGAACCTGAAACCTCTAAAGCTTTAGGTTTTGGATTCCGTTGTGGTTTCTTAGGCCTTTTACATATGGAAATTATTGAAGAGAGAATAGAAAGGGAGTTTGGAATCGATTTAATTGCTACTTCTCCTTCTGTTGTTTATGAAGTTTTACTTACTGATGGTTCTAAGATTATGGTAGATTCTCCTACGAAGATGCCAAAAAGAGAAGTGGTTTCTAAAACTTTGGAACCGTACGTAAAAACAAGCATTTTTACACCAAGTGATTATATAGGTCCAATTATGGAGTTGTGTCAAGATAAACGTGGAACTTTTATTAATATGGAGTATTTGGATCAAACAAGAGTTACGATTCATTATGAGATTCCACTTTCTGAAATTGTCTATGACTTTTTTGATAAGTTAAAGTCTTATACAAAAGGTTACGCTTCTTTTGATTATGAACTTATTGGATATAAAGAAAGTAATTTAGTTAAGATGGATATTTTACTTAATGGTGAGGTAGTGGATGCTTTATCTGTTATCGTTCATAAAGACTTTGCTTATAATCGTGGTAAAGTTGTAGTAGAAAAATTAAAAGAGATTATTCCAAGACAGATGTTTGAAGTTCCAATTCAAGCTGCTATTGGTACTCATGTTATTGCTCGTACTGATATTAAAGCATTACGTAAGAATGTTTTAGCAAAATGTTATGGTGGAGATGTTACTCGTAAGAAAAAATTATTAGAGAAACAAAAAGAAGGTAAAAAGAGAATGAAACAGATTGGTAGTGTTGAAGTTCCGCAAGAAGCATTTTTGTCAATTTTAGCTACTAAGGAATAGGAGAGATATTATGTTAGATATAGTAAAAGAAAAAGAAAGAATAGTAGTTTCATACTTTATTAGTCATCCTGAAGCTTATATTAGTGAAATATCGACGCATACTGGTATTTCTAAATCTTCCGTTCAAAGATATCTAAAGAAATATGGTAGTATTTCACTTGCTGATGGCAAGACCATTAATGATCAACTTTCGGAGAATCAAAGAAGAGGACAACATCAAGGGGGAGTTCAGTCTTTTAAAAAGAATGATTTTATTAAGGATGAACAAGGACATTTTGCGGGAAGTGTATCTAGTGTAAGTGATGTTGATAAAGAAGCTAAGAAGAGAGAAGATATTAAGAGAATTTGTATTTGCTACTTAGATAATAAATCTTATACTTTGGATGAACTAGCATCTCTATTTTATGATCTTTATGGTTATACACGCGATTATGTTTATGATTGTTTATTAGATTCTAGAGTGCCAGAGGTTATTGGAGAAGAGAAGTCAAGAGAAATTGAAATTAATCTTAGTCATAATCGAACTTCTTTTTGTAGAAAACTTTTAGAAGCAGAGGTTGATTTAAATCAGATTCCTACACTTTCTGGACTTACTGAATTAGAAGAATGTATTTTTATGGAAAGACTTCAGAATCCAGAAATTTCTCTTGATGAAGTTGCTGCTTCGTATCATCTTTCTAGGGCAGCGGTTATAAAGCATGAAAATAAAGCTATTTCTAAAATTAGTCAAGCGATGGGAAGAGAAAAATAGTGATCAGGAGTTGTTATATACATATTCCTTTTTGTAAAAATATTTGTAGTTATTGTGACTTTTGTAAATTGTTTTACAATACGGGATATGTTTCTTCTTATTTAGAAACATTAAAAAATGAAATTCTGGAATTTTATCAGGGGGAAGTATTAGATACTCTTTATATTGGTGGAGGTACTCCTAGTAGTTTATCTACTTTGGAGTTAGAAAAGTTGTTTTCTATTTTATCGGTTTTTAAAAAGTCTTCTTCTTGTGAAGTTACTATGGAAGCTAATTTTGATAGTATTACAGAAGAGAAAATAGATTTATTTAAAAAGTATGGCATCAATCGTATTAGTTTTGGGCTGGAGACTATTCATGATTGGATATTAAAGAAAATGAATCGTACTTTAGATTTAGAATATATTCGTCATATTATTTCTTATTGTAAAAGAGTAGGAATTACTAATATTAATGTTGATTTGATGTATGCCTTTCCAGGAGAGACTTTAAAAGAGTTAGAAGAGGACATTGATTTTATTTTATCTTTGGATGTTTCTCATGTTTCTACTTATTCTTTGATTTTAGAAGAACATACTAAATTATATTTAGATAATGTGAAGTCTATCACTGAGGAATTAGATGCTGAAATGTATGAGGTTATTTGTTCTAAATTATCTGATTTTAATCATTATGAAATTAGTAATTTTGCGAAAGATGGTTATTGTTCCAGACATAATTTATGTTATTGGAAAAATAATTGTTATTATGGTTTTGGACTTGGTGCTAGTGGGTATTTAAGAGATGTTCGTTATAGTAATACTCGTAGTATTACACATTATTTACAGAGAAAATATCGATATGAGGAAGAAAAGTTATCTATTTATGATAAAATGGAATACGGAGTAATTTTAAATTTACGAACGAAATTTGGTATTTCAAAAGAACAATTCTTTACTCGTTATCATAAACAATTAGTTGATGTGTATGATTATTCTAAATTGGTTTTAGATGGGTATTTAGTTGAGACAGAGAACTCAATTTTTATTCCTTCAAACTATTGGTATTTGAGTAATGAAATTATTGTTAGGTTATTAGAGGAGTGTAGTTATGAATAAAGTAGATGTATTTGAAGTAGAATTAGGATATATAAAAGACGAGACTATACAAGAGGACTGTCGTACTATGATTGAATTGTTACCAGATTACTTTTTTGAAGTTGCAGCATCTTCAACGGGGAAATACCATCCTAGTTATTCTTTAGGTAAGGGTGGACTTCTTCGTCATACGAAGGCTGCGGTTAGAATAGGGTATGAATTATTGCAAGATCCATCTATTGGTAGTAAGTATACTAGTATTGAAAAAGATATTATGCTAATGGGACTTTTACTTCATGATGGAATTAAGCATGGTATACCTAAAGAACAATATGTTCGTTTTGATCATCCTATTTTAATGGCAAATTATATTATGGAACATAAAGTGGATTTACTTATGAGTGATGAAGAAATTGATCTTCTTTGTTCTGTTATTAAGACACACATGGGTCCTTGGACAACAGATTACAATGGAGAAGAAGTATTAGAAGCTCCTAAAACTAAGTATCAAAATTTTGTTCATATGTGTGATTATTTGGCAAGTCGTAAATTTTTATTAGTTCCTTTTGATGATAATGATAGAATAAGTGTCTAAAAGTACACTTATTTTTTATTGATAGATTTCTTATTTTTTGATATGATATAGAGGAATGTATGATAGAAAAGAGGATGGGTATGAAAGGTAAAATTATTGTAATTGAAGGAACAGATTGTTCAGGAAAGGAAACGCAATCTATTTTGTTAGAAAAGAAATTAAATGAATTAGGTAAAAAATGTGTTCATTTTGGTTTCCCTATGTATGATACTCCTACGGGTAAGATTGTAGGAGGTCCTTATTTGGGAAACCCAGATATTTCTAATGGCTTTTTTCCAGAAGGAGCTGATAAAGTAGATCCTCATATTGCTTCTTTATATTATGCAGCTGATAGAAAATATAATATGAGTAAGATTTTACCTTATTTAGAAGATGGTTATTATGTTATTTTAGATAGATATACCACTTCAAATTTAGCTCACCAAGGTAGTAAGATTCATGATAAGGATGAACGCTTTTTAATGTATCAATGGATTGATAAATTAGAATATTGGTTATTACAACTACCAAAACCTGATCGAACTATCTTTTTGCATATGCCTTATCAATACTCTTTAGAATTGAAAAAAAATAGAAAGAGTTTGGATGAACATGAGCGCTCTGCTGAGCATTTAAAAAATGCGGAAGAAAGTTACATCGAACTTTCGGAGATGTATAATTGGAAAAGGATTGAATGTGTTAAAGATGGAAATATTCGTGATGTAGAAGATATTAATCAAGAAATATTAGAATATTTAGAGGGGTAATTTTTGTGAAATAAAAAAATCTAGATTATTGTTCTAGATTTTTTTTATTGCTTGGGAGATGTGTTTTGTTGTTGTAATACTTGTTGTTGAGCTGTTATTGGTTGTACCGGTATTATTGGTGTTACTGGCTGTACTGCTGTTGCAGGTGTTTGCATTTGTTTGTTCATCACTGGTTGTACTGGTAGAACAGGTGCTGATTGTTGTACTGGAGCAGGGGTTTGTATTTGATTTGGTTTGTTTTGGATTGGTGGTTGTTGATTCATTACTGGTTGTACTATATTTGTTTTTACATTGTTTGTAGTTGGAACTGTTCCTGCTGGGATAGGGTTAATTGTTTCTTTCTTTTGAGATGGTATTCCTTGATTTACAGTAGCAGTTACTTGTGCCTGTGGTAGTACTGCTGTAGTTACTGGTGATGGTGTAATTGGTAGAGTTGCTGTATTATTTTGAACGATAGTTGTGATATTTGGTTTTGTAAATGGTGTTGGTTGTTTTTCATCCACTTTTAGAGAAGTTGTAACTTCCTGTGTACCCTTTTGTTGTTCAATAGCTTCTATTTTTTCTAGAGAGTTTACTGCTTTATTTCCACCAGTTGTTTTCATAATAGAGTCTTTTGGTATTTCTTCTATAGTAGTTGGTATTGTTCTAGGAGCTGCATGTGTTTCTAATGGTGGAGTAGTATTGTTGATAGAAACTTCTTCTAGTTGATGTTCATTTGTTTCTTTTTGTTCTACTTGTTTTTTTTGTTTTTCTTCTTGTTCTTCTAATTCTTTTTTGATTTCTTTTTCTTTTTCGGCTTCTTTTTCTTTTAATTTTTCTTTGGTATCGTTTTCAAAGAAATCTTCTGCATCTTCTATTTCAATTACACGTAGTACTTCTTCGAAACTAGTTGTCCCATCTAGTACTTTTCCTAGAGCATCTTGTAACATTGTGATGATTTTATCATTATAAACTAATTTGGATAATTCTTCTTTAGAAATGTTTTCGTTATTTAAGTCACTACGTAATTCATCATTTAATTCAAGTACTTCCTGGATAGCAATACGGCCTTTATATCCTTTACGACAGGCATCGCAGCCTTCATGATTGGCATCCCATAGCTTATCTACATCTTTATGTAAGTATTTTTTAAATATCATTTTTTCAAAGTCTGTTGTTTCTCTTTCGATTCTACATTTTGTACATATTTTTTTAGCTAATCTTTGGGAGATGATTCCTGTTAAGGCTGTAGATAATAGGTAACGTTCTACATTCATATCCAATAAACGTTCTACTGTTGCTAAAGTGTTGTTGGTATGGATTGTTGATAGAACTAAGTGTCCAGTAATTGCGGAACGTACGGCTATTTGGGCTGTTTCACTATCACGGATTTCTCCAATTAGAATAATGTTAGGATCTTGACGCAAAATAGAACGTAGAGCAGCTGCGAAAGTCATACCGATTTCGGCATTTACTTGTACTTGGTTTAGTCCTTCAATATTCATTTCAATAGGGTCTTCTACTGTGATTATATTAGTTTCTTCACGGTTTAGTGTTTCTAGGATAGAGTAAACGGTTGTAGATTTACCTGAACCAGTTTCACCGGTAATCAAAATAATACCATTTGGTACTCTAATCATACGTTTTAGTCTTGCAAGATTTTGTTCGTTAAATCCAAGAGAATCCAATCCTTGTAAACTTCTTGTATAATCTAAGATACGAATAACGATTTTTTCACCTTCATTTAGAGGTAGACAAGATACACGCATATCCAAATAAGTACCACCAAAGTTTCCTTTGATGGCTCCATCTTGTGGAAGACGAGATTCTGTAATGTTCATATTTGCTAATAATTTTAAT
The DNA here is from genome assembly GCA_900554305.1 of uncultured Mycoplasmatota bacterium. GTDB lineage: Bacteria > Bacillota_I > Bacilli_A > RF39 > UBA660 > Faecimonas > Faecimonas intestinavium. Next base: position 10,708 of record USGV01000012.1, on the reverse strand, counting down.
CTCGTGGTTAAGTTTCTTTCATATGCTTTTGGAATAAATGTAAAGTTTTGTAAATCTCCATCCACACGAATTCTTACCATCATACCATCTTCTCTGGGATCAAAATGTATATCAGATGCATTTGATCTAGCAGATGATATTATTATATAATCTGCGATTTGAGTAATAGGTGTTTTATTAAAGTCGAATTTAATCATAGTGTCAACCCCTTTTGTTTTTACTATGGTATTTTATCTTATTTTATTATATAATACTTTTAGTATAATAGCAAGAAAGTAGATGGGAAAAATGAAAAAAAATAATAAGGGTTTTGTATTAGTAGAAACACTTGTGGTTACAGTGTTTGTAGCAGCTGTTTTTTCAGTTATTTATATTAACTTTTATCCATTAGTTGGTGAGTATGAAAGAAGAGATTTTTATGATGATTTAGATAGTAAATATGGCGCTTATTGGATAAAAGTGTTTCTTCAAGATGATAATTATTCGTTCTCTTCTATTTCTACCTTTTTAAATAGTAGAGGTTATGATTTTTTTGAGGGAGAAGATGGCTCTACTTTTTGTGGTAATTTTCCGGTGAATAGCGATGATAGAAGTTTTTGTACTACTATGTGGCAACGATTGCATGTAAATAAAGTTATTGTTACTAATTATCAATTAGATCAAAACTCTAGTGGTATTAAAAACTTTAAACCGATTGCTTCTTCCATTTCTGAGTTTGGAGAATCTTTTCATGCTTATATAGAATTTTTACCAGACTATATTGTACCATCAGTAAACCGAGCTAAGTATCGAGTGTTAGTAGAATTTAAACGTTCAACCGATAGTTCTGAAGAGGCCGAATCTTATTATACTTATGCTAATATGGAGGTGGTAAGATGGTAATGCACAAATTAAATAATAAAGGGATGACAGCTATCGAGATCTTGGTTACTTTTTTAATTGTTGCGGTTATTGTGGTTTCTTTATATGATGGAATTGTTGCTTTAAAAGATAAAGAGACTATTTCTTCCTATAAGCTAAGTTTAGTTACTTATCGGGATTTACTTACTAAGGATATTCAGGATGATCTTATTAAAATAGGTTTAGCTGGTGCTGAAATTAGTTCTATGAATGGTGGTACAGGGTATCGTGTTACTTTTACACTTCGAGATGGAAGTAAACGTGTTTTGGAAGTGAAGCAGGTATTTGGATGTAATGCCGCAGATACTGGAGAAGAAGATGAGCTTTGTGTTAAGGCGGGTATCGCAAAAGATGCAAGTGATTCATTTAGTATTAGTTATGGTCTTCCTGGGGATGTTGTCGAATATCCATTGCCGGATTTAGGAAATGAGGCAATTTCTAACCTTCATAGCAGTGGTACACATACTATTTCTGCACTTCGTATTAATGAAGTTGATATTTCTACTGCAAATCGAGTATTTTCTTTGAGAGTAACATTATATCATCCAGATTTGGGGTCTAGATATTCTATTGATATCGTTTCACCAATTAATTATCCATAAAAATAATATGTTAGCAATTATTATCCCCAAAATACGTCCTATTAAGAAATTTTTATATTTTATTTGAGTATCAGCAATGATACTTTTTGTTTGCATATGTACTGATAATCCTCCAAAAGAAAAGAAAAAGATAATAATAATTCCTTTTGTTATGGGATTTGTAATTAGGCTTGTTAAAAAAACACCGTTTGTTAGATCAAATATTCCGTTTAATAAAACATAGCTTATTAGGGACATTTTATAGTAATGATTGATTATCGTTATTATTAGATATAAGAAGATGGATGTTCCGTAAATTAGGATAATTGTTTTCAAAGAGGATAATGTTGCTTTGGATAGTGTTTGAGAAAGACTTTGTGGATAATTATGTCTTTCTATATTTTTACTTTGTTCTTTTGGTTTTGTAACTATTGCAATAATTATATTTGCTAGAATAATGCTAATTAATATTTTGTATGCGTAGCTTTTTGATGGGAATAGTTGTGATACTGGTCCTAGGATAAAAATTGGATTTGGAAAATGGGTGAATCTGATTAGATAATTTGCTGTTTTTTCTGTTATTTGTTTCTTTTTTAATAGTTCTGTAGTATAGATGCTTCCACTGGGAAAGCCACTGATTAAACTCATTATAGTAACGTATAAGACCGCACCGTTTTTTTTGAATATTTTAGTTAGCGAACCAACTGCATTATATTCTATTAACAAAGTAGATAAGGTAAAAAATAAAAAACTGGCAGGGAAAAGTTTTTCTATAAAAAGTTTTGTATAGATTAGAATCTGCTTTGTGATAAGTACTGAATTAGTTAAATATAATAATGTTAGACATATTAATACAACCAAAATGATGTTTGATGTTTTAATTTTTTTCATATTTCCTCATTTCTTTGTTATAATGTAACATGGAGGTAGTTTCATGCTTAAAAAATTTTATGAAAAAGTGAAAGAATTTATTAAAACAGAATATAAATTTATATTGTTTTTAATTGTTTTTGTTGTTATATGTACTTGGCCTGTTAATTATTATATTGTTATAGGTGGAGGAATTAGTGATATTTCTGATAGAGTTGTTGTTGAAAATGGCGATTCTAGTAATGGTAGTTTTAATTTATCTTATGTTTCTGAGCTTAAAGGTACGACCCTTAGTTATTTACTTAGTTATGTAATGCCTCATTGGAAGAGGGTTAGTATGGATGATTATAAATATACTACGGATGAGGATTACCAGGATATTGAATTTCGCAGTGAATTAGATTTGCTGTCGTCTAACAGTAATGCTATTTATTATGCTTATCAGTTGGCAGATAAACCTTGCGAAGTTGTTAAAACGGATGTTTATGTTATTGTTAAGTTTCCGGAGTATGATAATCCCTTGGAAGTAGGAGATAAGCTTTTAAAGGTGAATGGTGTTCTTTGTGCCAATTTAGTAGAATTTCAAGAAGCTATTCAGAAAGTAGAAGGTAATAGTGTTTGTGTTACTGTTTTGAGGGATGGAAAAGAAATGGAACTTACTTCTAAATTGTATGAAGAAGAGAATAGAAAAGTTTTAGGAGTAGGATTACAATCTGTTACTACATATGATGTTGATCCAGAAGTGAAGTTTCAATTTGAAAAAAATGAATCAGGACCTTCTGCAGGCCTTATTACTACGTTATCTATTTATGATCAACTTACTAAAGGGGATTTGACAAAGGGTAAATTAATTGCGGGAACTGGTACAATTGAAGCTGATGGTTCTATTGGTCAAATTGGAGAAGTTGAATATAAATTATTAGGTGCAGTAGATGGTGGCGCCCAGGTGTTCTTGGTTCCTGCGGGAGAGAATTATCAAGATTGTAAAAAGATGAAAAAAGATGAAAATTTAGATATTAAGTTGATATCAGTTAAAAATATTGATGATGCTATAAAAAAATTGAAAGATTTATAGGAGGTTTTATTATGAATATGAGTGAAGATGAATTGTTAGCATATGGTAAAAAATACATGGAGAGTGTAGGGGGATTCATAAAAAATAATCATTATACTTTGGTTGATATAAAAAAAGATTATTGTGTTATGGAAGCTTTGGTTCAAGAAGAAAGCTTGAATCCTTATGGTATGGTACATGGAGGCTTTTTGTTTGGCCTTGCTGATACTGCTGCCGGGGTTGCTGCTAGATCTAACGGTAGGAAAGCGGTTACTTTGAGTTCTCATATTGAGTATCTACATGCTTGTCACGGAAATAAAATTAAGGCTGTAGTAGAAGCGGTTAAAGTTGGTAAAAGTGTTTCTGTTTATGAAGCCTCTATTTATGATGATAAGGATGTTAAGGTGGCAAAGGCTACTATTGATTATTTTTATATCGATTAATTTACATTGTTTTACTGATAAAACGTGTTCAAGATATTTTTAGTGGTATTCGCTTTAAAGACTAGTGATAGTCTTTTTTTTTGCCCATAATTTTCCGTTTTTTTATCAAATGAATTTCATATTTGTTTTATATACTGATAACAAGAAAGGAGGACTGATGCTAAACATTCTTTATTGGAAACTGAATTCCCATAATTTCCCATAATTATTTAATAATTCTTACACATTTATGCGATATAGTTAAATTGTCGAAGGGAGGAAGATAGACAAGGATAAAGAAAATAAATTCATAAAAAGATTTTATACAAGTTGTTTTATATAGATGAAAGGAGGATGATGCTTATACTAGAAGCAATATTCTACTTATTAAAGGAGGGGATGCCCATAAGGTTATAGAAGAATTCAGGGAATAGTGTTATACTATTGGTAGGTGGTAGAAAATGTATACGATTTGTTTTGTTGAAGATGAAGTTGACTTATCAAACCTTATTCAGACCTATTTAGAACGTTCTGGCTACAAGGTTGTTACTTTTACAAAAGGTCAAGAAGCTATCGATTATATCGGAAATAAAGTAGATCTTTGGATACTGGATATTATGTTAGGAGATGATGTCAATGGCTACGATATAATCAAAGCTATCCGGGAGCAAGATGAAAATGTACCTGTTATATTTACTTCCGCAAGAGATCAAGATTTAGATAAAATTTTAGGTCTTGAACTTGGTAGTGATGATTATATTACGAAACCGTATTCTAGTAAGGAATTAGTCTTACGTGTAGATAAGATTATAAAAAGAGTATATAAAGATACTAAGTCACAAATTATAACTTATGAATGTTATAAAATAGATACCGATAAACGTGTTGTTTTAGGTGAAAAAGAAAAAGAAATTAAACTTACAACTTTGGAGTTTGACTTGTTGTTACTTCTTATTCAAAATAGAAATAAATGTTTTTCTAGGGAAGAAATATTAGATGCTGTTTGGGGAAATGATTATTTTGGAACAGACCGAGTAGTAGATGATTTGGTTCGCAGACTTAGAAAGAAGATGCCTAAACTTAATGTTAATGCTGTTTATGGTTATGGGTATCGATTATCATGAAATTTCGTAAAACCAAATTAAGTCATCAACTGATTGCCCTTATTGGCTTGGCGTTTGTTATTTTATTTATTTCCCTAGGAGTAATTCTTCCTAAGATGTTAATTCCAGTAGCTGAAAAGAATATTTATACTTATTTAAGTGAACCTTTAAAATTTGTAGGTAACAATCGTATTGACAAATCATTACTTAATACCGAAGTTGCATATATTTATATTGTCGACGATAATGTTGCAGCCAGTGAAAATATACAGCAAGTAATCAACATCAAAGATATAAAAAAATTATTATCCTATATTAAAGATGATTATGGTAGATTTAATTATAATCATGATACTTACTACTACTATACAATTACCAAAGACGAAATTACAAAAGTTGCTATCTCTAATGATAGTTATATCAATGAAACAAAAGAGGCTATTTTAAGCACTATCTTTCCAATAGTTTTATCTACGTGTTTATTAATTGGTTTACTTCTTGTTATGTGGTCTTCCTTTATTGTTAAGAAGATTGAAAAGTTGAAGGACAAGATAGATCATATTGATAACGCAGATTATAATCATAATATTAATTTTGAGATTGATGACGAAATTAAATCACTTGCTTTAGCAATCGAAGATATGCGAATTTCTTTAATTAACCAGGAAGAATATCGTAATCAAATGTATCAAAATATATCACATGATTTTAAGACACCTCTCACCGTTATAAAATCATATATTGAAGCTGTTGAAGATAAAGTTGAAGATAGTAATACCGCACTTCAAGTTATTAAACAGCAGACTGAAAAATTAGAAAACAAAGTACACTCACTTCTTTACTTAAATAAACTTGATTATCTCAAGAATTCTAAAAATGTTGAAAATGAACTAGTTGATATGGAGCAGATTATTCAGATTGAAGTTAATAAATTTAAGTTTCATAGAAAAGATATCAATTTTGTGGTCGATATAGATAAAAAGTCTAAATATTATGGTACTATGGAACATTGGGAAACCATTATTGATAATTTGCTTTCGAATTTTATGAGATATACCAATACTACTATAAAAATTACTGCAAAACAAAACAAACTTATCCTATATAATGATGGCGAACATATTGCCGAAGATTTTCTTGAAGGAATCTTTACTCCGTTCCGAAAGGGAATCAAAGGAGAGTTTGGTTTAGGACTTTCGATTGTTAAAAAAACATTAAATATTATGAATTATGATATTACAATCAAAAATGAAAAAAAAGGTGTATCCTTTATTATTAAAAGAAATTCTTAACTATAGAATTTCTTTTTTTGGTTATAGTAATATTAGGTGATACTATGCGTGTTTTAATTACTGGTGCTAGCTCTGGTATTGGTTATGAAGTAGGTGTTGCACTTGCTAGAAGAGGGCACTTAGTTTATATGACTTGCCGGACGGTAAAAGAAGTATTTTGGTTAAGGGAAAGATTGATAAGAGAAAATGTGTCTGCTATCTGTTTGAAATTGGACCTTCTTACTGATGATATTTATTTAGCTAATTCTTTAGATGTTGATTGCCTTTTTAATCATGCTGGTATTGGTTCGGCAGGAAGTGTTTTAACTATGGATGAGAATGCACTTCGAGATGTATATGAAGTGAACGTTTTCCGCTCTTTTTTGTTTTTAAAAATGGTATCTCAGCATATGAGAAAAAGGCATATTAGTGGTAAAATATTTGTTACTTCTTCTTTACTTGGCATTTATCCTTTACCTTTTTTTGGAGTATATAGTTCTAGTAAATCTGCAATTTCTTCTCTTGTTAAAGCTTTACAGCAAGAAAGTAGAGTACTAAAGTATTCTATTTCTTTTTGTTTGGTGGAACCTGGTGCTTATTCTACTGGGTTTAATCAAGTAATGATTGATAATGTAGAGAGGTATCAAATTCTTCGTTCTAAATTTTTATCTATTCATAATTATCAAAGAAAGCTTTTTTCTTTATTAGAATCTAAAAATATCCGTGGTCTTTCAAATAAAATTGTTAGTGAAATGGAAAAAGAAAATCCGAAGAAAATTCTTCGGATTCCGTGGATACAAGGTATCTTGTTAAAACTTTATTTTTTGTTATTTGGATAAAAAATTAAATTTTTTTGTCGTTCTTTCTTTTCTTAACTTTTTTATTTCTTCTGTTGCTAATGGGGCAATTGTTTCCATGTCAATATATGGAACTGTTTCTCGTTGCAAAAACTCTAAGTCTGGTCGCTTTTTTGCTATATCAGTTAACCAAGCTTCTGCTTCTTCAAGTGTGTTAGTTGGGTTGTTTCCTTCTACTGTAATCAATCTTCCTAATATTCCAGCTTGATAGAAAGGCACATCCTTTTTTATTATTGTATGCTCAAACTCTAGTGGTTCTAGATTTCGTACTTTTAAACCATTGATATTAATACTATAATATTGTTTTTTCATTAGTCTCTCCTTAGTAGTTATATTATACATAAATTTTCTTTTTTTCTCAATAATAAGTTTTATTTTTTCTTTTTCTTAAATTTTAGCATTTCTAGATGAGGAAAGGCGTGAATTAGTCGTCTGTCTAATAACTTCATAGATTTTTCGATTTGTTTGCGAACTAACCTTGTAATCCTTTCTGTATCGTCTTTCTTTATTATTTGTTTAGATTGTATTTCTTTACTTAATTTTTGAATATTATAAATTATTTTACATGATATAATATTATCTATTATATAAGTAATTAGAAAAATAGTACTTAGTATATAAATAAGATAATTGGGTAGTATATTTAAAAGATTAAAGACGATTGGATTCATATAGTTCATAATAAGTAATCCTAGAATACCAAAAGGAATCATGGTTTCTAAGCAGATGCGGCCATTAATGTTAAATTTCTTTGTTGAATAGTCCCACCAACGTGTATGATATACTTTTTCTAAAAAGTAACTTGTAAAATATTCTAGTATAGAACAACTTACGATAATTAATATGAATAATGTAATGGGATCGTTTAAATACTTTCTAAAAAAGAGAGTCATAATTAAAACACCATAACCATAGATAGGGCAAATGGGTCCTATTAAGATTCCTCTATTAATGAATCGTTTTTCTGTTATTAGTTTGCATATTACTTCTAAACACCAACCTAAAAATGAATAAACAAAAAAGAATAAAATATAAATACAAATTGTTTTTATCATAATATTATACCTCTTATTAATCTTATCACTGTAAGAGAAAAAATGAAAGTTTATTGGAAAAAATAAAAATTATTGTTGCCAAATTAAAATGAATATGTTACTATTATATTGTTCTTCATTTATGGCGATGTAGCTCAGCTGGCTAGAGCGTCTGGTTCATACCCAGAAGGTCGGGGGTTCGATTCCCTCCGTCGCTACCAATTTTGATTATTTTACTAGGTTTTAAGCCTAGTTTTTTATTGGGAATATCTGATATAGGTATTCCCATCTTTTTTATTTTTAAAATAATGTATGTTAAAATATATCTAAACAAGATTTATTTGAAATAGTCTAGCACAATAACTATCTTATTGTGTTTTTATGTGGTATAATTAGTATATATTGTTAATTAAAAAGGGGAGAATGTAATTATGAACAAAGAAGAAAGAATAACGAAAAAATATAGATTATATTTGATATTTATGCTAATTGCTTGTGGAGGTGCTTTTATTTGGCAATTTTGTTTACCTCAATTAGGAGGAATGTTTACAAGTTGGGGAAATTCAATAGGTTGGCAAAGAGAAATTTCATTATGGAATATTGGACTTATTGTGTCAATAATTATTGCATTGAAAAATAAAAATATGGCTGTTATGAAAATATTAGTAATACAATCAACAGTATTATGCTGGCTATTAGGTATAAATCATTTAATTTCATTATTAACTAATTTTTCCTTAGACTATATTATACATATATTAGGAATATTTGAAGTAATGATATTAGGAGGAGTATGGGGAACTTATTTATTGGTTAAAAATAATAAATAATATATGCAAATAGATGAAAAAGATTTTTATGCTGTATAAGTAGTATGTATTACTAATTGGAAAATAGTAAGTTGTAGAGGAGGATAAACGAATGAACGAATATATAAACTTAACAATAGAGAACATTGAAGATGAACACATATGTTGTGCAATAGGAGATAAGAAACATCAAGCAGGTGTTGATAGTAAAAAAGAATGGATAAAAAGTAAATTAAAAGATGGTCATATTTTTAGAAAATTAAATGCAAGAGGAAAGATATTTATAGAATACGAGCCAATAGAAACTGCTTGGGTACCTATTAGTGGTAGGAACTACGAATATATTTATTGCTTATGGGTTGCAGGAAGTTTTAAGGGAAAAGGAATTGGAAAAGAACTTTTAGAATATGCAATAAATGATTCAAAAGGAAAAGGTATGAGTGGAATATGTACTCTAACATCTAAAAAGAAAAAGCCTTTTATTGGAGAAAAGAAGTTTTTTGAACACTATGGATTTAAAATTGTAGATAGTGTTGGAGATTATGAATTATTGGCATTACAATTTGATGATAGTGAAACTCCAAAATTCAATGATAATGCTAAAAGTATGAAAATAGATAATCAAGATTTTACTATTTATTATAGCAATGAATGTCCTTATGTAGAATATGAAATAAAAGAGTTATCAGATTATGCAAAAGAAAAGAATATAACAATAAACTTTATAAAAATAGATTCATTAGAAAAAGCAAAAAACGCACCTTGCGTATTTAATAATTGGGCAAATTTTTATAAAGGAGAATTCGTTTCAAACACTATATTAAATGCAAACTCATTTGAAAAATTGATAAAGGATTAAAATGGAATTTATAAAAGCAAAAACTATACTTTCAAAAGTGAAATATGGTAATGAATGGTATGGTATTGATTATAATATGAATTTATATAGAGGATGTTCTCATAGATGTATCTATTGCGATAGTAGGAGTAACTGTTATCACATAGAAAATTTTGATCTAGTTAGAGGAAAAGAAAATGCTCTGTATATTTTAGAACAAGAATTATCTAAAAAGCGAGAAAAAGGTATTATTGGTATTGGCTCAATGTCTGATACCTATAATCCATTAGAAAAAGAGTATGAGCAAACAAGAGGTGCATTAAAACTTATATCAAAGTATGGCTTTGGTGTTTCCATTGATACTAAAAGTGATCTGATTTTGAGAGATATAGATTTACTAAAAGAAATAAATTCAAAGAATAATGTTATTATTAAGTTTACTATAACAACTCCAAATGATGAATTATCAAAAATAATAGAGCCCAATGTGTGTATATCTTCAAAAAGATTACAAGCAATTAAAATATTAAGTGATAATGGAATATTTACAGGTATTATGATGAACCCTATGTTACCTTTTATTACTGACAAAGAAGAAGATATAAGATATTTAGTTAAACTTGCATACGAAAATGGTGCTAAATTCATTCATACTTATATGGGGATGACATTAAGAGAAAATCAAAGAGATTACTATTTTTATAAACTAGATCAGCATTTTATTGGAATTAAGGAAAAGTATATTAAATATTATGGAGATAAATATAATTGCATAGTACCAAATTATAAAAGACTATATAAAGTGTTTACTGATGAATGTACCAAATATGGAATCTTATATGATATGAAAGACATCATTAAGGCGTATAAAAAAGAAATAAAAAGTAATGAACAGATAACATTGTTTTAGAACGATAAATTACAAGTATACTTTAAGATGTAAATAATTTAATATTTATATCTTATTTT
>USGV01000011.1 GCA_900554305.1 uncultured Mycoplasmatota bacterium | reverse complement strand
TTATTGTATCAAAAAGCCGCACCAGGTGGTGCGGTTGAAATTTGAATTTAGGAAAAGAGAAATGAAAATTCATTTCTCTTTTATTTATTTTGAGCTTGAACTGCTGTAATTGCTACAACTCCGACAATATCGTCTGCACTACATCCACGTGATAAATCATTGACAGGAGCTGCGATACCTTGTGTTACAGGACCATAAGCTTCTGCTTTAGCAAGTCTTTGAACTAGTTTATATCCAATATTACCAGCATCTAAATCAGGGAAAACTAATACATTAGCACGTCCAGCAACCGGACTATGAGGCGCTTTAGAAGCTGCAACTTCTGGAACAATAGCAGCATCTAATTGTAATTCCCCATCAATTTTATATTGTGGATAATTTTCTTTTGCAATCTTTACAGCTTCAATCACTTTATCAACATCAGGATGAGAAGCACTTCCCATAGTGGAATGAGATAACATTGCAACGATAGGCTCTTTTTGAACTAATAATTGGAATGTTTCTGCACTAGAAGCAGCAATTGCAGCTAATCTTTCAGGGGTAGGATTTTGCTCTAAACCACTATCTGCAAAAATAAATGTTCCCTGCTCCCCATAATTACAATTCGGAACAACCATTAAGAAAAATGCTGAAACCAACATAGTACCGGGCTTAGTCTTTATAATTTGTAAAGCAGGTCTTAAGGTATTTGCAGTTGAATGACAAGCACCACTAACAACACCATCAGCTCTACCGGTTTTAACTAACATACATGCATAATACATGTAATCTTCTAATAATAATTTCTTTGCATCTTCATAAGTAAGCCCTTTATTTTTACGAATCTCTACTAACTTTTCAATAAGTTCATCAGTTAGAGGAGAAGTAAAAGGATTAATAACAGTAGCCTTACTAATATCGAAACCTTTTCCTTTTTCTTCAATTTCTTCTTCTTTACCAATTAATATAATATTTGCAATATCATCTTTTAATATTTTCTCTGTAGCTTCCATAATACGACGATCCATTGTTTCTGGTAGAACAATCGTCTTTTTATCTTTTTTTGCTCTTTCTTTTATATTATCAATAAATGACATATTAAACCTTCTTTCTAATTATCTTTTAAAATTTCATAAATTTCTCTTTTCTCATGATTATAGAATTCTTTTTTTCTATATCCAAAAAATAATCGAATAATATTAGAGGGGAAAGATACAATAAGCTGATTAAATGTAACAACTGTATCATTATAAAACTTAATAGCCGCAACTAAGTCAATTTCATTAGTATTTAAATCATCAATAATATGAACTAAAGATTCACTTTTAAAAAGTTTTTCATTATCGTCTAAAGTTTGAAATAATTCATTATAGCATTTTTTTAATAAATCATTTAATTCAAAATGGTTTAAATCCGTAATTGTTTCACTATCTAGCGGTTCTAAAAATTCTTCTAATTTTAATTCTTTAGCAATTACTTGCTTAGCCCTTTTAAGTAAGTCTAACTTTCTTTGTAAAAATAAGTCTATATTATTTTCTGCTTCTTCCATTTTAACAATAGAAATTTGAAATTTATTATGAAATAAAATAATAGCAATTCCAATTAAAGCAAACACAACAACACAGGCCAAAACAACTTCTATCATCATATCACCTCATTATTATCATTATACCAAACAAACGATTAAAAAGAAATAATACAATAATAAAACCAAGAAAATTCTTGGCTTTATTTTTTACAAAATGTTTTAATTTTTTGTTTGCTATTTTCTATTTCTTGTTCAGTCATTACTCCCTGATACCTACTTTCTTCTTTAGAATAGATAGGTAAATCTTGAATAATTTGATCTTTCTTTAAACGATACGTAGAATCTAAGTCTAAATTCGGAGAAATAAACCCTAATTTAATTTGTGATTGTCGAATTTCATCCTCAGACATAACTCCTTTAAATCGGCTAGCCTCTTTAGAATTGATTGGTAAATCTTGAATGATTTGATCTTTTGTTAAGTGATAAAGGAAAGGATTGTTTTCTTTCTTTTTATCCTCCAATAATTTAGTACTAGTTGTACCAAAAAAGTTTGTAAAATCTTGTGCTGTTTGTCTGTTGAAGTTCTTTTTCTTTTCTACTTTTCTCTTATCTTTTTTTGCTTTACTTTTACCGGTAAATAGTTTACTAAATAATGATTTATCTTTCTTTGTCATACAAAAAGTAGTAGCATCTAAACCTTTTTCATCTGCCATCTTTAAAATTCCTTTTTGTAACAAAGATTTAGTTTTAGGATAATCCTGAGTAATATTCTGAAGTGTCTTTGATAAAGAACGTTCTAAATCTTGATGTGAAATAGTAATTCCGTCTTTATGAACTTTTTTTCTCGAAAAGAAGCCTCTTTTTCTAAAATCAATAACAACGTCATCAAATTTAAAACTTTTATTTTTAATGCCCTTTAACATTTCCTCTTTTACATTAGAAAATATGGAATTTAAGAACTTCTTGCTTTTTAAATCACGAGGTTTAAGATTATAGTATTCTTTCAATTGCTTTCTATCAATCTTTGATAAATAATCGATTTGACTGTAAACAACATTTGAACTTGCTAAATCAACGATACTCATTTTTTCGCCATCTTCATCTTCTAAGGCTAGTTTAGGTTGATCAGCAACCATCTTTTTAAATCCTTTTGAAAGAATAAGATGATTAAACTTCTCAGTATCTTTACTCTTAGCTACTTCAGCAGATTCATACCCAATCCATCCATCTACAATACCGCTAAAAACGGGTGGGTGATAAATATGTTCTTTTAACTCTTTATCTTCTTTTATAATTTCTTGTAATATTTGATAATAATCAAGAAGGTGTTTAGAATCGGAACTAATAGCAAACGACTTATCATTTCTGAATCTAGTTTGTATCTCAAATAAATAAGGTAAATTCTTTTTTTCACATTTATCTAAGAATTCACTAGCAAATTTATGAAGATGCTTTAAATCTACATTCACATATAAAATATGTTCAACATCAAAAGGAGTAGTTTGCGTCTTGCTATCCTGCTCATGGATATCAACAGAACTAATTCGTTGATGATCTTTTGAAACATTCAAAAATTTATCTAGATATTCCGTTTTTCTTTTATGAGGAAAAGCCGCAACAGCGTCTTTCCAAGTTGTAACATCACCTATATTCTTAAAATATTGTTGTAAAGAATACAACGGACTAGTATTAGCAATTTCTCTTGTAGTTAAATGTTTTTTCCAATAATTAAAAATTTTAGCATAAAATTCATTTAAATCATCAGGAGTAAAAATATTGCTTCCTGTGGCATAGACATTACTAATAGATCCTTGATAATTACTGTCTAAAAAATTGTGATCTGCGTAAGCTTCAACCAACGAATCGAAATTACCTTCATCAAGAATTGGATTTTGAATTTTTTTATAAAATTCTTCTAAATTCGTTATCATAATAATCCCCCTATAAATAATGCGTATATTATATCAAAAAAAAGAGAAAATGTCAATTAAGCAGGTTTGACATTTTCTACTTTAGAATCAAATACTTCTTGTTCTGTACTAACGGGTTCAGTTCCTTTAATAAAATACATCATTTTCTTCTTTTTATCTTGATCAGTTGCTAAGCGCCCAGAAATAGGTTCGACTAATACAGCAGATACATTTTTAGGCATTTCATACCACTCATCACCAGCAGGAATATTTCTTTCGTAGTATTCGATAGATTTATACCATATGTCTTGGGCATACTTATATTCACTAGTTTTCAGTGACTGATTATCATCATATCCAACCCATACAGCACAAACAATATTATTATTAAAACCAATATCCCAATTATCTGTTTCAGTAGTACCACTTTTTAGTGCGTATTTATGCGTAAGTTTAGGAGCAAGACCAATAGCAGTAGGATAGTTATAGTCTATATAGTCACTATCATAAGTGGCAGTTAATAAATTATTTAAAATAAAAGTAATACTAGGATTCAATACCGCTTCTTTAGAATTTTTTGCTTCATATAAGACCGTACCATCAGAATCTTCAACTCTTTCAATAAAATGTGGAGTAACTTTGTTTCCTAAGTTTGCAAATGCAGAATATCCAGCAGCCATTTCCAATATATTGATTTCGTTAGTTCCCAAAGGAAGAGAAGGAACATTTTCTAGTTTTGCAGTAATACCTACACGCCTAGCTACATTTATTAAAGAATCCCCTCCTAAAAAAAGATGAGTTTTAACAGCATAAATATTTTCAGAATATGCAATCGCTGTCCCCATAGAGATAGGCTTATTTCCGTACGTTTTATTATAATTCTGTGGAGTATAGTCCTCTTGATCATTAAATACAAAAGTAGTCTCTTCACTAGTAAAAGATGAGCTAGAAGTAAATCCATTTTCAAGTGCTGCATAGTATAGGTACGGTTTCATAGTAGAGCCAACTTGCCTTAAAGAATCAGTAGCTCTATTAAAAGAAGATTCATCATAATCCTTACCACCAACTAAAGCTAAAACACCTCCTGTATTAGGATCCATCAACACAACAGACGTTTGTATTTCAGATTCTTCCGGAATTGATTCTTTGATATTTTCTTCTACTTTTTTTTGTAAATCCAAATCTAAATTAGTATAAATTTTTAGTCCACTAGTGTCAGAATAAGACTTAGGTATACTATCAATAGATTCCAATTCATCCATAACTGCATCATGATAATACATTACTGTAGTTAATTCATCTCGTTCCTTTTCCCCTAGAAATTGCAACTCCTTTTGATAAGCATCTTCTTTTTCCTTTTCTGTAATAATGCCATTCTCCACTAACAAATTTAAGATAAGTAACTGTCTTTCCTTTGCTGCTTCTAAATTTACTAAGGGGGAGAAATTAGATGGAGATTTAGGAATTCCTGTTAACATAGTAGCTTCTGCTAAGTCTAAATCCTTAGCGCTTTTACCAAAATAATAATTACTAGCATTTTCGATTCCATACATTCCGTGACCATAATTAATTGTGTTGAGATAACCCTCCAATATTTCATCTTTAGAATAAGTGGATTCAATTTTTATGGTATACCACATCTCATCCCATTTTCTTTTCCAAGTTTTGTCAAAAGTTAAAAAAAGATTTTTTGCATATTGCTGTGTAATAGTAGAAGCCCCTTGCTGAGTACTACCACTAGTCAAATTAACATAAAATGCTTTTAAAATCCGCAAATAATCAAATCCGTGATGCTTATAAAAATTTTTATCCTCAGTATAGATAGTTGCGTCAATAACATATGGAGAAATATCATCAAGAGATACCCATTCTTTTTCGTTATTTCCTTGAAAGAAAACCTCTTCATTTTTATCATATAAAAAAACACTATTTGTTGTATTAATAACAACTTTAGGAGATAGTTTGACATAAAGCTGAATACCTAAGTAACAAAAAAGAGCAATAACAATAAAAATCCCCAAAAGTTTTACTAACTTCTTCAACATGCGCATGGAATCATTCCTTTCTTTAGTATTATTTCAACTTAGGAAAAAAATATGTATGAAACCATATAAATTAAAAGTAATAGGAAAATAAATATAATTATGTTATAATCAAAACTAGAAATTGAAAAGAGGTGAAAAATATGCCAAAAATTAATATAAAAATTACTCTTAAAACCAAAGAGCAAACAATAGAAAATAAATATAAAGCTATTTTTCATCCAGAAACAAATATAATAATATATCAAGAGGAAGACAAGACAAAAACCCAATTTGATTTACGAAATTTAAGACTCCGACGGGAAAATGAAAATTTATGGCTGGAATATTTATTTAATGAACAAGAAAAAACAAAAGGAATAATAAAAATAAAAGAATTAAATCAAAATTTACAAGTAAATATTCAAACCAAAAAAATTAATCAACAAAATAAAAATATAGAAATTGAATATCAATTAGAAGAAGAAAGTTATAAATATAAATTAGAGGTGATAGAATGAGTATAATAAAAGAACTAAATGAAGATATATCAAAACTTGTAAAAGAGGCAGGGTATGAAACAGAAAACTTAGTATTACAACCGTCTGGAAGAAGAGATTTAGGAGAATTTCAATTAAATGATGCGATGACTTTGGCTAAAACTTATAAAAAGTCTCCAAGAATAATAGCAGAAGATATCATAAAAGTTTTAGAACAGGATAACAGATTTACAAATCTAAATATTGCCGGTCCAGGATTTATCAATATTACCTTAACAGATAAGTATTTAGGAGAGTTATTAACTAAAATTTATGAAAATAAAAATTTAAATATCGATAAAAGACCAAGAAAAAAGATAATTTTAGATTATGGCGGAGCCAATGTTGCGAAGGCATTACATGTCGGCCATTTAAGAAGTGCCAATATCGGTGAAGCATTAAAAAGATTAGCAACTTTACTTGGTTATGAAGTAATAGGAGATGCCCATTTAGGAGACTACGGTAGACCATTAGGACTTGTGGTATTAGAAATCAAAAAAAGATACCCCGAACTTCCTTATTTTGATGAAGCATACACGGGAGATTTTAGTGAAGTAGAGCCTCCTATTACAAATAGTGATTTAGAAGAAATATATCCATACGCTTCTAATAAATCAAAAGAAGATGAAAACTATTTAGAAGAAGCAAGAGAGATTACTTTCAAAATTCAAAATCATGAAAGAGGATATTATGATTTGTGGAAAAAAGTAGTAGAAATTTCGAAAAAGGATATTAAACAAGTATATGATATGCTAAATGTAAACTTTGAATTATGGCTAGGAGAAAGTGATGCAGCAGAATACTTAGATGAACTAACAAAAATTTATGAAGAAAGTAACGTACTAATAGAAAGTGAAGGAGCACAAATCATAGAAGTAAAAGAAGATAGTGATACCTCTCCTATGCCACCATTACTATTTAAACGTTCGAATGGTACAGTATCTTACGAAACAACAGATTTAGCGACAATTCTTCAGCGTCAAAAAGAAATAAAACCAGACGAAATATGGTATTGTGTTGATGCCAGACAAGGTTTACATTTTGATCAAGTCTTTCGTGCTGCTAGAAAAGTAAAACTAATAGAAGATAAGGTAGTATTAGAACATATTGGATTTGGTACCATGAATGGAAAAGACGGTAAACCATTTAAAACAAGAGACGGTGGCGTAATGAGTTTAAAGGGATTAATTGCCCTAGTAGAAGAAGAAACCAGAAAGAAAATTAATCCTGCAACCGTAAGCGAAGAAATGAAAGAAGAGGTGGCAAAAACAGTCGCAATCGCAGCACTAAAATATGCAGATTTACTACCATTTAGAGGAACCGATTATATCTTTGAGCCAGAAAAATTTGCCGATCTAGAAGGAAAGACAGGACCATACCTTTTATATTCAACAATTCGTATGAAATCTCTTTTGACAAAAGGAGAAAATTTCGAAATAGGAAAAATAACCAAATTTAAAAGTGAAACAGAAAAAGATATTGCTCTTACTATCTTAAGGCTACCAACTATATTAAATAAAGCATTAGATTCTAGAAGTCTAAATGACATTACAGAATATATTTATAAATTAACCTCTCTATACAATAAATTTTATGCTGAAAATAAAATTTTAACAGAAGAAGATAAAGAACTTCAAAAATCTTGGTTAACTTTGACAAAAATCGTCTATGATATAAACATGACACTATTAGATGTTTTAGCAATTAAAGTTCCAGAAAAAATGTAAAAAAAGTGTTGCATGTCTAATAGATATATGTTATAAGTTTATTGGTAATTTTTTTACCATAACAAATTATAAAATTTAGCATATAATGTTTTTGAATATAGGAGGGCATTATGAGTCTTAGTAAAATGAGCAAAGAAGATTTAGAATTATTATCAAATAAGGATATTACTAATTTGATTTTAGAAGAAAGTAAAAAACCTATCAATACAGCAGACTTGTTTAAAAAAATTATTAAATTATTAGAATTGCCAGATAGTGTTTTTGAAACTAAAATTGGAGATTACTATACAGCACTTTCTACAGATAAAAGATTTATTTTATTAGATGATGGAAAGTGGGATTTAAGAAGTCGTCATACATCAGATAAAGTTGCTAAAATAACTGATGAAGATGAAGAAGATGATACTGATAGTGAACCAGAAAAAGAAGAAGTAGAAGAAATGGAAGAAGACAACTACGACGATACAGAAGAAGAATATGACGAAGATACAAATGAAGAATTAAAAGATTTGGTAGTAATTGATGAAGATGAACTAGAACTAGAACAATAATCTAGTTTTTTTCTTCCTAAAATTATGGTATAATACCAGTGATTACCAAGAAAGGGTGAAAAGCATGATAGAAAGATTAGAAGCTACGTTAGAAAAGTATAATTACTTACAAGAAGAATTGACCAAGACAGAAGTTCTTAGCGATATAAAAAAGACAAGAGAATATTCAAAAGAAATGGCTTCATTAGAGGATGTTGTAAACTGTTATAAAAGATATAAAAAAGTCTTAGAGGAAATAGAAAGTACAAAAGAAATGACAAAAGATCCAGAATTAGGAGATATGGCCAAAGAAGAACTTAGAGAATTAGAATCAGAAAAAGAAAAATTAGATGGAGAGCTAGAAGTTCTTTTAATTCCTAAAGATCCTAATGATGATAAAAATGTTGTTATTGAAATCCGTGGAGCAGCAGGTGGAGATGAAGCTAATATTTTTGCGGGGGACTTGTTTAGAATGTATACAAGATATGCCGAAAAAAAAGGTTTTTCTTATCAAGTATATAACTCAGTAGACGGTACTGCCGGAGGATTTAGTCAAATTGAATTTATTGTAAAAGGTGCAAATGCTTATTCTTTACTAAAATATGAAAGTGGTTCTCATAGAGTACAACGTGTCCCTGTAACGGAGGCAAATGGGAGACTTCAAACTTCAACAGCGACAGTCTTAGTAATGCCAGAAGCAGATGAAGATATAGAGATAGAAATTAATCCTAATGATTTAAGAATTGATATCTATCGATCTAGCGGTTGTGGAGGACAAGGAGTAAATACAACAGACTCTGCCGTAAGAATTACCCACTTACCAACCAATACAGTCGTTACATGTCAAAATGAAAGAAGTCAAATTCAAAATAAAGAACAAGCAATGAAAGTGTTAAAAACAAGACTTTACGAGATGCAACTACGTGAGCAACAAGAAGCAGCAGGTGCCGAAAGAAGAAGCAAAATCGGTACAGGTGACCGTGCAGAAAAGATAAGAACTTATAACTATCCACAAAATCGTGTAACTGACCATAGAATTGGGTTCACTACTAAAAACTTAGATCGCGTAATGGATGGAGATTTAGATGATATTATCAATGCGTTAATTCAAGAAGATCAAAAAAGAAAATTACAAGGAGAAACAGAAGCGTAATGACAGTAGAAGACCTTCTGTT
Source organism: uncultured Mycoplasmatota bacterium (assembly GCA_900554305.1). Taxonomy (GTDB): domain Bacteria; phylum Bacillota_I; class Bacilli_A; order RF39; family UBA660; genus Faecimonas; species Faecimonas intestinavium. The sequence continues at coordinate 36,375 of USGV01000011.1, read as the reverse complement.
TTTTGCTAAACAGCATATACATTCAGACCATGCAAAAATATTAATTGCAGAACTTTTAAACTGCAATCCATTAGAGTTGTTAAATTATTTAGAGAAAAGAATACCAGAAGAAAAAGTGGAGTTATTAAAAAGAGAAATAAAAGCATTAGAAGAAAATACACCGTTACAGTATGTTTTAGGAAATGTAAATTTTTATGGAAATCATTTTTATGTAGATGAGAGAGTTTTAATTCCTAGGTTTGAAACGGAAGAACTTGTGGAAAATACCATTAAGTATATTAACAGATTTTTCACAGAACCTGTGGATATTATAGATTTAGGTTGTGGTAGTGGAGTAATTGGATTAACATTAGAAAAAAAAGTTTCCACAAAAACTGTGGATTTAGTTGATATTAGTAGTAGTGCCCTAGAAGTAGCACGGAAAAACTGTGGAAATCTAAATTCTAATGCCAATATAATACAAAGTGATATGTTCAGTGCTGTTAATAAAAAATATGATGTTATTATCAGTAATCCCCCATATATAAAAACTAGTGAAGAAATAGAAGATATTGTTAAAGAAAATGAACCAAGTATAGCTTTGTATGCAGGTGAAGATGGATTAGATTGTTATAAAAAAATATTAGAAAATATAAAAGAACATATCAAAGAAAAAAGCTTAATTGCCTTTGAAATTGGAATGAGGCAAGCAAATGACATACAAAAGCTAGTAAACAAATATTTACCGGATAGCAAAACAGAAGTAAAAAAGGATATGTCAGGTAAAGATAGAATGTTTTTTATATTTTTTGGAATAAATTAAGTTTTTTTGAATAAAAAAAACTTTTTTCTTTCACTATAGAGTTGAAAGGAAGAGACAAATGAAAAAACTAGTCATCGTATTAGCAATAATAACGGCAATATTAGTAATGAATAAAGAAGAAAAAATAATAATTCCCAAAGAAGCAATTCGTTTTAGAGTAATTGCAAATAGTAATAGTTACAAAGATCAAAAAATAAAAAAGAAAGTAGTAAATAATTTAAACCAAGAGATAAGAAAACTAACAACTTTAGATGCCTCATTACAAGCTTCTAGAAGAAATATAAAGCAGGAAATACCATCCTTTTCTAGAGTAGTTGCCAAAACATTACAAGAACAGGAACCCAACCAAACGTTCTCGATAGATTATGGAATGCACTATTTTCCAGAAAAAGAATATAAAGGAATTGTCTATGAAGAAGGAGAATATGAATCTCTCGTAATTACATTGGGAAATGGTCTAGGAGAAAATTTTTGGTGCGTATTATTTCCTCCACTATGTCTATTAGATACGGAAGAAGAAGTAGAAGATGTAGAATATACATCTTTTGTAAAAGAGTTAATAGATAAGTATTTTTAAATAATATAACAAATAGAATATATAAGGTGATACTATGAACAACATCCTTATATATTTTTTTATGGCAGTAGGTTTAAGTATGGATGCTTTTTCCTTAGCGCTAGCATATGGAACAACTAAAATACCCATCACTAAAAAAATAATACTAAGTCTAACTGTTGGAACATTTCATTTTTTTATGCCAAAACTTGGAGCTTTACTAGGAACAGAATTGTTATTAAATTACATAGCGAGAGCTAACTATTTAGTAGGAATAATTTTTATCATCTTAGCATTAGAGATGTTTTTCTCTAGAAAGGATAAAAAAGGCGGAACAATAACAAATATAATTTCTATTATAATCTTTTCTTTTACTGTTAGCATAGATAGTTTTTCTGTCGGAATAGCTTTATCATTAACTACAAGGAATATTGATGTTGCTTGTTTGATATTTGCTATTGTAAGTGCCGCTTTTACTTTTTTAGGAGTAGAGTTAGGAATGAAAATAGCTAAAAGGTTTGAAAGCAAAGCAGAATACGTAGGAATAATCATACTACTTCTACTTGGTATAAAATATTTAATATTTTAAAACAATATAAAAGTGTGATAATATAAATATATAAATAATCCAAAGGAGTAAATTATGAAAAAAGAAGAAGCAGAAGCAATTTATAATAATGCAAAAAATAATAGCATTGGTAAAGAAAAAAAATCATCCGCTCAAAGATTTAAAAGAAATGTTATTTTATCAATTGCAACAGCCGCTTTAGTAACTGTATTAGCTAGTGCTGGCTTTTTAGCAATGCACAAAAACGAAGAAGAACTAACAGACAGCCCAGATAGAATTGAGTATGTAACAGAAGTTGATGGATATGATATGAGTGATCTAAGCATTTATCAAAATCTAAGAGTTTATGATTTACTAGATAATTATGGGTTTACAGATTATGATGGAAGCGGATATAATCGAACATATAATTATACAGAAGAAGATTTTCAGAGATTAAAAGGAATTAATGAAAATTATTTATATGGATTTTATTGTGCAACATCCGAACAAAACTTTAAAGACGTATTAAGTGTATTTGGATATGATTCTCTAGACAGTTATTTAATAGATAGGAATTATGTAGATAAACAGGGAAATCCAAGCATTGATGCTTGGAATGATGCAACAATGCAGGAAATGGCAAATATACTAAAATCAGAAAAGGGGAAAGCAAAATAATGGAACAAGAAATGGTAGTATTAGAGAATGGAAAAGTTTGTGTAATAATCGATGAAATTATATCTGATAATACAAAATATATATATCTTACCAATATAGAAAACAGCAAAGACTATACAATAAGAAAAGAAGAAAATGATAGTTTGATAGGGTTAGATGACGAAGAAGAATTTGAAAAAGCCATGGAATTACTAATCAAAAAAGAGTTAGAAAAAAATAATGAGTAAAAAAGAGGAATATTATGAACAAAATAAATGTAAATATTAATGTTGATAGCGTTGATATGAAGAGTTTATTTAATGCAGACGCTATTGAGATGAATAAGAACTTAAATTTATCTAATAATTCTTCGGTAACAACAAACCAAAATTTGAACACAGCTCTAACAGAAACTTTAGATATATCTGCAGTGAATAAAGAAACAGAAACACTTTCATTAACAAACAATCAGGCAAATAATCCACAAGTAAGCAATTTTTCTCCTAACTCTTATTCAGATAAAGATAATATATATATAAATAAACTATCGGACATTATGACGGCTACTAAAAATAACTTAGGAGAAGAAAATTATAAGATATATACAGAATATTTAAAAGGAAAGAAATTATCAGAAATTTATACAGCTGATGATAAATTAAGTCCTATTACTGATGAGACAGCACTAAATAATATTTTAAAAAACATGCAAATAGATAAAGATGCATCCCAAGTCATGGAAGAAATAAATCAAGTACTACAAAATAGTAGTTTCGATGGTAGTACATTAAGTGAAGATATGAAAAATTCAACTATTATAGAAGTAGCAAATACAGAAAGCGGATATGATGCTTTTGTATTAAAGAATTCAGTTGGAAACTATTTAATAGTTAACTCTTGTACTAACGATAAATCTGCAGAAGATATAGCGGCAATCGCTTATACCTTGTCATTACAATTAGTGGGTGATGAAGATTTAATATCTTTTGCATTAAATGATATTTTACCAGAGTTTAAAAATGAAAGTATAGAAAGTAGTAAAATAGCTAGTACTATAATAGAAAAAGGGACGGATTATTTAAAAGAAAAGAATCAGGGACAATTGCAAGATAATAAGGATTTAATAGAAAAATATGCTGCTAAAGCACAAGAAGAAGGCAGTAAGTTGGAACTAAATGGTTATTCATTAGGTGGAGGTATTCAACTAGCTGCTTATAGCCAAATATGTATTGATAATCCTGATATAGAGAATACAATAGAATCTGTTGCTGTATTTAATCCATTTGTAGCCTTTGCCGAACAACAACGCCCAGCTGGAACAGGGAATCCACTTTTAAATATTACAAGTTATATAATGAAACCTAGTTTAATTCAATATTTATCTTCATCAGAAAAACTAAGAATATATTCTGGTCAAGAAGATATGGTTTCTACATTCAATACAAGCGTTCAATCGCTAAAGGATAAATTTGTATTTTTGCATGCTAAAGATATAGAAAATGGTTCTGTTCAAGAAATTACGCAATTATATAGTATTATTTTAGGAGAAAATAGTAATCATGGATTTAATGCATTAAACCAAGAATATTTTAATGATTATGGAAATATTAGTGATGCAGGAGAATATATTCCCATCACAGAAACAGTAGCCGATGCAACAAATCAACAAAATGTTATAACACAACTCCATAATATAATTAGTAAAAATTTATCATATAATACAAACTATCAATATTTAATAAACGAAATATTGGGATTATCAGAAATTAAAGAAACTGTGGAAAACTTAGAAGATCCTAGTGCAAAATTGGTGGTAACAGAGGTTATAGATTATATAGAAGGGAATGTTGGAAATTTAAGTTATGAAGGACTAGCAGAAAGTATAACCAATGGAAGTTGGGAAGCAGTAAAATACACAATAGATCATAGTGAATGGTATATGAAACTAGGAGGATTACTAAAAAATGAAGGTGCCTTTAAAGAATCAATGAACCAATTCTTAAATGAAGAGTCTACTAAACAAGGAATATTAAATATTATGACGGCTATGCAAGCAAATAACACAACAGTGGCGAAAAGAGAAATTAATAATATGTTAAATAATCTAGACGAAGTATATTCTGACAAACTATGGGGAATAGACTTCGTAAATCAAATAATAAAAGATCAGTTTATAGAAGAATTAAGAAAATCACTAATAGGAATCGTAGAATAAAAAATATACACAAAAGGAAGAGCAATCTTTCTTTTTCTTTTGACAAACACTACAATATTGCTTATGATATATATGAAAGGTGGCATAATATGTTAGTAAATTTTAATGAGATGTTAATGGATGCAAAAAGAGGAAAATATGCGGTTCCTCATCTTAATATAAATAATTTAGAATGGGCAAAATATATTTTAGAAAAGTGTAATGAGTTAGAAGTGCCTGTAATCTTAGGTGTGAGTGAGGGTGCTGCTAAATACATGGGAGGATTTAATGCAATCACTGGTATGGTAAAAGGATTAATGCAAGATTTAAATATAACTATCCCAGTTTGCCTACACGTAGATCATGGCAGTAGTAAAGAAACTTGTATAAAAGCAATAGATGCAGGATTTACTTCAGTAATGATTGATGCTTCTCGTCACGAATTAGAAGAAAATATTAAAATAACAAAAGAGGTAGTAGAATATGCACATGAAAGAGGAGTGAGTGTAGAAGCAGAAGTAGGACATATAGGTGGAACAGAAGATAATATCACTTCAAGTGCAACAAATGCAACATTAGAAGATTGCTTAACTCTATATGAAAATACAGGAATAGATTCTTTAGCTCCTGCGTTAGGAAGTGTTCATGGATTCTATAAAGGAGAACCAAATTTAGATTTTGAAACAATGGAAATCATCAATGAAAATTTACCAATTCCACTAGTTTTACATGGAGGAACAGGTATTCCAGATGATAAGATCAAAAAAGCTATCTCTTGCGGAATATCAAAAATTAATATTAATACAGACTTGCAATCAGTTTGGAGTAAAGCCGTAAGAAAATTTTTAGAAGAAAATAAAGAAGTATATGATCCAAGAAAAATTATTGGAAGTGGAGAACAAGCTATAAAAACAAGGATTGAGGAAATTGTCACTCTATTTGGCACGAAGCGATAAAATATAGTAAAGCCACGAGGAGGTATAAAATGAAAATAATGGAGATAGAAGGCAACCGAGAATTAAGTGGAACAATACGAATTAGTGGTGCAAAAAATGCTACAGTTGCATTAATACCTGCAGCCATCTTAACTGATGAAGAAGCTACTATCTGTAATGTGCCAGAAATCACAGATACGGATGCTTTGTGTGACATACTAAATGAATTAAACGTTGATGTTAAAAGAGCAAGTGAAAGTATCATTATTAACCCCAAAAATATGATAAATATTGAGATTGCAGAGAAATTTTCCAAAAAACTACGAGCATCTTACTATTTTATGGGAGCACTACTAGGAAAATATAAAAAAGCAGTGATGTACTTTCCGGGAGGATGTTCTATAGGGGCAAGACCCATCGACTTACACTTAAAAGGTTTTGAAGCACTAGGAGCGACAGTAAAAAACGAAAAAAATAAATATATTGTGGAAGCACAAGAACTTCATGGAGCTAATATTTATTTAGATATAGCTTCAGTAGGAGCAACAATTAATATTATGTTAGCCGCTGTAAAAGCAAAAGGTACTACTGTAATTGACAATGCAGCCAAAGAGCCAGAAATTGTTAATGTTGCGACTTTCTTAAATAATATGGGAGCACGTATCAGTGGTGCTGGAACATCTACAATTAAAATTGAAGGTGTGGAAACTCTACATAAATGTTTTCATGAAGTAATACCTGATAGAATAGAAGCAGGAACTTATATTATTATTGGTGCTTTATGTGGTAAAAATCTAAAGATAGACAACATAATCCCAGACCACGTGGATTCTTTACTATCTAAGTTAGAAGAAATCGGTACAGAGTTAGAAGTAGGAACAGATTATGTAATAATCTCAAAATCGGATACATATAAATCAACAACGATTAAAACACTAGTTTATCCAGGTTTCCCAACAGATTTACAACAACCATTTACAGTTCTACTAACGCAATGTAATGGAAAGTCAAAGGTAACAGAAACTATCTGGGAAAATAGGTTTATGCATATTCCTTATCTAAATGACTTAGGAGCAGATATTACTGTAAAAAATCAAACTGCAACTATTATTGGACCAACAAAATTAACGGGAACATCGGTAGTGGCTACTGACCTAAGAGCAGGCGCAGCTATGGTTGCTGCAGGACTACTAGCAGAGGGAACTACTACTATAACTAATGTAGAACATATTTTAAGAGGATACGAACAAATCGTAGAAAAACTTACAAGTGTTGGTGCTAAAATAAAAATAAGAGAAATATAATGAAATAGTTATATTTCTTTTTTTATGGAGGCATTTATGATAAAAAAACATTATAAATTAATTATATTTTTACTAATTATATTTGTCATTTTCTTAATATATAAAGCAAACCACCATAATTATTTTAACTATACATCATTAGGAGATGGATATGCCTTGGGCATAAGCTCCTATGGAGAAGAAGATTATGGGTATAGTGACTTTATCAAAGATAGATTACAAGAAGAAAAGAAATTAAAGATTTATACTAAAGACTTTGCCGAAAAGAATCAATCAATTAACCATTTATATGAAACTTTATTAACTAATGAGAAAATAACCACAGGAAAAGTGGAAAAAAATATAAAGCAAACCTTACGAGAATCTGACTTAGTTACTATGACAATAGGTCTAAATGATATCATTTATCATATTACTATTACACCTAATATGAATGAATATAAACTACAACAAATAATGAAAAATTTAGAAAAGGATATAAAAATATTAATAAAAGAAATTAAAACATATTATCCCAAAGAAATATATATAATAGGTTACCCAGAAGTACCAATAGAAAATAGTTATATAAAAGAAGGGATAAAAAAATTAAATAAAATATATAAAAATCTAGAAAATGTTACCTATATATCAACAGAGAATATAATAAACGAAAATGATTTTTTATATTCAGAAAGTATTTACCCATCAAAGGAAAGTTATGAAAAAGTAGCAAAAGAAGTAATAAAAAAGCTTGCAAATAAAAAAAATACTTGATATACTAATAACGCTATTGAATTACTATGACTTTTAAAGTCATGGCGGAAGGAGAGATAATATGAAAAAAGGAATTCATCCAGAAGTAAAAGATTGTACAGTAACTTGTGCATGTGGAGAAACATTTACTTGCAAATCAACAAAAGATAGTATTAGTGTTGAAGTATGTTCTAAATGTCATCCTTTTTATACAGGAAAACAAAGTAGAGCATCACGTGCTGGACGTGTTGATAAATTCAACAAGAAATATGGATTTGATAAACAAGAAACTGCTGAGTAATCGCAGTTTTTCTTTTGTTAAAATATGCTATGATAAAAGAGATTAAAGGCAAAAGGTGATACTATGCCAAAATTGAAATTGTCAATCCAGAAGAATTAATAAAACAAAATTATCCACCAGAATTTGTGGAAAATTTAATTTACCAAGTGTTAATATTAAGTATGTAAGTAAAAGAAGAATCCCCAGAATATAAGAACTGTTTTTTACAACACAAGTACCAGGAATTTAGGATGGGACAGAAATATTATAATATTGAATATAAACCACGGAATAGTAGGATATATTTCACTAAAGAAAGAATCACAAGAAAATAAAATATGCACATTTTCTGTGGAAAAAGTTTCAGAAAAATAGAATAGGAGCAGTTCTTGTGGAAAAAGAAATAGAATATTTAGGCACTAAAAAATGCAAATATGCTAATTACCATTTCTATAAATAAATTCACAAAAATTGTGGAAAAATAGAAGAGAAAGCACAAAGTCTAGTTCTATCAAAGAGCTTAAAGAAAATAGGGAGAATCTATAAAATACATAATCAACAGAAATTGTGGAAAAGCATTTTAAATAATCACATAAAAGAGATGAAAAAAATTTTAATAAAGTGATATAATAAAAACGGGGAGAGTTGATTATGAAGGAACTTGAAGATATGACTCTAGATGAACTAAAAAAGTTAAAGGTGCCAGAATATGTAGAGCAGTATTATACGATTATAAATCAACTAAAGGATAATAGAATTAGCAAAAGAGTTTTAGAAAAATTACAAGGAGAACCAATCGCTAAAATTTATGAAGAATTGATGAGTGAAGAAGAGAACGTTAGGAGTCATTCTTTCTTTCCTGGGGATTTAGTCTTAGTTTATCCAAATATAAAGGAACAGAAAAGCAAAAATTTTAAAACTTGTGATTTTTCTGGAGCTATAATTCATCCAGGAAGTCTATATATTAGTTATAGACCTCTGTTAGAGAATATAACTACAAATGAAAAGTTTGTTTTAGAAAGAACAATACATGTGGAAACAGGATATCTGTATAACTTACCTAGAAGGATAGATGAATTAGAAGCTTTGGAACAAGATATGATATTAGAAACACCAGGTCAAGAAATAGACTTTAATCATTTTAACAATCAAATGGGAGGCCATCTGCCATTAAAAAAATTAAAAAAAGAAAGAAGGAAATTTTATGATAAAAATAGGAATAGCAAGCGACCATAGAGGTTATATATTAAAAGAGCAAATAATTGATAGATTAATGAATCAATATGATATTACAGATTGTGGAACAACATCAGAAGAATCTGTGGATTATCCAGATTATGCTTTTAAATTAGGGAACTTAGTTGCAGACAAAGACGTTGATTTCGGAATAGCAATCTGTGGAACAGGAATTGGAATTAGTATAGCTTGTAATAAAGTAAAGGGAGTTCGCTGTGCAAAAGTAGATACAAAAGAGGAAGCAATTGCAACAAGAGTAGATAATGATTCTAATATTATTGCTTTTGGTGAAAAAATGCCACTAGAAAAAGCAGTAGAATTAATAACAATATTCATAGAGACAAAAGCATCAGAAGAAGAAAAACATGTTCGTCGTAGACAAAAAATAAAAGAATACGAGGAAGAACAATGTTAGGGAAACTATTACTATATGCATTTGTAACTGTAGTTGTTATTTGGGCAATGGATGCTGTAAATATTAATCAAATATTTAAAAAAAATCACGTAATTCAAGCAAGAGTATTTTACTTCTTGCTAGGACTTTCACTAATTTATTTAGTCACCAATTTTTTAATGGATTTATTTATTTCTTCAAAAATATTTTAAAAGAAGTATAAATCTTTTTTTTTGGTTAAAACTTATAATGAGGTGAAAAAAATGAAAAGAAGAAAATTAAAACCATATGTCTTACCAACTATAATGACTTTAGCAATTGTTAGTGTAATGTTTGGAACTGCTATGTTAAGAAGCAATCTACAAAAAGATACTTCAGAAGATGAATTGACAAGTTATGTAACAAGTACAGTATTAGAAGAAGAACAGCCAGTAATAAAAGAAAGCACAATGATGATTAATCCCTATACAGATACAACTGTAAGTATAGGTAAAAATTATTATGACTATAAAGCAGATGCAGAGACACAAGAAAAATCAATTGTATATCATGACAACACATATATGCAAAACTCTGGTACAGATTTTGTAGGTGAAAAAGTTTTTGATGTAGTAGCGGTGCTAGACGGAAGTGTGACAGATGTCAAAGAAGACGAAACATTAGGAAAAGTAGTAGAAATAAAACATGAAAACGGTTACATCAGCATCTATCAAAGTCTATCAGAAGTAAGTGTAAAAAAGGGAGATATGGTAACACAAGGTCAGGTAATAGGAAAAAGTGGAACAAACGAATTAGATAAAGACATGGGAAATCATCTACACTTTGAATTATATGTAAACGGAACTGTGGTAAATCCTACCCTTTACTTAAATAAAGAATTACAAACTTCTGAAAATAAAGAGCAATAGTCTCTTTTTTTTCATAAATATAAAAAATATGAATATATTTTATTATAAAATTAAGATTTTATGATAAAATATTAATGACAGAAAAGGAAGTGACATATATGTGGGCAAAAGATATTGGAATAGATTTAGGAACAGCAAATGTTTTAATATATGTTAAAGGACAAGGAATAGTGTTAAATGAACCTAGCATAGTTGCGATTGATACAGATTCTAAAAGTGTAATTGCAGTTGGTACAGAAGCAAACGAGATGTTAGGAAGAACACCAGGAAAAGTAAAAGCTATAAAACCAATGAAAGATGGTGTAATTGCAGATTTTGAGATTACAGAAATCATGCTAAATTCATTTATAAAGAAGATCAAAGCAAAAAAGCTTTTCTCCAGACCAAGAATTTTAATATGCTGTCCAACAAACATTACACCAGTAGAAAAAAATGCAATTAAAGAAGCTGCAGAAAGAACAGGTGCAAGAAAAGTCTATATTGAGGAAGAACCAAAAGTAGCAGCTATAGGAGCAGGAATGGATATTTCTAAACCAACAGCTAATATGGTAATAGATATTGGTGGAGGTACCACAGATATTGCTATTCTTTCATTAAATGATATTGTATCTTCTACATCAGTACGTATTGCTGGAAATGTATTCGATCAAGATATTATTAAATATATAAAAGAAAAATATAAATTATTAATTGGAGAAAGAACGGCAGAAGATATAAAAATAGGATTTTCCAACATCTTCGATCCAAACAAAAAGGAAAAATTAGAAGTAAGAGGGAGAAATTTAATTACTGGATTACCAGATACAATAGAAATAACACAAGATGAAACAAAATTAGCTTTAGAAGAAAGTATTCAAAAAATAGTAAAAGCAACAACAAATGTTTTGGAACAGACCCCACCAGAATTATCTGGAGACATTGTAGAAAAAGGAATTATATTAACTGGTGGAGGAGCAATGCTAAGAGGGTTACCAGAATTATTAGAAAAAGAGTTGCAAGTACCAATTTTAATTGCAGAGTCACCTTTGACGTGTGTAGCCGAAGGAACGGGAACGCTGTTAAATAATATTACGTTATTAGAAGAAGACCAATAAAATTGGTTTTTTTCTTTTCTATTAAAAATAATTCTGCTATAATTTTAATAGGAAGTGACGAGAATGAAAGAACAAATCCTAGATGCAAGTAAAATAGTCTTAGTTACGTTTTTATTCACGGCATTAATTATGCCGATAATCAAAAGAATTGCAATCCACGTTGGAGCAATTGACGTGCCTCGCGCCGATGAGGGACATAGGCATATTCACAAAAAAGCAACTCCAATGCTAGGAGGAGTAGGAATATTTTTAGGCTTCTTATTTGGATATATGCTATTTGGTGAACAGAGTATTAGAATGAATTCTATATTAATTGGTAGTTTTATTATTATTCTAACAGGAATTATGGATGATATTAAACCAATTCGAGCATATCAAAAAATGATAGGTCATTTAATAGCTGCCTGTATAATAGTATTTTATGGAAAAATAACACTAGATAATATAACTGCATTTGGTTTTTCATTAGATTTCGGCATTTTTGCTCCTTGGATTACCATTTTCTTCATTGTTGCGTGTACAAATATTATTAATTTAATAGATGGATTAGATGGATTAAGTGGAGGAGTTTGTTCTATTTTCTATTTGACTATCGGCATTATTGGATTTTATCAAGGAAGAGGCGGAAGTCTAGTCATGATTTTAACGTTTATCATGTTGGGTTCTACATTAGGTTTTTTATTACACAATTTCTATCCCGCCAAGATTTTTGCCGGAGACTGTGCAACATTTATGGGATTTATTATATCAGTAATTACATTATTAGAATTTAAAGGTCCTGCCCTAACATCTTTCTTTGTTCCAATTATGATTTTAGGAATACCTATTTTAGATACTTTGTTCGCGATTATCAGAAGACTGTTAAAGGGGCAGCCTCCATTTCAAGCAGACAAGAAACATCTACATCATCAATTATTAGGTATGAATTTTTCACAAAGAACTACAGTTCTAATTATTTATGGTATAAACCTACTGTTTGCAGCAGCATCTATTCTTTATACAATTAAAGATCCAGTTTTAGGAAAAATAGTATATATAATCATATTTATTATTGTATTATGGTTTGTATTGCATACTACAATAATCTCTGATAAAACTCCAACAAGAACAAAAAAAATAGAAGAAAAGATACCATTCTTCAAACGAAAGAAGTCCTAAAACTAAACTGCTAGCAATAGCAGTTTTTATTTTTATAATAACTGGTAAAATTTGGAAATATAAGGAGATTAATATGATAAATTTTGTAATTTGTGAAGATGAGCCAGAGTTACTAAAAGAATACAAATATCAAATTGATAAATTTATGATGAAATATGACACAGAATATAAATGTTATACATTTACTTGCTACGATGATAAGTGGGAAAGAGAAATAAAGAAAATAAAAGGTTTTAAAGTTTATTTATTAGATATAAAGACAGATATCGGTTCTGGAATTAATACTGCAAGAAAAATCAGAGAAGAATATGATGATTGGGTATCTATGATTATCATGGTTTCTGGATATGCAGAATATAAATATGAAGCTTTAAGTAAAAGATTAATGTTAGTAGATTTCATAAATAAATTAGATCGTTCAGAACAAAAGCTAAAAGACGCTTTATTAATTTGTATGAAACATTATGATAATAAATATAACACTCTAAGATATACATATAAGAATATTGCTTATAATGTAGAATATAGAAGTATCATTAAAATAGAAAAAGAAATGGATAGTAAACGATGCATAATTCATACAGAAGAAGGGGACTATCCAATCCAAGGAACACTAAATGAAGTGTTAGAAAAATTAGATAAAAGATTTTTCAAATGTAATAGAGCAATTGCTATCAACGTAGAACAAGTACAATATTATAATCTTAGTAAAAATGTAGCCGTTCTAAAAACTGGTGAAGAATTCAACGGAATATCAAGAAGTAAGAAAAGGGAGATGTTTAATCGTGTTAGAGGTGTTGGTTAGAATTATATGTACAATACTAATGATTATGGCAGGTTATTATACAATCAGTAATATAACTGGAACGGTTATTAAAAAATTAGATTTAAAAACATTTTGTTTGTTAGCCATCTTAACAATTTTTACAGTACTAAATTATCATGAGCAATACAATTTAATGTTTTCTATTAGTGTGTTTCTACTAAATATTCTAATATATAAAATATTATTTCATATAACGATAGAAGAGGCAATTACAAGTGTTTCAATTTTTATGATTGTTTTATTCTTGTCCGATGTAGTTGTAAGTTCAATTTTTAGATTATTTATTAGCATAGAAACTGTAAGAGAAAATATGGTGTGCTTCTTACTTACTAATAGTTTAATAAGTATAATTAGTATTTTATTATTAAAGAGTAAAAAAATAAGAAAACAAATGCAAAAGTTTTTTAGCAATATTTCCTCCAGAAAAATTTTTATAAATTCTATATTTTTAGTACTTCTTGTTGCTGATTTTTGTTTGATTGCATATAATTGGACAAAATATGAAATATTCAATATTAACTATTTAGTAAATTTATCGGGAATGTTAATTTTTGGGTTTATTGGATATACATATATAAAAAATATAAACGAATATAATTAGTTAAGCAATGAATATGATTCTTTGTTTGCATACATTCAAAATTTTGAAGATTGGATTGAAAAAGAACAATTAAATCGTCATGAATATAAAAACCAATTGGCCGTGCTTAGATGTCTTACAAAAGAAAAGAAAGTAAAAGATAAAATTGATGAAATATTAGAAGATAATATTAATATTGAAGGACAGACAGTAACCAATTTAAAAAATCTCCCTAAAGGCGGAATAAAAGGATTAATGTATTACAAAGCAGCAATTGCTCAAAAACAAAAAATTAATTTAATAACTGATGTAAGTCTTGAAAAAGATAGCATGCTAACCAAATTATCAGAAAAAGAAATAAAAGTGTTATGTAAGTTAATTGGAATCTATTTTGATAATGCGATAGAAGCAGCAGCTGAAAGTAGAAAGAAAAATTTAACAATAGAAGTTTATGAATTAAAGGATAAAGTTAGCATTGTAATTTCTAATAGCTTTAAAAGGCATACAAATCTGAAAGATAGGAATAAAAAAGGAATTTCATCTAAAGGAGAAGGCAGAGGTAACGGATTATATTTTGCTTCTAAATTAATAAAAGAAAACCCGTGGTTAGAAGAAAAGCAAGAAATTATTGACGGTTATTATATTGAACAGCTGATAATAAAAAACGATATCAAAAAATGATATCATTTACTCACAAAAAGTATCAATTGAATTAGGCTCTTCCAAAATAAACCATATACATCCGGTACTAGCCATTCCTGTTGCCAACATTGCCACGGCCATTAATAATTGAGATAATCTCTTCTTCATACTATCAAACTACACTCCTTTACAAAAATAATATATTAAATACCTCTTTAGATATTTAATGCCTTATAATTATTATATGGTTGATTAAATAACCGGTAAATAAGAGGACTGATAATAATAGATTGAATAATCATTGCTGACAAAATAATAGAAGTCCAATATGTGTTATTCAACAAAATAATCATCAATGTATAAATAAAACCAATCATAACTGTAATAATTTTACGAATGATTCTCTTTCTTTTATTTGAAAGAGGTCTTTTTTTTGTATCAGCGGGTGCAAAAAGTAAATAGTAGAAAATACAGATTGCACAGATGGTATATACAAAAAAGTTGGATAATTGTATATGCAACAATAAAAATGGTATTGCAATAAAGTTAAAAGTGGAAAACAATAAGCACTGATAGCTTTTTTCTGCATGAAATCCGAAACCGGTATAACGAATGACATTAAAGAAAACTACAACCAAAATAAATTCTTTAAACATATTTAGCAAAAGAGCTAAAATTGTTAATAGTACCATTTTTGTTATAGTAAGATAAAGCCCTTCTAAACCGTATTTTACCTTTTTTTTATCGTAGTCAGAAATGGATTGGTATTTACAAATAAAATTCATGCTATTTTCCAAAAATAATTGTTTCATATACAACCACCATATCCTCTAACAATATAATTATATAATGAATAAAATAACAGAACAGAAAAATCTGTGAATAGTAAAAAAAGCCCGTTTTTTTGTCGAATTTTGTCGAAAATTAGTAAATTAGGACCAAAAAAGTCCGTTTGATAGGCAATTAGAGGAATTTTCAATAAAATAATGGTAAAAATTGGTATGATTAAAACACCAAGAAGATATCGTAAGCTGTTGGTAGAAATGAGGTGCAAAAACATGATGGTTGGACGCGTAAAGTGGTTCAATAATGATAAAGGATATGGCTTTATCGAATACAAAGAAAATGAAGACGTATTTGTTCATTACTCTGCAATAGAATTAGAAGGCTATAAGACTTTATCAGAAGGACAACTAGTAGAGTTTAAATTGGTAGAAACTAGTAAAGGATACCAAGCTTTAAATGTAAAATTAGTTAAAGAAACTGCTACTGTTAAATAGTAGTTTTTTTTTCGAAACTATGCTATACTACAAGTATAAGGAGGTGATAGTATGGAAATTATTATTCATGGAGATAAGCTTAAGGTTACAGACGCTATGAAAGAATATATTGAAGAAAAACTAGAAAAGTTAAATAAGTACCTAGAAAATAGCGAAAATGTTCGCGCATCTGTCATAGTTAAAGTAAAAAATCATGAGCAACGAGTAGAAATTACCATACCACTAAAAGCATTTATTTTAAGATCAGAAGAATCTAAAGATGACTTCTATGCAGCTGTCGATAAAACTATCGATAAGCTAGAAAGGCAAATTAGAAAGAACAAGACAAGGATTATGTCAAAACAAGTGAAAACAAATAAAGACTTTTCTATGTCTGCATTTGCTGATGAGGAAGATTTGGATGACAAAAAGATCTTAAAGAGAAAGAAAGTCGAAGTAAAACCAATGAACGAAGAAGAGGCGATACTTCAAATGGAGCTCTTAGGTCACCAATTCTATATGTATAAAGACAGTGAAACAAACCAAGTAGCAGTTGTATATAAAAGAACTGATGGAAACTATGGTGTAATCGAGTCTGAATAGTAAGAAAAAGGAAGAATAAGCTTTTATTCTTTCTTTTTTTTTGGTAAAATAAATAGTTAAGGAGATGTCAGAATGAAATTATTAAGAAAAATATTTGATCATGAATATAAAGAATTAAAAAGATTTGAAGTCTTGGCAGATAAAATCATGGATTTAGATGAAGAATATTCTAAATTAACAGATACAGAATTAAAAGCTAAAACAGAGGAATTTAAAGAAAGACTACAAAACGGAGAAACTTTAGAAGATATCCTTGTAGAAGCTTTTGCAACGGCAAGAGAAGCTTCTTTTCGTGTTTTGGGAGAAAAGCACTTTTATGTACAAATACTTGGCGGTTTAGCTATTCATTATGGTAATATAGCAGAAATGAAAACTGGTGAAGGAAAAACTTTAACTTGTGTACTTCCAGGTTATTTAAATGCTTTAACAGGCGAGGGAGTACATGTTATCACTGTAAATGAATATCTAGCTGGACGTGATGCTGAATGGATGGGAGATATATATCGTTTCTTAGGGTTGACAGTTGGTGTTAATACAAGAGAATTAAGTGCAAAAGAAAAACAAGAAGCATATAATTGCGATATTTTATATTCCACGAATAACGAAATTGGTTTTGATTATTTAAGAGATAACATGGTAATCAGAAAAGAAGATCGAGTACAAAGACCTTTAAACTTTGCTATCATCGATGAGGTTGACTCCGTATTAATCGATGAAGCAAGAACTCCTTTAATTATTTCTGGTGGACAAATGAACAGTGCTAATTTATATTTAGATGCTGATCATTTCGCAAAAGGATTAAAAGTAGAAGATGACTATGTTTATGATGAAAAGACTAAAGCAGTAACTTTGACTGAAAAAGGTAGCGAAAAAGCAGAAAAATCATTCCATGTAAAAAACCTTTATGATATTGAAAATGCTTCTTTAGTTCATTATATTAATCAAGCATTACGTGCGAATTATGCTATGAAAAAAGATGTAGATTACGTTGTACAAGATGACGAAGTAGTAATAGTTGACCAATTTACTGGTCGTCTAATGAAAGGCCGTGCTTATTCTGATGGGCTTCATCAAGCAATTGAAGCAAAAGAAGGAGTAACTATCAATCAAGAAACAAAAACATTAGCGACAATAACTTTCCAGAATTTATTCAGAATGTATAAAAAATTATCTGGTATGACAGGTACTGCAAAAACCGAAGAAGAAGAATTTAGAAATATCTATAATATGTACGTTATAGAAATACCAACCAACAAAGAAGTAATTCGTATTGATGCACCAGACTTAGTTTATGCAACAAAAGAAGCTAAGTATAAAGCAATTATTAACTTTGTAAAAGAACGTTACGAAAAAGGACAACCAGTTTTAATTGGTACAATTGCAATTGAAACAAGTGAATTAATAAGTGACTTATTAAAAAAAGCTCATATTCCGCATGAAGTATTAAATGCAAAAAATCATGCTCGTGAAGCAGAAATTATATCTAAAATAGGTCAAAAAAGATCAGTAACCATTGCTACTAACATGGCTGGTCGTGGTACAGATATTAAATTATCAGATGATATTAGAAAATTAGGTGGATTATGCGTAGTTGGTACTGAACGCCATGAATCTCGTCGTATTGACAACCAATTGCGTGGACGTTCAGGACGTCAAGGAGACCCTGGATATACACAATTCTTTGTATCTATGAAAGATGACCTAATGGTTCGCTTTGGTTCTGATAGAATTGGTGAAATGATGAAGTCTATGGGACTTGGTGAACAAGCAATTCAGAGTAAAACATTTACAAGATCTATCGGAACTGCACAAAAACGTGTAGAAGGAAATAACTTTGATATTCGTAAACAACTATTACAATATGATGATGTTATGAACGATCAAAGAGAAATTATGTATGCGAAAAGAAATAGAATCTTAGATAGTGAATCAATTCATGAAATGGTTTTAGATACATTCCGTCATCATATGGAGGATTTAGTAAAATCTCACTTAGCACCAGAAGGTACTCTTGGAAAAGAAGATTATGAAGAAATCAAAGAATATGTAAATGAAAATTTACTAAAGAAAGATATAAAATTATCTGATATAGAAGGATTATCAGAGGAAGAAACAATCGATGTATTAGTAAAGAAAATTACAGAAGAATATGAAGAAAAGCTAAAAGAGATTCCACAAGAAGTAACAGATGAGTTTGAAAAAGCAATCACATTACAAGTGGTTGATAATTATTGGATGGAACATATCAATACTATGTCTCACTTGAGAGAAGGAATTCACTTAAGAGGTTATGCACAAGAAGATCCACTACGTGCCTATACAATGGAAGGGTATGATATGTTTGATGAAATGTTACAAAAGATAGATAAAGATGTAACAACATTCTTATTAAGAGCAGAAATCAGACAAAATATTGAGCGAAAAGAAGTAGCCAAAAAGAAAATAACTAATGAGGGAGGAAAAGAGCCTGCTAAAAAAACGCCAAAAAGAGTAAAAAAAATCGGTAGAAATGATCCATGTCCATGCGGAAGTGGTAAGAAATACAAACAGTGCTGTGGAAAAAATGCATAATTTCTTATTTTCTATAGCATCTAAAAAGAATGAAAATTAAAGAAGCGTCCTATTATCATCTGGGCGTTTTTTTTGTTGATTAATTTACTAAGAAATTGGGAGAATAACCGACTACGATATAGTGAAAAAATGCCTTATAAATAGAATTAAGTTAAGTCGTATTATTAGAATAACTCAATTAATACCTAAAATGACAGCTAGAAATGATGCAGAAAATATTGTAAAATAACTATAGTAAGGAGTGTTAAAATGAGAGTTATAGAAACAGTTGGAGGAACAGCTTTAGGTATTAGCCTTGTTAATGGAAAAATCAAACCTAAATATGGCATAAGCAATATTATTGGAAGTATTATATTGATTCTTTTAGATATACTTTTTATATATTTGCTAATAAATGGAATTCTTGATATCAATCTTGAGTTTATTGTATATCCAACAATAGGAGTTATTGTTTGCACCTATATGATCTTAATTATACCAATTTTACAAAACCCTAATAATTTTTATATTAAGTTTAAAGATATTCATACTTTAGAAGGGTTCGAACTGTATTATAAAAAGAGAAAAGTAAATGTTGATTATAAGTTGGATGCAAAAGGGAAAATACTTTTTAATAATAATTTAAAAAAGAAAGATTGTATTTCTTATGCTGATGGAACGAAAATGTCTAATGTTGTTAAATATAAAATAATAAACTATCTTAGCATGTGGTTAAAATCAAAGAATCTTTTATCTGATGAAGTAACACTTTCTATTGAATGATTTGCAAACTACTTTTAATTAAAAGTAGTTTTTGTTTACTATAATTGATGCAAGATATAAATAGGAAAAAGAATAATTATGGAATAAAATATTGTTAATGACTAAAAAAATTAGTATGATAATATCAGAAGTATTATGTGAAATATAATAATCGTAAACAAGAGAGATGAAATTAATAAAAGGAGATAGAATGAAAACAAAGGAATTAGACTTTTTATTTAAAGTAAACGATTTGCAAAAAACAAAAAGATATGGAAATTATCCTCTTTTTAGTGAAAGTACCGCAGAACACACTTTTAAATTAATACTAATAGTTGATTATTTTTATAAAGAGTTAAACTTAGATTTAGATTATCAAAAATGTATTAGTCTTTCGATTTATCATGATTTTGGCGAAATGGATTTAGAGAAAGATGTAGATATTAAAGAAAATACCGTCAAAAAAATAAATATACGTAAAGAGAATTACGAAATAGAAAAAATAAAAGAATTATCTAATACTTACTATAGTTCTATTTCTACGTATTATAAAGAATACAAAGAAAAAGCAACAGAAGAGTCTCGCTTTGTAAATGCTTGTGATAAACTAGAAGGGATGATTCACCCTTTAACAATAAATGCTCCTATTATGAATCACGAAATTTTTGCAACATATGCAGATAAAGCAATCGAGGAATTTCCCAAATTACTACCTGTTTATAAAGAAATCAAGGAAGTTCTAAAAACGCAATATGAAAAGTGGGGGTTTGAATGGAAAAGTGACTATGATTCTATATTTAAGCATTGCAACAATAAATAAGATTAAAAATTAGAAAATAGCAACGAATAAAATAAAAAAGCAAATAATCCCAAACTTGATTATTTGCTTTTTGTTGTTATAATAATGTGGTCATTTTAAAATACGCATAATTTCTTCTTCTGAAATAGGTCCTCTTCTTTGTATTTTTATAGTATCACCAGTACAATCTACAATAGTACTTGCTTGTCCAAGAGATACTTCTCCTTCTACCATTCCGTCTAAAGCTGGACAAGTTCTTTCTATATCATCTAAAGTTTTGCATATTTCCTGACCGCTTTGGTTGGCACTTGTCATAAACAAAGGACTTCCTACACCATTGATTACTTGCTTTAAAAATATAGAGGGTGCCATTCTAATAGCAAGCTCATCAGTTTCTTTTGTACCGCCGTTATTAATATATGTGAAAACGTCAGCCCTTTTTCTTAAAACTAAAGTAATAGGACCAGGCATAAAAGCTCTAATTAGCCTTTCTGCTTTATCGTCTACGATTGCAATACTTTTAATCTGTTCTATATCACTACACATAACCGGGAATTTTTTATTAGATGGCCGATTCTTAACTTCTACTAGTTTATTAAAAGCCTCTGGAGAATGAACTCTAGCACATATCCCATATACAGTATCAGTAGGAACACTCAGTACACCATCGTCAAGAATGGCATTAACGACCAAATCGATTTCATTTTGTTTATATCTTTTCATTCTAATATACCTCTGATTAAAAATATAACTGATTGTATCACTTAATATTAGTCCGTGCAAGTGTATTATAAAAACTAATAAGATAAAAATGTGTTATAATTTAATTAATGAGTTAAATAAAAACGAGACAGGAGAATATAATGAAGCAAGATCATCCGTATGTTGGAGTAGATGGAATTATTACAAATGAAAATGGAGAAATATTATTAATGCACAGAACTGCAGGCGCATATACAGGTTATTGGGGATTAATAGCTGGCGCTATAGAATGGGGAGAAGAAGTAGAAGATGCGTTAAAAAGAGAAGCGATAGAAGAAATAGGTGTGGAACTTGGAAATATAAAATTTGTTGGAAAATACTATGATAAAATAGGAAGACATCCAACTAAAACATTTATTTGTTTACCCCATACTTGCAAAATCATAAAAGGAATACCAACACCAATAAGTGAATGTGATGAAGTTAGATGGTTTAAGCCAGAAGAAATTAAGACAATGGAGTTAGCCTATGATCACAAGAAAATGTTAGAAGATTTAAATTTAATTTAAATAAAAAAGAACTATAATAATTTATGAAATATCTAAAAATCAAGCCCAGGAGATGAAAAATAATGGACAATACAAAAATAATAGAAGAAATAAAAAAATTAACCGAAGCAGAAAAAAGAAATTTGCCATATGAAAAATTGAAAAACATAATAAATGGATTAAACACAGAAGAAATAAAAAAATTAAGTAATGTGATAGGTTATCCTGTATTTATAAGAATGTGCATGGGGGAATTACGACATAAAATTCCAATTTTACAGGATGGATCAGCAGCTATTATTGAAAATTTGCAAGGGGAGATTTTATTACAACGTAGAAAAGATAATGATAGATGGGGATTACCAGGTGGATGTCAAGAACTTGGAGAAAGATTTCAAGAAGTTATAATTAGAGAAATCAAAGAAGAAACTAATTTAGAAGTAAAAGAGGAAGATTTAGAATTATTAGATATTATCTCAGGACTTTCTAGAAAAAAAGAATATCCAAATGGAGATGTTGTGATAAATAATACGGCATTATATCTAGTCAAAAAATATTCTGGAGATTTAATCTGTGACGATGAATCAAAAGACATGAAGTTTTTTTCATTAGATAGCCTGCCAAAAAACCAACATGACCCAGATTTAATAAAAGTATATATAAATAAAAAAAGAAAATAATATAAATGTAAAGTTACACTAAAAGGTGTAATTTTTTTATCCAAAGTGATTCTTTATGATACTTAAGTGATATACTAAAGAGGAAAGGTAGGGAAAAATGAAAGGATTAAGAATTTTTCAATATGGAGTAGGAAAAATGAGCGTATACACCATGCGCTATGTTATAGAAAATGGTGGAGAAATCGTAGGGGCTGTAGATATTAATCCTGATGTTATTGGCCAAGATATTGGACAAATAATGAAGGGAGAAAATACTGGAGTAATAGTTGAAAATGTAGACCATGCAGAAGAACTATTAAAAAAATTAAAACCAGATTGTGTTATTGTTACAACAATGAGTTTACTTGCAGATGTTAAGGAAGCACTACTTACTTGTGCCAAATGTGGAGTAAATGCAATTACTACCTGTGAGGAAGCATTTTATCCGATGAATTCTAACCCAACATTAACCAGCGAAATTGATAACCTTGCAAAAGAAAATAACTGTACTATAACTGGTAGTGGATATCAAGATGCATTCTGGGGAAATTTAATTACAACATTAACAGGAGCAAGCCATAATATTACAAAGATTAAAGGTAGTTCTTCCTATAATGTAGAAGATTATGGAATAGCTTTAGCAAAAGCCCATGGAGCAGGATTGACCAAAGAAGAGTTCGCCTCTCAAGTAGCTAGTGCAGATGAAATATCAGATGAAGAAAGACAGAAAGTAATTGAAAGTGGTAAATATGCTCCATCATACATGTGGAATGTGAATGGTTGGCTATGTGACAAATTAGGATTAACCGTAGTAAGCCAAAGACAAAAATGTGTACCACAATTTAATGATTATGATATTGAATCAAGTACTCTAGGAATGACTGTAAAAGCAGGGATGGCAACAGGAATGAGCGCTGTTGTTACTACTGAGACAAAAGAAGGAATCACTCTTGAAACAGAGTGTATTGGAAAAGTATATAATAAAGATGAATTTGATAGAAATGAATGGACAGTTTATGGTGAACCAAATACTACGATGGTAATTGAAAAGCCAAGTACAGTAGAACTTACTTGTGCAACAATAGTAAATAGAATTCCAGATGTAATTGCATCAGAGCCAGGATTTATACCTACTTCACGTATGGGAGAATTAAAAAGTTTAAAATAAGGCATTATCTATTAATGCTTTTTTTATGGAAAAAAATAAAATAAAAAATAAATTTATGCTATAATCAAGATATAAAAGTATAGTAGTATATCAAAAAAGGAGTAATATATGATAAACCAGCAGTCTGCAGTAAACAATCAATCAACAACCGATACAAATCTAAAATGTAAAAATTGTGGAGGAAATATTAAAGTAACCGACAAATTCTGTGGAAATTGCGGTCAACCATGCAACCCTTCAAAACAAAATACTGAAATAGTAGATCCACCTATCCAGAAAAAAAACGTTACTAAAGCTAATTTTGATTCTATGTACAATCTAACTGAATCACAATTATTAGAAGAATTTATTAATAGACAATTATCAAAACTTCAAATAGATAAAAATAGCAAAGTAATACCTGCATCCCTATTAAAAAGAAAACAAATATTAAACATTTTATTTGTGTTGTTATTGTTTATATATATAATACTAATTTTCTTTCATTTTCCATTACTAACATACTTGATAGGTTTAGTTTTATTAATAATTTTATTTAAATACACAAGAAATTATAATATGTTAAAGTACTTAAAAAAACAAATTCAAGAACGTCCATCAGAAAAGATAACTAATATTATAATGAATGTGCAAACAACATTTGTTCCAAACAAAACAAAACCAATATTTATAGTAGGTATTGTAGCAGCAATAATATTGCCACTAATTATATTTGCTAAACCAATTACATTTTATGAAAAGATGGATAATGGTTATGGAGTTAGATTTTATACATTCGGTCTAACTAATTTTAAAACGGTGAATATACCAGAAACATATAAGGGCGAAGAAATTGTAAGCATTCGTGGAAATGTATTTGCCAATATGCCATTTTTAGAAGAGGTAAACTTACCTAATAGTATTACAGAGATTAGAGGAAAGGCCTTCAAAAATGATATTAGTTTAACAAAGATAAACATTCCTGATAGCTTAGAATATCTTGGGGGAAGTGCATTTTATAATTGTTCCTCACTTAGGTCAGTTAAATTACCAGATACTTTAACATATATGGGAGGAGAAACTTTCTATAATGCATATTCACTAGAAAATATTGAGCTATCTAAAAAACTACAAGAAATTAGAGGAAATACCTTTGAAGAATGTAGTTCACTAATATCAATAGATATACCAGATTCAGTTACTAGAATAGGTGGACATGCCTTTTATGGAGCTTCTCGATTATCAGAAGTAAATATAACAGAAAATAGTAATCTTGAAGAAATTGGCTCATCAGCATTTAGAGAATGCTCTAGTCTTTTATCAATAAGAGTGCCAAAACAGACATACATAAATTCAAGAGCTTTCAAAAATAGTCCTACATCAATATATTACTATGATGAATATAGTGATACAGGAAATACGTGGAACAATTATTATTAGGGGGAATAGTAGTGAAGGAAGAGTATAAATATATACATTTGTTGTATGTCCCAACCATGGCTTGTAACATGGAATGCAAATATTGCTATTTAGAAGATAATACAAAAGAGGAATATACAAAATATACAACGTTAGGGACTCTAGAATACACCATTAATAAACTAAAGGAATCGAATGTTATACCATTTAATATATCTTTGCACGGAGGAGAAGTAACCACTTTAAGTAAGCAAGATTTTCATGATATCATTGAGTATATTAGTCAGTATTATCAAAAAAACAAGCAACTTATTACAGATGCCGGCTTCAAAGTAGGTAGTCCCCATATCAAAACCAACTTATATGATTTAAAAAAACACATAGATACAATAAAAGAATTTAATGTATCCATATCTGGGAGTCTAGACTTACCATTTTCCCTTCATAACGAATATAGAGTAACAAAAGGGAACCGAAAAACACTGGATAAAATACTGGAAAATATAGAACTACTAAAAGATATACCAAATAAAAAGAAAGTATCGTCAACAATCTTTAAAGAACATTACCAACATATCGAAGAAATTATAAAAGATATCAAGTTCCTAGACAAAAATACATGTTTAGATATGAATGATTTTAATTTTATGATAGGTTTTTCTTACAATTCAAATGGATTATTACATCCAATGACAGAAGAAGAACAAGTGAATTTCTATAAACGAATGCATCAAGAATTTGATGGAACAAATTTAGACAGCGGAGTGAATGGAGCTTGGTTTAATGAGTTCGGACCAGAATATTGTACTAATTGTAATAACTGTGGAGAAAAGTTCTTTTTATTAGAAAGAAACGGAGATATCTACTCATGCGTAAGAGGACAGAAACAAAAAGATTATTATTATGGTAATATATATAAAAATACTGTAGAAGAAATATTAAAAACGGCATCTAATAAAATATTTATAAATCATAATAAACTACCGTTTAATGAGGATTGTAAAAACTGTGGATATTTATACTTGTGCAAAACGGGGTGCCCATTTGTAAAAAATATTTATAACAGTAGCAAAAGTTATACATGCAAACTACAACAAGAATTATACAAAGATAGAAATTATCCAAAAGACATAAACAATGAAGAATTTGTCTATGAATATATAACAAAAATGAGAATAGAAAATAAAGAGAATTTTAGACCAACAAAATCTACAGAAAGTTATCCATCTCTAGAAGATATAATTGAAAAAGATCAAAAGTTAAAATATATATATGACGAAAATAGTTTTATTTTAAAAGTGAATGAAAAAGAATACCAATTAGCATCCCAAATAAAAAAATCCTACAGGGATTTTATATATTTAACACCAGAGAATAAAGTAATAATTTATATGAAAAAAGAGTTAATAAGTGCAGAGTGTGAATATCCAGAAAATAATGCACTATATATTATGCTTTTAAGTGGTAATTTAGTGACTTACGGAGATGAGAATAGGGAAAAACAAAGACATATTGCAACAGAATTGGTTTATAAAGGTGTATTAGATGAAATAGCAAGTGACAAAGAAGGATACTACTCTTACGATATTAGTAGTTGGCTAAAGAAATTTTCAAAATACTTATCTCTTACAAATGCTAATAACATATTTTTTACAACAACAGCATTAAGAGATTATCATTATATGAAACAAAAAAATAATGCCTATTACCATATACAAGCAATAAATCTACCATTTCAAAATATAGAGTTTTATTATTTAGATAAGGAGAATCAAAATGGATAAAGAACCAGAAACATATGAAGAATTAATTAGAAAAAAAAGATGCATTGATTTAACTAATTATTACGACTTTTCTATGGAAGAATTAAATCAAATATATGACTTCTTGTCTTCCAACCCAGAGGGTACTGTCGTTGGAGGGACAGATAAAGTTTCTTTATGTCTTGGAACTACAGTCACAGCAGTAATTGCTGCTAAAAGTATTAATTCCTCAATTGATGGATTTACTATGAAGGAAAACTATTTACGTGTGATTCCACATTATACACCGTCATCTAGTTATAGTTATAGCGGTGGTTCATCTTCCAACAATAATAATAACAATAATAACAACAATAACAATAATAACTAGAGGAACATGGCCTTAATATCAGAAACATATCAAAAAGAAAAATTAAAAAGATATGGAATCAATATAAGAACGAAATATATTGTTGGAAACAAAATTTTAGAAAGAAATACTAATGATTCCGTTAATGATAATATAGAGCGAGGAATCCGCTGCCAAAAAGAATATTATATAGATAATAAATTAGCACATAAAGAAAAGTTATTTGATTCAAGAATAGAGTACACATATATTATGGATAATAATATAAATGAAGAATACGAATGTCCTAATTGTGGAATGAAATCTCCACTAAAGGATTTTATTGATGGTTGTCCTTATTGTAAAACTTATTATAATATGGATTACAGTGAGAAAGACTTAGGTAGTAAATATCATTATGATAGAGTACTAAAGAGTAATATCTATAGAGTAATAACACTAATTGTAGATATTATTATTAGCATTATTATAAGCTTTATTTTTATAAAACTTACTTCAAGGACTTTTAATAACTATGATATTATAAAAATATTTATATATGGTATTATTCTTTCTCTAATTTTATATTATTTTTTCTATATTGCAGATGCATATATAATCTTATCTCCTATAAAGAAATTTAAAGATAAAGAAAATAAAAAACAAATAGAATTTTGGCAAAGAACTAAAATTAACAAAAAAACATTTTTTAATAACCTAAATTATGAGATAAGGAAAAAATATTATAGTAAGGAAAATATAATAGACTATGATATTTTAGATTATACCAATTTTAAAGACTATGAAGTAAATGGAGTATTATATGTTGATGTAACGGCAGATTTAAGGATAGTTACTTATGAAAACAAAAAATTAAAATCTAAGATAATAACTCAGACATACACTATGCAACAAAATAAAAATACCTTATTAAATTTAGGAACTAAAGAAAATATTATTAGATGTGCAAATTGTGGAGCATCAATAGATGTTACAAAGGGAAAGTGCGAATATTGCCATTCGGAAATAAAATATTTGCAAGAATGGATTTTAGAAGAGAAAGTATAAAGGAGAATTTTATGATTAAATTAGAACAATATCGTGATACTTGGTTAAGTGAAAAAATGAATGATGTAATAGGATTTTATCCTAGAGAATTTTATTGCCTAGATAACTTCAGTTCTTTTAAAGTGGAATGGGATGGATATTTATATGCATCACTAGAAGAGGCCTATCAGACCGCTAAATTTTTGAAATCAGCCCCAGAAATAGCGGAAGAAATAAAAAAAAGTCATTCAGCTCATGAAGCTCAAAAAATAGCCTTTGCTAATAAAGATAAAGTAAGAAGTGATTGGCAAGAAGTAAAATTAACAATTATGGAAGAACTTTTAAGAAAAAAATTACAGCAAAACCCATATGTCAAACAAAAACTATTACAAACGAAAGACTATATAATTGTTGAAGATTCACCTAAAGATAATTTCTGGGGATGGGGAAAAGATAGAACTGGAGAAAATCACTTAGGTAAATTGTGGATGAAATTACGAGATGAATTATTAAAATAAAAAAGGAGCCTTTTGGCTCCTATATCTATTTACAGAGGATCTTCACACGTAACAGTGAACCTTCCTCACTTATAATATATGCAAAGTATACAAATATATACAAAAAACAAATAAAAATTGATTGAGAAAAGAAAAAAAATATGTTACTTTATCATTGAATTTATGAAAGAATAGAAAATAAAAAAAAGTATAAACTAAAAAGGAGAGGAAAGAATGGAATTAAAAGAAATAAAAGAATCATTAAATAAAAGTAATAAAGAATTAAAAGAACTATGGAGGTCACTTTGACATTGATAGCAAAAAGGAGCAAGTTAAGACTTTAGAAGAAAAAACAAATGATATAAACTTTTGGAATGATAGAACAGCTGCTGAAAAAATCATTAAAGAATTAAATACAGAAAAAGAAGTAGTAGAAAGTATAGAAAACTTATTACAACAGACAAATGATAATTTAGAGTTAGTTAATTTGTTAGAATTGGAAATAGATGAAAAAAACAGACAAGAATTGGAACAAGAAACTGTATTGATAAAACAAAAAGTAGAAGAATTGAGCTTTATTCTTCTTCTGAATGGGCCATACGATAAAAATGACTGTATTTTGGAGATTCATCCAGGTGCTGGCGGTACTGAGTCCTGCGACTGGGCTATGATGTTATATCGTATGTATACAAGATGGTGTGAAAAGAAAAAATATAAAATAGAAGTATTAGATTATCAGGATGGAGAAGAAGCAGGCATCAAAAATGTTTCCATCCGAGTGAAAGGGACAAATGCTTATGGTTATCTAAAAAATGAAAAAGGAGTTCATAGATTAGTTAGACTTTCTCCCTTTGATTCTAACAATAGACGTCATACATCATTTGCATCAGTAGAAATAACACCAGAAATAGAACAAGATAATGATATAGAAATAGATGAAAAAGATTTAAAAATAGACGTTTATCGTTCGACCGGTGCCGGTGGACAAGGAGTAAACACCACAGACTCTGCAGTTAGAATAACGCATCTACCAACAAAAATTGTTGTTACTTGTCAAAATGAAAGAAGTCAAATCCAAAACAAAGAACAAGCATTAAAAGTTTTAAAAAACAAGCTTTTAATTAGAAAACTAGAACACCAAGAACAAGCATTAAATGAAATAAAAGGAGCTCAAGCAAATATCAATTTTGGATCTCAAATTAGAAGTTATGTTCTTCATCCTTATTCTATGGTGAAAGATCATAGAACAAATATTGAAACTAGCAATGTTAACAAAGTATTAGATGGAGATATAGATTTGTTTATTGAAGCAAATTTAAAACAAAAAAGATAAAAATAAAGTGAGGGGTGTATATGGGAATATTTTCTAAGACAAAAGACTTAAAAATATTAGAACGGATAAACTCTAAAGCAAGTGTAAAAAGACATATTCAATTTGTTTTAGGTTGTTTTTTGATAGCTATCTCTTATAATTTGTTTCTAGCACCAAACAATATTGTAGCAGGAGGAGTAGGTGGCCTTGCGATTATTCTGAATTATCTGACTAAAATTGATAATTCCATCGTAATATTAGTTGCGGATATATTATTACTAATATTAAGTTACTTTTTGCTAGGTAAGAATAAAACGAAGGCAACCATTCTTGGTTCTATTCTATTTCCATTGTTCGTTAGCTTAACAAGTAACATTAGTGCAATAGTAGATATAGATACAAATCAATTATTATTAATATCTGTTTTTGGAGGAGTCGTATATGGCTTTGGTGCCGGAATGATATATAAAGCAGGATTTACTACTGGAGGAACAGATATTATCAATCAAATTTTATCAAAGTATTTAAAAATAAGTATGGGTAATAGTATGTTATATTGTGATGGAACAATTGTACTACTAACTGCCTTTGTTTTCGGTCCAACTCATTTTATGTACTCAATTATTGTCTTATATGTAATTAGTTTTATGTCAGATAGGGTTATTCTAGGAGTATCCGACAGTAAAGCATTCTACATTGTAACTCGAGAAGAGAAAAAAATAAAAGAGTATATTTTAAAGTATTTAAACCATGGAGTAACAGTATTTAATGCTAAAGGTGGCTATGCGAAAGAAAATCAAACTGTTTTAATGTGTGTATTACCTACCAAGGATTATTATAGGTTAAAAGAAGGAATTCATGAAATTGATCCAGACTCTTTCTTTGTAGTGACAGATGCCTACGAGGTCTTTGGAGGTGAATAATGGATAACTTTTTTGAAGAAATAATAAAAAAAATAAAAAGAAAAAGCCTACTTCGTAGAATAGTAATATTAATACTAGCTTTATTTGTTTTATCTTTGGTATATAATCTATTACTTTTACCAACTGGTCTAGTAGCAGGAGGGGTAAATGGAATTGCTGTAATCACAAATTATGTTTATGGAATAGATTCTTCAATTATGATATTACTAATATCCCTAGCCTGCTTATTATTCAGTTTTATGTACTTAGGAAAAGAAAGAACCGCGGGCTCCATTCTAGCAACATTTCTTTATCCTTTGTTTGTAAAGATAACCGCTTTAATTACTCAAAATATTAATTTAAATTATGAAGATACATTTTTGATAATCATCTTTGCAGGTGTAATAGGAGGTTTAGCAAACGGTTTTATTTATAAAACGGGATTTAGTAATGGAGGGCTTCCTATTATAAGTCAGATTTTGGATAAGTATTTTAAAATCCCAGTAACAAAATCCAGCATGGTAATTAATTCTATAATAATAGTGATAGGTAGTATTTTCTTTGGTTGGTCAATGATGATGTATGCCATCATACTGGTCTTTATAAATAATTTGATGATTGATAAAGTATTACTAGGAATATCTAAAAATAAAGCATTCTATATAGTAACATCAAAAGAAAAAGAAATAAGAGAGTATATCGTAAATAAATTACATCATACTACAACTATATTTAATGTAAAAGGAGCCTTTTTTGAAAAGCAAAGAAAAGTGTTATTGTTAGTAATCCCAACCAGAGATTATTATAAGGTAACAGAAGGAATTAAATTAATTGATCCAGGAGTATTCTTTGTAGTAGAGGATGCCTATGAAGTAAAAGGTGGAAAATAGTGTTAACAAGAGGAGATTTCACGAAACTCCTCTTTTGTTATGTCGAAATATATGATATAATGAAATATACTAGAGTGGAGGTAAATATGGACTTAATCAGATTAAAAAATGTAGAAAAAAAATACAAAAATGGTGTAACAGCAATTTATGATTTAAATCTTGCTATTGAGAAGGGTTCTTTTACTTTCGTAATCGGCGGATCTGGTAGCGGTAAGAGTACCTTGATTAAAATGCTATATCGAGAAGAAAAACCTACAAAGGGGCAAATTATTGTAGGTGGATTAGATGTAGCAAAGCTTAGAAATACTAAGGTCTACAAACTTAGAAGAAAATTAGGTATCGTATTCCAAGACTATCGCTTGTTACCAAAGTTAACAGTTTATGAAAATGTGGCATTTGCAATGGAAGTCATCGGTGCGACAAAAGAAGTTACAAGAAAAAACGTGTTGCGTGCGTTAGAAGAAGTTGGGCTAAAGAATAAAGTTCATAACTATCCGGACCAATTATCTGGAGGAGAACAGCAACGTGTAGCAATTGCCAGAGCTATTGTAAATAATCCCAAACTATTGCTATGCGATGAACCAACAGGTAACCTAGATCCTGAAAGAAGTATGGAGATTATGAAAGTATTAGACGATATTAATAAAACAAGAGGAACAACAATCATTATGGCAACTCACGACAAAGAAATTGTAAATAGAATGAAAAAACAAGTTGTTACTCTAAAAGACGGTCATTTGGTTAACTTTAAGAAGAAAGGAACATATGTAGATGAAAATATTTAGAATGTTAGGTAGAAGTATTAGAGATGCCTTTAAAAGTGTAATAAGAAACTTTAGCTTATCTTTAGCATCTATTTCTTGTATCACAATTACATTAATTATAGTAGCAATCGCAATTATGGCATCATTTAATGTTCAAAATTTTACCAAGGAAATAGAAAAAGATTTAACAATCGTAATATTCTTAAATAATGATGTCACAGAAGAGGATGTGACATCTGTAGAACAAAGATTAAAAAAAATACCAAATGTCGATAAAAAAAGTATAACTTTCGAATCAAAACAAGAAGTAAAAGAAGATATGCAGAAAGAATCAGAAGTATTTGATACTGTATTAGATGAATGGAACGATTCAGAGAGTCCATTAAAAGATACCTTTCAAGTGAAAGTAAAAAATGTAGAGAATATATCAGCAACAGCAAAGAAAATAGAAAAAATCGATCAGGTAAATACAGTAAGATATGGCGAAGGAATGGTAGATAAAATGATAACCGCTTTTTCATCTATTGAAAAAGTAACATATGGAATAGTAATAGCCCTAGTAGTAGTAACTGTATTCTTAATCATAAATACTATCAAACTAACAATCTCAGCAAGACGTAGAGAGATTGGAATTATGCGTTTGGTAGGAGCAAGTAATTTTACAATAAAGACACCATTTATTATAGAAGGAATGATTCTAGGGTTATTAGGATCAATAGTTCCAATTATTTTCACAACATATGGTTACTTAGCTTTCTATAATCATTTTGATGGTTATTTATTTACTCAGCTAATTCAATTGATTAAGCCAGAACCTTTTATCTATTCTACAGCAGGAATTGTTGTAATAATTGGAATCTTAGTTGGTATGGTTGGTAGTGCCGGTGCCGTAAGAAAGTATTTGAAAATATAATGAAGAAATTAACTATAATTTTAACTAGTTGTCTAATTGTAGTCTCTATGTTAGCACTACCAATAGAAACAAGAGCTAAAACAATTAGTCAATTTGAAGCAGAAGCGGAAAAATTAACGAAAGAATTAGAAGAAAAGAAAAGTAAGTTAGTTACGAACGAGAAAGAAATTAAAGAAATAAAAGCTAAAATTTCTGATATTGAAAACCAAATTACACAGACAGAGAATGACATTGTTTCTTTAGAAGAAGAAATAAATAAAAGTAACCAAGAAATTAAAGAAAAAAGTGAAGAAAGTAAAAAAATATTAGAATACTATCAAATCGCTAATGGAGAAAATGCATATCTTGAATATGCATTTGGAGCAACCAGTATTACAGACATGATATATAGAATGTCCGTTGTTGAACAATTAACAGAATATAATGATAAAATAATGAAAGAGTTAGAAGACTTGATAGAAAAAAATAAGCAACAACAAAAAGATTTAACAGAAAAAAAAGAGTCTCTAAAAAAATTACAAGAAGAGCTAAAATCAGAGAGTGAAAAGATAGAGGATGAAAATGCTAAGATTAGAGTTGGAATGCCTACTATCGAAGAACAGATAAAAGCTGCTAAGAGTAATGTGCAATACTATAAAAGCTTAGGTTGTGGCACTAATGAGGATATTCAAGCCTGCCAGTATAGAATTCAACAGTCAAACGGTAGCGGAGGAGGATCTGTACCAAGTGCAAATGGGTTCCTTAGACCAATGGAGTATGGATATATTACACAACGTTATGGTAATAGAGGTCACTTAGGTATTGATTTAGGATCGGATAATAAGTCTATTACTATATATCCAATTGCTGCTGGTCAATTATTCTTCGCAGGATATGATAATGCAGGTGCTTATATTGTAATATTGCGCCATAATATTGGGGGAAGATATGTCTATGCTACATACGCACATATGAGAAGCTTTAGTTCAGCGGTAGCTCCGTATGTTAATAGTAAGTGGGGAACAAGCGCAAGCATTAGTAACGGACCAATTATTTCTGCATATACACCTATTGGAAATATGGGATCCACAGGAAATTCCTCAGGACCACATTTACATCTTGAAATGTCAACATGTAGTTGGCATAAAGGTGGAGGATGCCTAAGTTACAGTGCTTATACTTCTAGAGTATTTAATCCAGCAAATTATGTTACATTCCCATCAAGTTGGAATAATAGATAATAAAAAGGTATATTGTTATACCTTTTTTTACTAGTAATAGATTATCGAAAAACAATAAAAATATATTGACATCTAATATATAAAGCATATAATAATATCAAAAGGAGGAAAATTATGAAAGAAAAAATACCAAAAAAAATAGTAAAAATATTAAATATAGTATTAAGAATAAGCTTAGTAGTAGGCACCATACTATTACTAACATTATGGAAATGGTTAGAATTATTAAATGTTAAATTTGATCTATTAGTATTTTTAATTTATCCAGCAGGGATTTTATTTTTAGGATTAATAATCCAATTTATAAAACTATTTAATCAATTTAATGCGGAAAAGTCTTTTCACCTTACAACAGTAAGACATTTAAAAAATGCTAGCAGAATAAGTTTTGTAATATCTATAATTACTTTTCTAGCCTTACTTCTATCAATCTTTATCTATCCAACTTACACTTTAACGCTAAAAATATCTTTAACATTTTTTACTATTCTATTTATTGGAGTAGGAATAGCGTTATATTTATTAGCAGAATTATTTAGACAAGCAACTGAGTTTAAAGAAGAAAATGATTTAACAATCTAGAAGGAGGTATCTATGGCAATTATTGTAAATTTAGACGTCATGATGGCAAAAAGAAAAATATCATCACAAGAGCTAGCTGAAAAAGTTGGCATCACTCAAGCGAATCTATCTATATTAAAAACTAATAAAGGAAAAGCCATCCGCTTTTCAACTCTAAACAAAATATGTGAGGTGTTAAATTGTAAACCGGGAGATATTTTGGACTATGAAAAGGAGAATGAAAATGATTAACTTTTTATATATTTTTCTTTTAGCAATATGGTTTACTATATTATTTATTGAAGAAAAACTAGGATTATCAGTAATTTTATTTATTATTCCATTATTGATAGTTATCTATGTAATATTAGAAAAAAACAATAGAATAAAAAATAAAAAAGGATTGATTTTATTAATCCCAATTATACTCTTATCCGCAACATACTTTATATTTGATAATTTGTTTTTTAAAATTTTAAATACTTTTGTTTTAACATTCTTATTACTTCTACTTTATATTATGACAATAAGACCAACATTTAAGGTAGGAGAAATAATAGCAGATAGTATACGTATACTGTTAAACCCATTAGAACATTTTGGAGAAGTCACATCTGAGGTAGCAAATAAAATCAGTGCTAAATTAAAATTAAAAGAAGAAACAAAAAAGAAAATAAAATCGGTAATAATCATCTTACCTATTATAATAATAGTATTATTACTACTATCCTCTGCCGATATGATTTTTAATAATATAATAAATAATATATTTAATATTCCAAGAAGAGCTCTAGAAAAACTAAATATAGGAAGTGTTATTACACGAATTGTTGTTACGATAGCATTCTTTTTATATTTATCAGGAACTCTTCATTATCT
>USGV01000010.1 GCA_900554305.1 uncultured Mycoplasmatota bacterium | reverse complement strand
TGTTCAATCCTAACTGTCTCAAAATTGACGTTTTGCTTAGTTTTCAAAGATCATTTTGCATGTTATTTCCGAGTTGCATTGTTAATATATCAAATTAAATTTACAAAGTCAACAAATTTTTCACATTTTTTTCACTTTTTTTGTTTTTTTTATATTTTATATCTTTTTAAACTGACTTTTTGCTATTTTTACAATAAAAAAAGAACCTTTGTTCTTTACTTCGCCTCTTTTTTTTGTCGTTTTATTTCATTATATATATGATTATATTTCTCTATTGTTTCTGCATTAAACATTGTTGCTTTATTTCTAACCAATTCTATTAATGAGGTAAGCTCTGATTTTAGTATCATATCCAAATCATCTGAGTAATGCATAATAGATTTGTGATATTTATATTCCCCTCTATCTAGTACTTTAAAACTACCATCCGGAAATACTCGCAAGTCTAAGTCGTAATCAATATATTTAATGGTTCCTTCTTCTATTATATAAGGAGAGGCAATATTGCAATAATAATAGATTCCATTTTTTTTACATTGGCCAATAATATTAAACCATTGGTTTCTAAAGAAATATAAAACCGCTGGCTCTTTTGTATGCCATGTTCTTCCATCAGATTCCGTTACCTTTGTTTTATCATTTCCAAAGATTAGATAATCATCTTTTATATCTAATAGAATTGCTTCATCCCAAGAACGATGTATTTTACTATCATGTTTGTAACTATGAATCTGATACTTTTTTCCTATTTCTAATTTTTCTTCCTCCATTTTTACCTCGCTTCTTTTGTATTATAACTTTTTTTCTAAGCTTTTTCAACCGAGAAAAAAAGAATGTATGATTTTATACATTCTTTTTACTTTTTTGTTAAATAAGAAATTGCCCAAAATCCAAAGATAAATACTACGATTACGACTAAGGCTCCAAAAAAAGGACTATCCATATATTCTGAGGCTATAGAATCTAACTTTTCATTCCACTTTTCAATTGTTTCCGAAAAAGTGGCGATAAGTAATAACTTGTTCATCTATAAACCTCCCCTTATTTGTCTTGATTTCTTTTTTTTGATTTTCTTTTTGACGTTTTATTTTTTGTGCTATTTTTTTTATTATCATCTTCGCTAATGATTTCTGCATCTGTAATTGTTTCTTCCATAGCCTTTCTTATTTTCGTTACACTACTTTTAATAGCAAGAGTAGATATAATATCTAACACGGCATATATAATAATAAAGATTCCGATTATTTTCATGATTCCTATGGCTGCTTTAAACGGATTAAATAGCAGGATTACACCGCAAAGTGTGCTAATTATTGATATTACCATTGTAGTTTTCCAAAGTCTGTTTTCATCCGACTTTAATTGAAATGCATAATTTAATTTTCCTGCACTGCTTATAATAATAGCAATGCCAATTACGGCTGGGATGATACTAGCAATTGCGTGGTAATTTTTGATAATAACTATTCCAAAAATTACTGTAACTATCCCATAAACAATATCTAACTCATTACGTAAAGCTGGACTTTCTCCATTTCTTACATATCTAATTAATGCTAATACTCCAATCGCTATTAAAACTCCACCAATAATATAAGAAATAGTCATAATAGTATTCTCTGACTTGTAGATTAATAACAAGCCTAAAATTATTAATATTGCGGACGTTATAATTGATGATCTCAAAAATTTCTTCATAAATCGTTCCATATTTTTCTCCTTATTCTGTTCTAAGTGCTTCCACCGGATCTTTTTTAGATGCAATACTTGCTGGTATTAAACCACCGATTACCGTTAGAGTTACACTTACTATTACTAATATTATAGCATGAATTGGATTTAATTGTGCAACATTTGGTAATTCTGATAACTTTTCTATAATTCGGTTCGTTGGGAATGTTAATATTTCTGCAATAACAATTCCTAATAAGCCAGAAAATATTCCGACTAAAAAGGTTTCTGCATTAAATACTCGTTTAATGTCTTTCTTTCTAGCACCTAGTGCACGTAGTATTCCAATTTCCTTTGTTCTTTCTAACACTGAGATATAAGTAATAATAGCAATCATAATACATGATACTACTAGCGAAATAGATGAGAAGGCAATTAGTACATACGTAACTGCATCCATAATACTTCCCGATAAGCTACTAATCATAGCGGCATAATCTGTATATAATACTTGGTCTATATCTTTTTTATCTTTATTATAGTCATCTAAATAATTGGTTATATAATCCTTAGTATCAAAATCCTTTGGATAAAGATAGATAATTGATGGAGTTACTTCTGCACCTAGTACACCTAAAATATTATCTTTTGTCACAGTTGATGTTGTTTTGTCAAAAGCTTGTCCAGTTAGTACATTGTAATCAACTTCTTTTTGACGATTTACTATTTCACTGTCTTTATTTTCTTCAATTACTTTATCGACTAATGCAGAGTTATAATAAATCCCTGATTGCGTTAATTCTTTTTTTCCTTCTTTTTCACGAATAATTGCTTGTATTTGAATTGTAATGGAATCACCATTTTCATACATTTTTTGATAATTTTGGTCTGGTACAAAATATTTATTTATTTCTTTATAATATATATCATTTGGTATTACTTTAAATTCTTTGTTTAGGATATCATCGAATGATAGCTTTTTACTAACATCAAATCCTAATTGTTCTAAAGTTGCTTTATCTAGTTCGTTTCTTGAATTTACAGCAATTACAACTCCAGGTTCATCATCGTTGATTTTTCCTGCTAATACGTCATAATCTTTCTCTAATGAACTTTGTTTGCTCATACTTTCTGGATATATGCTCCATCCCATAACTCCTGTCATAGATGTTGTTGACATAGAGTAGTTAGTAGCTGTGGGTACTAAGGCATAAGTACCATCACTTTTTTGAGTTACTACATTTAGTGTTGTTCCATATTCATAACCGATAGCATTTAATTTGTTTTTATCAATAGATTCTATGTAATTCACATATTCTTCATCTATTTTATTTATATGTAACATTGTCTCTAATTCATTTTCTCTTGGGTAAACAACTTTTTTGTTTGAGTACTCTTTATGCTTCCCATGACTTTCCATGATTTCTTGCATTGTTTCTTCATTCATGTTCATAGCCTGAGTACTAATTGTTATTGGCATTTGGGATAAAGTGTCTTCTTCATATTCATCAATTTTTGTTTGAAATCCATTAGATAAAGATAAGATTAATGCAATGCCTATAATTCCTATAGAAGAAGCAAAAGCGGTTAATGCTGTTCTTCCCTTTTTCGTTTTAATATTATTAAACGACAATTTTAGAGCGGTCCAAAAACTCATTGCTGTTTTCTTAATCATAAACTCTTTTTGGTTTTTCTCTTCTTTTTCTACTGGATTTGAATCTGTTAACAATTTTCCATCTTTTAATTCCACAATTCTTGTGGAATATTTTTCTGCTAATTCTCTATTATGAGTTACCATAATAACCAATTTATCTTTGGAAATTTCTTTAATTAATTCCATAATTTGCTCACTAGTTTTAGTATCTAGAGCTCCCGTTGGTTCATCAGCTAATATAATATCTGGATTATTTGCTAAAGCTCTGGCAATTGCTACACGTTGCATTTGACCACCTGATAATTGATTAGGTTTTTTATGTGCATGTTCACTTAATCCTACTCGTTTTAATACATCTTTAGCACGTTTTCTCTTTTCTTTTGATGAAACTCCACTTAAAGTCATTCCCATCTCTACATTTTCTAATATTGAAATATGACTAATTAAATTGTAGTTTTGGAAAATAAAGCCAATACAATTATTGCGATAAGCATTCCAATCATTTTCTTTGTAATTCTTGGTAGATCTATTATTGATGATTAAATCTCCCGTATCATAATGATCTAGACCACCAATAATATTTAATAACGTCGTTTTTCCACTGCCACTTGGTCCTAGAATACTTACAAATTCATTTTTCCTAAATTGTAGACTTACATCATTTAAAGCTTGTTGAACAAAATTTCCGGTTTTATAACTTTTTTTTATCTTTTTTAACTCTAACATTTTTCTTCTCCCTTTCCTCTTTTTTATTCTCCTCTTCGGATATTGTTGTTTCTTCTCTTTCATATTCTATCGTTGAAATAATTTTTGTTTTTGTTAATCTTTCATATAAAAACTTTTTTTGCTTTTTGGCTAGATTGTATAGGATACTTAATATATTCAACCAAAAGTATACCTTTAATATTATGATAATACTAGCACTTATTATTTCTAATATATCATTATTTGTTTTTATTCGCTCTAATAAATTGATTAATATAAATTGGTAATAAAATAATATGTAACTTAATAAATATCTAACTCCTATTTTTACTCGCTGAAATTTACTATTTTCTTCTGCTACTACTTGTAATCTTAATATCATTTTTCCTAATGTTTTTCCATTTGTGATTATTGGTATTACTAAATAATATAGTAAAAGAGTAATTATAGGAATATACCTTGTCAATGATGTGGTATGCAATAGAATACTCATTACTATAAACATAACCACTAGAAAGAAAAAGTCTATAAGATAAGATAGAGCTCTTCGAAAAAAAGTTACTTTTTTTCCTTTCTCAAAACTTTTTTCATCTAATTCTTTTCTAGTTGGTAGTATTATTGCGATTAATGGAGTAATTAAGTATCCTATCATTGTCCCCAGGGTATTTAGTATTAGATCGTCTACATCAAATAAACGATATGGTCTTGGATAAATTCCATATAGTCCGGTTAGTTGTGTTAATTCAAAAAATAGACTTAATAAAAATCCAAATATCAACGCCTTATACCATTTACATTCAAAATAGTACCTTAAATAAAATCCGAAGGGAAGCGTTAGTAAAACATTGAAAGCAGCTATATAAAAGGGAGGACTTTGAATTAGATTGATATAAGAAGGTAGCTCTTTCCAATTAAATGATATATTTAATAAGTCTCTAATAAAGTCGAATGGAATTAATTGAGTAGTTGGAGTTGTTAACACCTTTACTTCTTCTATCGATGGGAGAGGAAGAATTACTAAAAAGTAAGTACATAATAAATATAGAATAAAACTATAGAAAATGGTACTTCTTAAAAAGGGAATTGAACCGTACTTTCTATATTGATATATTAAGAATGGTAATGTAAAAACAAAAGCAATTAAAGGAAAGAAGATAAAAGCAGTAGTAATTGGGATTTTATACGCAGACATAACTTCTCTCCTTCCAGTATTTATTATTATATCATAATTTTTCCACAAAAAAAGTGGAAAAGATTTTCCACCTCTTTTTCTATTATTCTTTTTCCACAAGAAATGTTAATAATGATTCTGGCTCTTTTCCTTCTACTGCAATATCGTAAATTAAATCGATGATTGGAATTGATACCTGCTTATCTTTTAATAATTTATAAATGGATTCTAATGTATAGAAGCCTTCTACTGTCGTATGTGATAAATATTCATCAATTTCTTCTTTTGAACGCTTTTCTCCTAGCAATTTTCCAAAACTAAAGTTTCTGCTTTTTACTGAAGTACATGTTAATAGTAAATCTCCAAATCCTGCGAATGATAGTACGGTCTGTTTATCTCCATCAAAAGCATTAATTATTTCTCTCATATCATGACTTGCCTCTGTTAAAAGCATGGCTGTTGTTGAATCGTTAGCTCCAAGTCCTGCTAACATTCCAGCAGATAGAGCGATTACATTCTTGATTGAGCCACAGATTTCGGTTCCTATTATATCTTTGGTAGCGCGTAACTTGATATAACGGTTAGCAAGCGCTTCTTTTGTTAAGCGTTCTGTTTCCTCATTTTGTGTTGCTAATGTTAATCCGGCAGGCATTTTTGTTACTAAGTCTACTGCAAAAGAGGGACCACTAATTACTGCTAAGTTTTTAGTATCTAAGTGTTTTTCTAATATTTGGTGAATAAACAAACCTGTTTCTTGTTCGATTCCTTTAGTTGCAATTACAATATGATTGTCTTTAATATATGGTTTCATTTCTAAAGCTAGAGAATCAATAAATGCTGCTGGTATGGCAATCACTAATAAATCTTTATCTTTAATGCATTCTTCTACACTGGTTGTTAATTTTATCTTTTCTGAAATAGAAAAATTAGGAATTAACTTTTCGTTTTTTCTAGTCTCTTCTAAATTCTTTTTTTCCTCTTCGAATTTTGTCCACATTGTAATATCACAATTGTTTTCTATCATAATACTGCTTAAAGCCATTCCATAAGCTCCACAGCCAAATAATCCTACTTTCATAAACAATCCTTTCTTAGCTGATGGTAGGTGTAAATGTTGTTGGCATAATTTGAACAAATGTGTTGCCATCATTAATTTCTACTTCACTGCCATCACTGTATGTATATATAGTTTTAGCACTTCTTGATGATTTTGTCCAGTAAATTGGAACAGCATATCCATTAGTAATGTAATATCCATTACCACTTCCTGTAGTATCTAAGTCTTGTCTTCCTTCACTATCTAGTTGTGAGTTTCTTACCTGCTCTATAATGATATTCTTGTAATATAGTTGCTGACCAGATGATTTATCTATATGAGGTGTATCGTTCATAAATCTTAAATATACTTTTCTTTCGGCATCATACGTATAACTTCTTGTTTGATAATAAGAGTATGGTATTACTACTGAATTGGCTGTTAATAATCCATCTCTTGTGACAGGCACTTTTTCTTTTTCTCCTGTTTCTGGATTTACTTGTGTTGTAGTTGAAATGGGGTCACTTAAATTAACTTCATCAGTTGTATAGTTTAATAGTTTCCAATCAGTTGTTGTTGTGTTGTAATTTTTTTGTTCGGCATATGCATATAATTTTTCTGTAGAAGTAAATACATTGTGAGGTGCTGCTATAGACTTATCTCTCCAAAAAGGTGCTTCATCATATAAACCGTTAATATTATTAACCCCTAGTGATTTTATGTCATTTTGGGCATAGGTACTCCAACCATAATGCGCATAAATTGCATCACTTTCAAGAGCATAATCTAAAAAATAGTGTCTTGAACTACGGACTGGTCCTATCAAAGATACGTCTTTATCTTTAAATACAGCCATAATTCTGGTAAGTCCTCCCTCTACAATAATTTCATAATTAATATATGATTCTTGAAGTCCCGCATGTCGACCATTTCCTATATTATTATCAATCATTACTGCGATAGGTCTTTGATTGCTGTCTTCGTCTACTATTGTTAATTTTTTCTCTTCTACTTCTGGTTCTTTTTTCTGTTTTTTACTGGGTGTTTCTTTATTTATATATGTTACGTAAATATATCCTAACATTCCTAAAATAATAATTAAAAATATTATGCCAATAATTATATTCTTTCTCGTTATTTTTTTCTTTTTTCTCTCCATTCACAACACTCCTCTATGGACTTATTTTATCATACTTTTTCTGTTGTTTACGTTATTTACATTTTCAAAATATTT
The DNA here is from genome assembly GCA_900554305.1 of uncultured Mycoplasmatota bacterium. GTDB lineage: Bacteria > Bacillota_I > Bacilli_A > RF39 > UBA660 > Faecimonas > Faecimonas intestinavium. Next base: position 40,723 of record USGV01000010.1, on the reverse strand, counting down.
TTTTGCGACAACTTATGTCAAGCTCTTTGACTTTGCATTTTTACTCTTATATAATTTAATTGAGGTGATACTATGGCACAGGGAAATCCTGAAACTTTTCCGAAAGGAAATTCCAACTTGAATAAAACTATAAGAAATGTAGCGGTTGCTGGTGGGACCACTGGATTTATTCTTGCTGGTGCACTTAGTGGTGTTCCAAGCCCATCTTTAGAACAAGAAGCAAAACAGAATGCAGATACTTTGCTACCTGATCACACAGTTGAAGTATCTATTGATGACATTAATGATTTAAACCTTATTTTCAATGATAACGATTGTGGTAATGCATTTTTCAGCGAGGTTTGTGAATCATTAAAAGATAAAGGACTGCAATTTACAACCTCTAAGCAAAACGATAATTTGATATATGAAAATGCTACTGTTATTACTTTAGATCAGCAAATGATTGCTGGAGAAGGTGTTGCTTTTATTGGACCTTGCCAGGCAGGTACTGCTAATCATTCTGAGGCATTGCTAAAATCTATGCAGATGACATTTCATCAGAGAGGTTGGGATACCGATTCTTTAGCCGGAGTTATGCAATATGTTCCTTATAACGAAGAAGAGATTTATAATGCTGTTCCTTCTGATACAGAAAATGCTGTTTTACCAGACAGTGCGTATATCACAGTTTCTTTTGGAACAATGCCAGAAGGATTTGAAGTTGAAAAAGTGGCTGAAGATACTCTACTTTCTCTAGCTAGATATCAACATTATTTAGAGTATGATAGTAAAAATGTTACTGTTGTTGAGAATCCAGAGGTTCCTAAACCAGTCAATGATAATCATTATTTCTTTAGTGATCAAATTAATTATGCTCCTTCTTTTAATTCACAATTAGTATTCGAAGTTAGTAAAGAAAATCATTATTCAAAATAATCCCTTAGGGGATTTTTTTATTGTACTTTTTACTAATTATGGTATAATATATCAATCTTGAGAGGAAGTGGTATCTTGAAAAGACTAATATTAGAATTTTTAGGTAGTTTTGGATATTTATTATTTGGATGTATTATTGAGCTATTTGTAATTCATTATCTATCAATTCCTATTTTTTCTTTAAAAGTTTTGATTATCGCTTTGGGATTTGCTACTTCTTTCGGTATTATTTATAGTTTGTGTAATTTATTTTATGATGTCGACATCAATCCTCTTTTTACTTTTACTTCGTGGCTAAAGAATGACATTTCATTTTATAAAATGATTTCTACTATATTTATACAAATACTTGGTGCTGTAGAATCTGGGTTAGTTATTCTTCTACTTTTACCTAATCTTTTAGATAGTTTAGTTATTGGTGTTGGCAATCATATTTTGTTTTCCTCTTCATTTAATACAATTATTTTAGTAGAGTTCATAGCTTCTTTTGTTTTTACATTTAGCTATTTTGTTATCAAAAAGAAAATTCAGTCTAAAAAAATGTGGGGATTATTATTAGGAATACTTCTATTTTTATTACTATTTATTTCTATTTCGTTTACAGGTGGCAGTGTAAACCCTGCTCGTGGATTTATTTCTAATTTATTTGTCAACTTTGATACATTGTGTCAATTAAACTTTTATCTTTTTTCTTCCTTAGCAGGAGCTTTATTTTCAACTATTATTTATCATCTTCTATCTTATCATCACAATAACGTATCTTGACAACATTTTTTGTAAATTGACGTTCCTATTTATGTCGAATATTGTTTCATTTTTGTCTAATATGTGTATAATAAAGTAGCATTATTTAAGTTTATAATAATGCTTTTTTATTTTTCTTGGGCTAATATTTTTAAAGATAATTGACAAAGAATTTATTTTCACTTATAATTTAAAGTGTTCATCTAGTAATGAATGTATTTAAAATTTATAGGGGATTAGTTAAATGGTATAATAATGGTCTCCAAATTACTTGGTTACCATGGAATTGCAAATAGCTAGTTCTATATTTTATAAGCGATTAATCTCATACAGGGGATTAGTTAAATGGTATAATAATGGTCTCCAAAACCACTGTTGGGAGTTCGATTCTCTCATCCCCTGCCATTTAGAATTATAAGCAGCAGTGGTGCTGCTTTTTTTGTTGATATGCAGGTGATGACTTTTAAACTAGACCTATTGTTACCCTGGGTAGTCCTTTTGTCTAGTTTAAAAGATTTTCTATATTAGTTTCTTTCGCGGTTGTTTTGTTATATAAATTACAAAATATTTTAATTATAGGGAGGATTTATATGACAGAACAAACTATCAATGAACTTGCAGATTTTTTTAGAACGTTTAAACAAGGAGAAACAAAACAACCACCGCAAAGTAATCTCACTTATGATGATGCCGTTGCATACTTTTTTAGGAATATGGAAGTGCGAGGATTGGCAAGTGAGACCAAACATTTTTATAAGGACAAACTTAATGCATTTCGAAAGTTCTTAGTGCAGATTAAGAAAGTTCAAGCTTTAGAGAGCCTTACTTCTTCTGAACTAGAATATTATATTGAAAGTAAGTATTCCAAGAATAAGGTTAACACTTTTAATTGTCACGCAAGAGCACTAAGAGCTTTCTTTAACTATTTAGAAAGAGATGGTTATTTGATTGCCAATCCTGCTCGCAATGTTAAGCCTAAAAAAGTTAGAAAAGAAAAAATCGATTACTTTACGGTAGAACAGGTGCGAAAACTCCTTACTTCGTTTGATTTACGCTACAAGTCCGAACTTCGTAACCTATTAATTGTTATGGTGCTTTTAGATACTGGTATTAGAAATAGCGAACTTGTGCGTATCAAACTGGAAGATATTAATACAAAAGAAAGGAGTATCTACATATATGCTACTAAGACGAATACTTTTCGCACCGTGTACTATTCGAAAGAAACAGAGAGAATATACAATGTTTATAGACGTGAAGTTTTAAAAGGAGCAGAAAAAGGACCACTATTTGTAAAGTTTCATCGCCAGTATAACGAACCTATTTTGGATTCACCTTTAAATACAGAAATGGTTTATGGATTACTTAATCGTAAGGCGAAGAAAATATTTGGTCCTGGATTTCGTATGAATCCACATAAGTTCCGTCATACTTTTGCGACTCACTTTGTTATTAATGGAGGTGACCCTTTTTCACTCCGTGATCTTTTGGGGCATACTAATATTGAAACTACCAAGATTTATGTAGATATGTCTCCAAAAGATCTTAAAACTAAACACGCTAAACATTCTATAATCTCTAATATAGAAAATGATAGACAAGCTGGTGAGTATCATGAAAAATAGAAAGATACTCGTATATGAAGACTTTCATAATACTCCTTATCTTCTACTTAAAGGGAAATGGTTACAAAAACTTGGCTTTCATTTTCATGATACTGTCGAAATAAAACAGTATAAAGATAAGTTGATTATAACCAAAGTAAAAGACCCAAATCAAAAAAAGATTTGAGTCTTTTTTCGGCTATGACACCGCTTGTCTATATTGAACACCCTGCATAAGTTTTGGAGACCATTATTATACCATTTAACTAATCCCCTGTATGAGATTAATAGCTTATAAAATATAGAACTAGCTATTTGTAATTCCATGGTAACCAAGTAATTTGGAGACGAAGTCCTAATTACCACAGTCCCGTTTCTAATAAGCTTTCCATGGTAGTTCATGATCTGTTATATAAATTACTCATCTTTATTATACGAAGAAAATTATCTTTACACCAGTAAAATTAAAACTTTTTTTGATGAATTTGAGTACGAAAAATCATCAAAAAATTTCGGGCTTCGCCCGTCATCGGTTGGGACTTTTGTAGATTCTTCTTTTTAAAAGTATAGATAAATAGAAAGAAAAATCAAAAGGTGTTTTTTATCGTGTGGGGAAAGCGGTTGTTTTATTTTAATATTTGTGTTTGCGTTTTTCTATAATTATTATCTCTTTTACGATATCAGAAATACATTTATTATCAGTTTCAATCCATTCATCTTGACTAAATTCCGTTTCTAAAAATTTTAAATTATTTTCTAATAAATTTAATGCATCCTCTTTATCACGATTAGAATCATTTCTAATTCGGTCAATTAAATTTTCTTTTGAGGCCGTTAATATAATATGCAAAATGTTTATACCGTCTTTTTTTAGAGAATCAATCAAACCATCTTTACATTCCTTCTCTGTTAAAGCCATATCTATAATTAAATTTTTTTCCTCATTTTTTATCTTGCTTTTAATTACATTCCTAAATTCTATAATAAAATTTTTATTATTTTGTGGCAAAGCTCCCGTGTTTAAAGCCAAGAAAGCATTTCTCTTAATCATATTTATATAATATTGATCAGAATTTAACAATTCGAAATTATAATTAATCTTTGCATTCATTAATTCTTCACACACTTTTGTTTTTCCAACACCTCGTACTCCATCTATCCATATAATCATTTTATCAACTCCATATATTTTATTTATATATAACTCATTATCCGTCTTCTAATAGAATGGGACTATTTGCATAGGATAACTTTTTATAACGCTTGGAGCAAGGTACACAGGATATTAATGATTTATGAATTTTAACCTTCTCAGTAATATTAAACTTCATAGAAATAATCCATTTTATAATAGATTATAATAATATCACGGTGAACTAATTATACGATAAATTAATTGTGTATTAACTTAAAATTATTGTAGATGTTTAATTTTCTCATTTTCTATTATCTAAAGTTAAAAGTGACCCTTTTATAGTACTTTTATTATTATATTATCAGAAAGATTTAGGTATTTCGCTCATCGCTTTTGCATACTTATAGCAATCTAACAGTCTATCATACTCTATATTTTGTTTAATCATATTATTATAACTTGTTCCTTTTTCCCTTGTATATCCTATTGTATATTGTAACGTCGCACTATAATAAATATTATATAATTTTTCAATATTTTCTTTGCTATTTAAATTATTCAATATTTTAGTGTAATCTCCTTCACAGTTAAATCTATTGAAGCAATCAATTCCATAATAAGCAATAGGAAATGTTCCATATTCAGAATCTTTTTTTTGCAAATTCATTTTTAAATATAATAAATATAAATTTAAAATTGCATTGATTGTAACATTATTATCTTTTATAAAATTCATAACAGTATTATATTGATCAGTTCCTACTTTTAAAAGATTGCTTTTTTTCTGATATGCTTGCGTTCCACCATTTACAAACGCTAAAATAATTTGAAGTAGTTTATCCAACTTTATAGTAAAATCTGCAACTTTTTTTAATTCTATACCATATTTCTCTAATAATTCTGAATTCCGATTTAACAATTCTGTTGGTGTTTTATATTTATTTAAAAATGTATTTTTATCGCTTTGTTTTATAAGCAATAAGAATCCTTTCTTCTCAAACTCTTTTTGTAATCTCAAAAATACTGAATGATTAGCTACAAAAGTTTTTTCGTCAATGGCATTCTGTGAGTTATTATATTTTACAATACTTTTATACAATACTTCTTGTTCAATAGAATCATCAATTTGTAATAATTTTATCAAAACAAATGTGTTTTTAAATTCCTTTTCCAAACTAGAAGGATCATATGTATCAAGTGCTTCATAAATTGTACTTACTGTTTGGCATCCATTAACAATCTGTGGATTTGAAACCGAAAATTTTAGACCATTGGGTGTTGTTTTAGGAGTGCTCATATTATTACATACTACAGTGATTCCATTATTGTAATAAAAAAAGTTACTTCTGTCTTCTTGGCTCATTAATGTATTATACATATTTTTATTTATCCCTTTATTTCCCAAATATTCTCTTATATTTGCATCAAATATTGGATATTGTTTTTCTTTTGCGGCTCTATACATCCTATATATTGTTACTACAGGAGTTAAAATGTATCTTGCTTTTAATGGCAAATCAAAAGGATAGTTCTCAGAATCCACCTTTAATATTGTACCATTATTTATTGTATTTATTGTGTATTCAAAATTAATTTTATTTTCAATTGGATTATCATAATATTTATTTTGTATATCTTTTAGCATATATAATTCAGCCTTAATATGATTGCTGGCATGATTTTGATTAAACTTACGTATGCTTTCAACGACATCATCACTTATTAAGTCATTAGTTACATAAATTTGCAAATATACGTAAAAATCTGAATCATTTTTATATTTCGTAAATGCTCTTTGAAGATCCGAGTTTTTGCGATATGTACCTTCTTTTAATGCGTTGTATGGTCTTATTAAAAAATCGTCTTCTACATAGCTTCGTGTTAATTGCGTTGAATCCGAATAATACTTATTTTGTATTAAATAAAACTCCTTTGTATCTTCATAATATACAAAACAATCAATTCCTAAATCCTTATAATCAACAATATTAGACTCAATCAACTCTTCGTCAATTTGAAAAAATTTGTCAAGAATCCAAAAATTAAAAGCCCATTCATCTTTATTAATATTTTTTATATTTGGATATTTTTCTTGATATTCCTCTATATCCTCTTTAATTTGATCTCTAAAATCCATATATTTCACCTCAACTACTTTATGTTCATTATATCATTTTGTTATTTAATTATATATAATTTTTTAATATATTTCTTAAATAATTGTTATTAAGCCAAAAGCATTGTTTAGTGTATTTAGTTGCACCCGTTACTTTATCTTTTACTGGTAATGGTATCGTGTCGTTAGCGTTTCTACCATGAGGCCTTACATGGCATACTCCATTATCACTCATACCTGGAAAATTAGTTATTCTTCTTCCTCTTTCATCTATGTGATTTACAATATTTCCAGTTTTAATCACTTCTCTTGTTTTGTCATACATATCTTTTACTTTTGAATCTATGGTTGATTCAGGCATGTTCCATAATTTTATTCCTTTAAATACATACTCTTCATTTTCTTTCTTAAATATAAAAAACATATATTTAGTGGTTTCTAATTCTTCTCTTAAATCTGAATCTTCAAAATCAGTTTTTAAAACCTTTTCAAAGCTAAAGTATGGGAAAGACATTGATTCAATAATATTTCCATTTTCTTCCACTCTGATTGTTTTAGGAATAATATTTGCTTTTTGAAATTCTTCGGTTTCTTTTAATTTTGATTTAACATTAAACATTCTGCTTATTATCATACTAAGGATATTTTTGGCTTTTGAGTCGATATTTAATTCTTCCATTAATTCTTTTTGTGTCTTTCCTTTATATTTATTAATAACTTTATTTATAAAACTATCAAATGTCTCTTCTTCATTTTTAAGAACTTTTTCTACATCAGTATAATCCCCGATGTATTTTCTTACTAGCTGAGTCATGTATGAAGTCTTAAAACAAAAAGCTCTTTGTTTTGCTTTTATAGATGAGAAAGGTTGGTCACGTAATGCTTTAGCATTTGCTCCTTTGGTACAAGCACCTAAATACATAGTGTCCGCTTCAGATATCTCGTGTGCTTGTCCCTTCTTAATTTTATTAATGATTTTATTCCAGTCTTCTTCTATCTGCTTTAAATCTTCACTTTGTGCTAACTCTAGTAATCTTTCATGAGTTATTTTGTAATCCTTTTTATCTTTTCCTGCTTCCCATAAATACCATAGAAGTTGTATTTTATTGTTTTTATACCAAAAGTGACTATTTTTAAAATCATTTTTATATTCTGCGTCAAAATCAATAATATTTAGTACTAATCTTTCTTTTGCGGAAAGTTGATTTCCTTTTATCTTTTTATATGGAGTAACTTTTAGTTCAATTCCAGCAGGCATAAAATCAGGTTCTGAATCACTATTATTATCCATTCCAAATAGATATTTTTCAATTAGTTGGCCTAGTCCTCCTTTGTTTGCTTCTTTATCCTCTATTGTAACTACTTCTTCATTTAGAATATCATTAAGTGATTTCCCTATTGCTGATTTTGCAATTACTTCTATCTCTTCTCTACCGTATAGTCTACCTTTTTTCATAAAAAGCTCCTTTCGATCTTGTTTTTTTATTCATTTTATTTTAAAATAGTAATGGTCTAAGGTTGATCTTTTTTGTTAAATATTTTATAATAATATTGTTAGAAAAGGTTGATCTTTCCACTTGCTTTTATTATAATATAATTGAAACGATATAACAACGGGGAGGTTTTATATATGGAAAAAACAGCAATAGAATTATTTGCCGGAGTTGGCGGGTTTAGATGTGGATTAAATCATGTTGAACTTAAGGATGATAAAGTTGTAGAAAATGGAAATTGGAAGTTTTTATGGGCTAACCAATGGGAACCTGCTACTAAAAGTCAGGAAGCTTATGAATGTTATGCTAAAAGATTTGGTGAAGATTCTGTATCTAATGTTGATATCTTTGAAGTTGATAAGCATGATATCCCAGACCATACTTTATTGGTTGGTGGATTCCCTTGCCAAGACTATTCTGTAGCGCAAACATTATCTAATAGTAAAGGTATTGAAGGTAAAAAAGGTGTTTTATGGTGGGCTATTGAACAGACTCTAGCAATCAAACAACCTCCTTTTGTGTTATTAGAAAATGTTGATAGACTTTTATTATCTCCCGCTAAACAACGTGGTAGGGATTTTGGAATTATGCTAAGAAGTTTTTATGAAAACGGGTATGATGTACAATGGAGAGTTATTAACGCAGGAGAATATGGCCTTCCACAAAAACGTAGACGAACTTATATCTTAGCATATCATAAATCTACAAATTATTATAAAGAAATGCAAAAAGTTAAAGATAGAGATGTTATTTTTGAAAAAGGGTTATTTGTACAACAATTCCCAATTAAATCTGAGTACCAAGCTATTAGTGAGTCCAGTATTTCTGAATACAAGGATTTAAAAGATGTTAGTGATAATTTTAAGTGTCAGTTTTATAATGCTGGTGTTATGACTAATGGTGGTATTTATACTGTAAAAGTTAAGTCTGATTATAATCTTATTTATCCTTTAAGAAATATTCGTGAAGAAAATCCAGTTGATGAAAAATACTTCTTAAACGATAAACAAATAGAAAAGTTCGCTTTTCTAAAGGGAAGCAAAAAGATTCCTAGAGTCAAACCCAATGGAGAACCATATTATTACTGTGAGGGTTCTATGCCTTTTCCAGATAATTTGGATGCTCCTGCTAGAACTATGCTTACTAGTGAAAGTGGAATTAGTAGAACAACTCATGTAATAGAAGACTTTAAAACAAAAAAACTTCGTTTATTAACACCAAGAGAATGCGAACGAATTAATGGATTCCCAGATGATTGGACAAATACTGGTATGAGTGATAAGAAAAGATATTTTATGATGGGAAATGCTCTTGTTGTTGGAGTTATTGAGAGAATTGGAAAAGAAATAGAAAGAATCATCGAAAATGAAAACTGATGATTTTTCCTTTTTTTGATTTTATTTACAAAATTGTAAAATTAATCCACAAGCAAGTTGACAAAAATAAAATGTTATGCTATACTTTTGGTGTTAGGAGAGAGAAATATGGAAAGATTAAGTGAATTTGCAATTTTTTGTAGAAAGATTAGACTTGATAATAATCAAATATTAAAAGATATGGCTGATGCTCTAGGTGTATCATCATCATATTTATCTGCGGTTGAAAATGGAAAAAGAAAAATACCTGATAATTGGTATGAGAAAATATCAAACCTGTATTGTCTTCCAAAAGATAAACAAGATGAATTATTTTCTATCATTAAGAGTCAGGATTTACAATTTAATGATGTTATTGAGTCTGATGATTACAAAACTAAGCAGATGCTTATATCCTTTGCTAGGAAATGCCAAGAAAATAGCATAACTCCTGAAAAGTTTAACAAGATAATTAAAATAATGGAAGGAGAAAAGAATGAAAGCACATCCGAGAAGTAAAGTACTCATTAGACAAATAGCAAATCAGATACGCGAAATACTTCAAGTAAATAAAAATGAGAAAATTGATATAATTCGTTTGTTAGAAATGGTTATTTGCCCTGCGCTCGACATATCTTTCGAAATTATTGAAAAAAAGGAGATGTTGGACAAATACGCTGAATATAACCCTATTGATAAAACAATTAAATTACGTGAAGATGTATATGAAAGAGCTATAAATGGCATAGGCAGAGATAGATTTACCGTTTCACACGAAATAGGGCATATTTTCTTACATTCTGACAATATTGCAATGGCTCGTTCTGATGAAAAGATTCCAGTTTATTGTGATCCAGAGTGGCAAGCAAATACATTCGCAAGAGAGTTTCTTTGTCCACTAAATGGTATATCAGATAATGATGACATTGATATAATTTCAGAAAAATATGGTGTTTCAAAAGAAGTTGCAAGTATTCAATTGAGCGAAAAAAAATAAAACCACGGCCAAGCAGTTTTATTTATTGCGAACCAAACAGCATAGAGGTTTGGCTTCAATTGACTTTCGTCACCTATATTTTATATTAAATGGTGCGCATTTGTCAATTGATGTCTAAAGTAAAGGAGGAAAAACATGCCAAAAGCACGTAAAACTAGTGCAAGAGTTGCATCAAAAGCTAGTAAATTACTAAAAGATGGTAGAACATCAAGTAAAACAAAATCAGTTGCAGCAAGTGCCTTATCTCAAAGAGCACCTAAAAAAAGAAAATAAGATATAGGAGGAATTTTATATGAAATATGTAGAAAAAATAAAAATGAAGAAAGGACAAGAAAGTTCTAACGAATTATTAGAGATAGATGAAATATATGTTTCAGGAATTGGTTGGAAGTCTAAGGCTTATTATTATGACTATTTGACTATGTATCCTAATTCCTTAGCAGTCAATATATACCCTTATCCTAAATTAGTAAAACAACTAAGTTCGAATAACGAAAAGTTTGTTAAGTCAGTACCTGATAGATATGGTTTTGATAATTTACTTAACTTACCTAGAGAAAAAACTACTAGTTAATCTGGTCCTTTTCTTATATTCTAGAATAGTTAAACTCAAAGAATCGCTTTCCCCACACCCCTGGCGATTCTTTTGTTTTGATTTTTCTTTCTATTTATATACTTTTAGAAAAAGTAGAATCTAAAAGTCTTATTTATCTTAAGCGAAGCCCGAAATTTTTTGATGATTTTTCGTACTCAAATTCATCAAAAAAAGTTTTAATTTTACTGGTGTAAAGATAATTTTCTTCGTATAATAAAGATGAGTAATTTATATAACAGATCATGAACTACCATGGAAAGCTTATTAGAAACGGGACTGTGGTAATTAGGACTTCGTCTCCAAAACCACTGTTGGGAGTTCGATTCTCTCATCCCCTGCCATTTAGAAATTAAAGAGTCACAGCAAGTGACTCTTTTTCATTTTTCTAAATAGTAAATAATTTTCGTAAATAAAAAGTGGAATTTAATTACCACTTTTATTGTTGCTTTCTCTTATTAACATTTTAGGTTTATCGCCTGATTTTTCTATTGGTGCTTCTATTAAACCTGGAATTTGTTCAAGAGGAAGTTGATCTAAGTCTATTGCTTCTAACATTGGATTTATAGCTTGTTGTTCTTCTAATGTTGAAGTCTGACTAGGAATTCCACTTTTCTCTTTTTCTTTTTCATAACTTATTCCGTCTTCTAGTACTTTTTCTTGATTCTCTTCTTTTACTTCTTCTTGTTCAACTGTTACAGATTTATTTTCTTCTTTTGCCTCTTTTGCTTTTTTGTAGTAGTCCTTTGCTGCAAGAGCCTGAACTCCTAATGTCCCTAAACATGCAGCATTAGCTAAAAGACTTATCGCTGGCATATTTACTGCAGCACTTAAATAACCTAAACCTATAGTAGGGAATAAACAAAATGTTTTAAATTTTCCCAGGAACGAACTCTTTGGTTTTCCATCATTCACATATGACTTTGAGTTAATATAAGCGATTGCTGCTTCTGCTCCAATATTCACTGCAAGCATTGGCATGCTTGGTAAGATAGCTAACGCTGGTACGATTGCGAATGCTTTATCCACGATTGGGTCTAGTATTCTACCGAACTCACTATAGCCATTTGTTGCCCTAGCAATTTTTCCATCAAAAAAATCCGTTGCTCCAAAAGCTGCAGTAGCAATAATAGCACCTGGGATATTTCCAGTTAAAAACAATCCCGGAACTACAAAAGCTCCTACTAATCTAGATGCAGTTAGAAGATTAGGAATATAAGTATGTTTGTTTTTTAAACTTTCTTTAAATAGTTTTATTATATTTTTTTCAGACATATGGTCCCCCTCGCCCTTATATTATAGCAAATCTTTCGGTGTTGGTAAATATTAAAAGCTCCTATCAGTTTCTCACTATTTTCGTATTTTCATTTTCTTACTCTCTAAATGGTAGGAATCACTAATGTTTTCTTGTACTAAAGTATCAAGTGTAAAATATTCATATTCTTTTGGGACATCTTCTAAGGATGAAAATAATTTCTTTGATGTAGTACCATCCTCATTTATTTTGTATAACTGATACTGATAAGTTATATCTCTTACTTGATCTGATGTATATTCATCTAGTGGTATATCTTGCCATTCATAGTCCCAGTGATATCCATAGGTCAGACCATAACTATATTCAAACTTTCCTCTTGCACTATATCCATAGCGATATCCATAATGCGGACCATAAACATAATCATACACATATGCTTCTCTTCGTGGCTGGTATTCTAAAGATATCTGTTCTAAATACTCTTCATTGTCTTTAACACGATAAAAATCATTTTCGCTTATTGTAGATAGTTCTTCTGTCGTTGGTAAATATTCTTCGGTTCTTATTAAATTACCAATATACTCTTTCTCACTCTCAGCGTATCTGCATAAATTATTCTCTTCATCCACATATAAGTGTACATGTTGTCCTTCAATATCACAATCTACGGTTTTTGCTCCACAGCCAGTTAATCCCATGAATATTCCGCCACATAGAATGCCTGCTTTTATTAAATTATATTTTTTCATATATTCCTCCCCAAATTGTGATTATTGTAACATAAATTATTAAATTTACAATATTTTTTATTTTTAATTTAAATTCTAACAAATTATATTTTACTAATTGAAATGAGGTTTTATAATGAGCAAAGAAGTAGCTTTGAATTTTTTACAAGCAATGATTTTTAGTCAGCGGACTGAAGAAATGAAAAATGAAAATCCATACTTTTCTGGTGGAATTGCTAATCAATACCAACAATACGTAGTCAACAGAGCTGGGGAAATAGCTTGTACATATCCACAGATTTTATTAAAATTAAGACCTAATGGAGATAAATATGTTATATCAGAAAGTATGTTTCAGTATTTGTCACATTTAACTGGAGTTAACCCTTGCGATAAAAAGGTTATAGAGTTATATAAACCTATTATTCAAAAAGTTGAAAAGGAAGCTCTTGCATCAGTTTTAGCCACTTCAGAAGGACAAAATGTTGGTATACGTAAAAAATAAAAGATAAATATAAAAAATACCTTTCATAGGTATTTTTTTATAAGTTTATTCCATAATAGGCATCAACTAGTATTTTCTTTAATTCTGTTACTAATGGTAATCTTGGATTAGCAGTTGTACATTGATCTTCAAATGCATGGTTTGCTAGAGAATCTAACTTGTTCATATAAGTCTCTTCATCTATTCCATATTCTTTGAATGATTTTGGAATACCTAGTTTTTCATTCATTTCATTTACCATATCTATTAATTTTTCTACTCCATCTTCTGTATCTTTTACTTCTAACCCTATCTTTTTAGCAAAGTTTGCATATTTTTCATCTGCAATATAATACTCATATTTAGGGAAAGATACAAATTTTGTTGGTTTAGAAGCATTATATCTAATTACATATGGAAGAAGTATGGCATTGCATCTTCCGTGTGCTATATGGAATTCACCACCTAATTTGTGGGCTAGAGAGTGGTTCACTCCTAAAAAGGCATTGGTAAACGCCATACCTGCAATACAACTTGCATTGTGTACTTTTTCTCTTGCTTCTTTATCGTTCCCATTTTCATAGGCACGAAGTAAATATTTATGGATTAGTTCTCCTGCCTTTTCTGCAAGTCCGTCTGTATAATCACTTGCCATATTTGAAACATAAGCTTCTATAGCATGTGTTAAAACATCCATTCCAGTATCTGCTGTTAATACTTTTGGTAAAGTTAACACTAATTCTGGATCGATAATTGCAACATCTGGTGTTAGTTCATAATCTGCAAAAGGATACTTAACATTATTATTCTTGTCTGTAATTACTGCGAATGAAGTTACTTCACTACCCGTTCCAGATGTTGTAGGAATCGCAACAAATTTTGCTTTTAATCCGAGTTTTGGATATTTATAGGTTCTCTTTCTAATATCCAAGAATTTTAATTTTAATCCTTCCTTATCAACATCAGGGTGTTCGTAGAATAACCACATTCCTTTCGCAGCATCAATAGCACTACCTCCACCTAAAGCGATAATTACATCTGGAGTAAATTGTCCCATAGCTTCTACTCCGCGATCGATAGTATCAAATGACGGATCTGGTTCTACATCACTAAATATTTCAAAGTGAATATGATTAGCATTTTTCTCTAATTGATAAATTATTTTATCTACATAACCAAGTTTTACCATAGATTGATCTGTTACAATAAAAGCTTTGGTAATTTCTGGCATCTTTGATAAGTAACTAATAGATCCTGCTTCAAAATATATTTTTGGAGGGACTTTAAACCACTGCATATTTACTTGACGTTTAGCCACTCTTTTTAAATTTATTAAATTAACGCTCGATACATTGTCTGTTGTACTATTTCCGCCAAATGTTCCACATCCTAAGGTTAGAGATGGCATGTTGGTATTATAGATATCTCCAATAGCACCATGAGTAGATGGAGAATTTACAATAATTCTTCCTACTTTTAGTACATTAGAGAAATGATTTATTGTATCTTCATTTTCTGTATGAATTACCGCAGAGTGTCCTAATCCTCCAAACTCTACTAGTTTTTCACTTAATTCTACTCCTTCGTCCTCATTATTTACAATGTAATAAGTTAAAATTGGACTTAGTTTTTCTTTTGAGAACGGACAGTCTTTACCTACCCCCTGTTCTCTAACTACAATTACTTTTGTTTCTAGCGGAATTAAAAATCCTGCTTTATCAGCAATATCACAAGGGTCTTTTCCTACCACTTCTGAATTTAAATCATATCCATCGTCTTTTAAAGTAAACATATAGTTTTGTAGCATTTGTTTTTCTTCTTCATTAACAAAGTAGCATCCTGCTTCTTTCATTAATATTTCAAAATCTTTACTTATTTCTTTATCTACGATTACTGCTTGTTCACTTGCACAAATCATTCCGTTATCAAATGATTTCGACATTACTAAATCATTTACACTTGTTTTTAATTTTGCATCTTTATGAATATAGCAAGGTACGTTTCCTGGACCTACTCCCAGTGCTGGTTTTCCACAGGAATATGCACTCTTTACCATTCCTTTTCCACCAGTAGCAAGAATTAAACTAACGTCTGGATGATTCATCAATGTTTTTGTAGCATCGATAGAAGGTTTATCAATCCATAAAATACAATCCTTTGGAGCTCCTGCTTTGACTGCTGCTTCTAGTAAAATCTGAGCTGTTCTTACACTACAGTTTTGAGCTGATGGGTGAAAACCAAATACTATTACATTTCTAGTTTTAGCAGCAATTAATGATTTAAAGCAAGTTGTTGAAGTTGGATTTGTTACAGGAGTTACACCGGCAATAATACCGATTGGTTCTGCAATCTCCATATAACCTTCTTCTTCATTATCATTGATAATACCAACAGTCTTATTATGTTTAATACTGTGATATATATATTCTGAGGCAAAGATATTTTTTGTTATTTTGTCTTCATAAATCCCTCTTTTTGTTTCATCTACTGCCATTCTCGCTAGCATCATATGGTTTTCTTGAACTGCCATTGCCATCTGTTTTACAATACGATCTACATCTTCTTGCGTTAATTTACTATATTCTTCTTGGGCTATTTTTGCTCGTTCCATTAGATTTTCTATCATTTCCTGTGTTTCGTTCATAGCCACCCCTCCTATTTTATTCTATTTTATCACACTTTTACAATTTAGTTATACTTTTCTTTTGATTTTATAAAAAACAAACAGTTTATCTGTTTGTCTTATTGTTTGTAAAGAGAACTGTTCTAGATGTTGGCTTTTTCTGTAATACTTTTATATTTTTTGCTCTTTTTACATTCAATTCTCGGTATTCTGCTCTAAATTCCACAAGATCCCCTAACTGGACACACTCTGCTGGCTCTGGCGTACTAAAATCAGAGATATGAAAATCAAACTCTTCTGATTTGTCATTGATTAATCCATGGCGTCCGTCAAAGCTTGTTATTTTTCCGGTCTTTTTCATTTTTTACCACCTCTATTACTGCTTAATGTAACATTTTCTGTAATTTCTTCCAACATATTCAATGAAGTGAGCTGTTCTTTTAATGTAGCAATTTCTTTGATTTGAGCTTCTTGTTCTGTTGGCAAAACTACTTCTTCTACGATTTTTCCTTTTTTTATCGCAATATACCAATCTTGTCCCATATATACATCATCATAATTTTCTTTATTTACTGGCTCAAAGTTTCGCTCTTTTTCTTCACGAATCTCACTATCTTCTGTTAAAAGGATATCTAAAGCTTTTAACCTGGTTAGATTCTCATTGGAAGCCTCATCTTTTCCTCTTACTGACTCTCTTTTTGTCTTATATATTACCGGCATAGGTATAGTGGAATCTATTTCTACATCTTCTGGATCTTTTGTACTAGCTATTAGATAAGCTATTTCATCTAAATCCGCATGAGGAAAAGGGTCTATTAAATAACTGTCTTCTATTATCGGAAAATAATCATCTAAAAATCTACCGTCGGGGCTAAGAAAGACATATTCTAATGTGTCTTTACTTTCTAATGATTGTTTTATCATTTGTTTCCCTATCCCTGATACAAATTTTGGTTGATATAAGGATTCTTCAATTCCTCTTATTCCTTGGATAGGTGCTAACACTACATAATTTCCTTTCCTAAAACAAATACTTCGTGCAATAAACTCATTTGTATTTTTATCTGTTATTATAATTACATCTGCATTGTGACCAGTTAATGCTTGGTAATATGCTTTTTCTCCTGCACCTCCGGGACCTATACAGCTAAAATTACATTTTTTCCCTATTAGTAATCTTTCCCTATCGGCATCATTTGCAGATTCATAATGATAATCTCCAAACTCTCCTTCTACTCTTGGAATAAATGTGTATTCTCTTGTTAGCATCCCTTCATAAACATTTAGATAATCTAATGGATTTTTACTTGTTTGCTTATCTGAAAATCTGATTTGTTCTACTATATTCTTTCCTAAAACACTTATAGTTATATCATCTGCACTGTTGTAAGCTTCTGCTATTGTCAAAAAGTCGAAAAAATGTGATAGTGCAGAGTTTAATGTGATATTTTGGGTTAATGACTCTTTTCTCATATGATTCAATACCATAGGATAATTTCGTAGAAGCACTATCATTTCTTCTGTATTAAAGCCATCTATATGTCCTACTAGAGGTAACAGTTCCAATATCTCTTTCGGAATCTCTTTATTGAACAAAATATCTTGTGCTTCTTCTTCAGATATAGTTGTTATGATATTAATTACATTTTCATAAGCATCTCTCATCGTTCCAATTTTAAAATTGTTATAATGATAACCCAAATCCAACTTAGGAAGTTCTTGTTCTGTTACTGAGACATTATTTAGAAACTGTGTTTTTATCAGAGTATATTTATTTAAAATTATTGTTCTTACTTCATCGCTGATATCAGGTAGAATTGCTGCTAAGGTATCTTCTGTTAATCTGCCAATGATAAATTGTTCATTTATTCTATTTAATTGTTCTTTTGTTAAACAGAAATGCTCTTTCCTTATTTTTCTTACTTTATTAATGTCATCATCGTAATTTTCTAATAATTGTTTTAATTCAGTTTCTGTTATTCCTAATTCTTGATAATTTCTATTTGCTAATAAAGAATCTATTTTCTTTAGTTTAGCCCCGATTATTCTCCCCCTTTCTTTTTTTGATGTATAAGGTAGAGTTCTGGCTAATTTTTTAATCATGCCTGTTTTTGACTTCTTAACATATGTTTCCTCTTGCTTATTTAATATTTGATTATAAAAATTAGTAGTCAATTCTCTAGGAAGAGTGTTCTGATTATGGTAGTAATCATAAAATCTTTTTATTTTTTCTAGACAAATATTATAATAGTTTTCATCACTTATCTTTTGACTAATCATGCTAGATATTTTCTTAAAATAATATTCCTGGTTATATTCATCAATTTTTTCAAATTCTTTTAGTAAATAATCGTTTATTTGGTTTAAACTTCTGAAGCGAAAATACCTCTTGTCTTTGATGAATCTTTGCTTTGCCACTCCATCCATTATCTTATCCAAACAATAATATAATCTTTCTTGATTATTTTCATTATCTTCGTCGAAGTGATAACTTAAAACTTCCGCTAATCTGGCTGCAGTTTTTGCTTTTATTTTAGCAGAAGAAAAATATGACATGCTTTCCAGTTCTGCAAATTCCCCTTTTTTTATTACTTCTATCATAGTTTCTTTTTCTCTTAATGTTAGATTTTCATTTTCCATATATTTTTCCTCTTTTTACTGATATTTTTATTTTATCATATTTTTTGTTATTTCAAAGAAAGTTCTATTGATGTATAATACAAGATGAGGTGGTACTATGAAAATATGTCCTGTTTGCCATACAGAAAATGAAGAAGATGCTCTTTATTGTAAAAAGTGTGCTAATCCACTTTTTGAAGAGGAAAAAGATAAAAATAAAGATAAAAATAAAGATAAAAATAAGCAGAGTAAGGAAAAAGTAAAAAAACAGAAAAAGGTTAAAACTAAAACTAAGTATAAAACTAAAGTGCAGAAGGAAAAGGCACCTAAAGATAAGCAGAAATCTAGTTTCTTTTCTAAGTTTTTAGTATTTATTTTATTACTTATCGTAATTGCTTTGGCTGGTGCTCTTGGTGTATTTGCTTATCATTATTATCAAGAAAATAATATCGAAGTGCCAAATGTTGTTGGGTATTCTTATGAAGAGGCAACGGCTATTTTAAGTGAGGCAAAATTAAGTTATCAACAAAAGACAGAATTTACTACTGATGAAGAAGAAGTTGGCAGTGTTATTAAGCAAAGTAAGCGTGCTGGTAGTAAAACTCATGAAAATGCAGTTATCACATTAACTGTTGGTGTCTTAGATACTCGTGTTAAAGTTCCAGATGTTCGTGGTCTAACTTTGGAAGAAGCAGCTGATACTTTAAATCAAGTTGGTATTTTTTATCAAGTTGTCTATGAAGAATCTGATGAAGATACAAATATTGTTCTAGATCAAAGCGTTCGTGCTGGAAAAGTAATTGATAATACAGAAAGTATAACTTTAACTGTATCTGTTTCTAATAATCAAAGTGAATCATCATCTCCTATTGTTGACGATGATTCTGATTCTACTACCGATGATACAAATACAGACGATGAAGTTAGTGATAAATTAAATTAGAGTTAATGGATGGTTGTGTTTATGAAAAATATTATTTTTGATGTAGACCGAACATTAGTAGATAGTTACGGTCCTGAGCTTTCAACTTTAAATGAAGCACTTTACCTTGCTACAGGGAAACGTTATAGTGATGAAGTTATGAACCAATTAACAGTTCTTACTACAGATGAGTTTTTTCAATCGCTTGATATTCATGATCAAGATACTTTAAAGAAAGTTAATCATTATTGGGGAGAATTATTGAAAAAACAACCTGTCGTTATGTTTCCTGATATTCCTGAAATGCTTACATTTTTGTCTGAACAAAATAAATTTTTAGGAATTGTTACTTCTAGGACTTATGAAGAATTGGAAGAAATTAGTGATCTTATGAATATTTTACCTATTTTTAGTAGTGTTATTACTTCTGATTTAGTAAAGCAGCCCAAGCCCAATCCTGAATCTATCCTTACTATTTTGGAAAGATTTCAGTTAGATCCTAAAGAGACTGTATATGTTGGTGATAGCAAGGTTGATATGCTTGCAGCAAAATCTGCTGGTGTTTTATTTGCCTATGCTAGTTGGGATAATTATGATGATACTATTACTTATGATTTCTTATTAAGTGCTCCTGGCGATTTAAAAAATTTAGTTTCTTTTTCTAAATGATTAATTATATATTCTAGCTCTTCTATAAAAATAGAAGGGCTTTTTTGTGGAACTAATAAAAATACTTTGTTCTTCGTTCTAGTTAACGCAACATAGAACAATCTTCTTTCTTCACTATAAGGATATGTATCTTTTGTTTTTGTTACTAAGCGAGTAATTCTTTCATCTTTTATTTTACTTGGAAATCCGGTTGTTTTATTTTCAAGATTAATGATAATTACGTTGTCACTCTCTAACCCTTTTGATTTATGAACTGTCATATATGTAATGTCTAAATATTCAAATCCTTTTACTATAATCTTTTTTTGACTATTTATTTTTATAGTTTCACTAATTAACAAATAAATATCTTTATTATTTCTTCCTAATATTAATATTTTCTGGTCTTTATTTTTCGATAGTTCTTTTATTAATTCTAGAAAAATTTTTCTAATATTTATATACTTTAAAATTTTAATTGGCTTTTTTAGATGTTTATCTGAAGATAATTCCTTTTCTATCTGATTTTTATTTTTCATGATAAATCTTCCAGCTATTTTTATTAATTCATTACTATTACGATAAGTCTTCTCTAACTTTCTTATTTTAGCATTAGGAAAATAATTTGGAAAGTTTAAAAACAGTGAAACATCACATCCTGTAAATTTATAGATTGATTGAAAGTCATCTCCTACTACCATTAATCTTGCATTAATTTTATTAATCATTTCTTTTATTAGTAAAAATCTAATTTGTGATGTATCTTGATACTCATCGATAATAATATATTTTATAGGCCATGTTAGTTTTTCTTCTTTTACTAGTTTCGTTGCGAGTATAATCATATCATCAAAGTCAATTTCTTTATTTTCTGTTAAATATCTATTGTACTTTAAATAAATATTTAAAATTATTGTCAAAAGTGCTTTTTCTTTTTTGTATGTAGTATAGAATATGGTTCTTTTTATTCTAGATAAAAAAACTAAGAAATCCTTTAACTCATAATTATTACATTTCATTAACTTAATAAATGTACTGCATACTTTTTTTAGACTTTCTAATTCTTCTTTTTGATCTTCTATTATAGTTTTATATTCTTGTTTTACATTTGCCAGATTCTTTTTAAAATATTTACATACTAACTTCATTAAATACTTTGAGTTATATATATCCATGTAAAAAAACTCATTAATTATATCTTCTAGCAAATCTTCTTCCGCAATCTCATATGAAGCTTTTAACTTTTTAATTATCTCTAGTGACAATTTATGAAATGTATAAGTTGGTACGTTTAAATTTAAATCTTTTTTTATCTTTTCTTTCAGACTATCTGCTGATGCTTTGGTAAAGGAGATGCATAATAATTCCTCTTCTTTTAACCCTTTTTGGTTTACTAAGTAATTTATTTTGCCTAATATTGTTAATGTTTTGCCACTTCCTGCACCTGCAGTTACTAATAAGTATTTACTATCATCTTTAGCAATATTAGTTTGATTATCATCTAAAATATATTTTCCAATGTGCATAAACTTTATTTTAGTTCTTTTTTTATTTTTGGCAAATTGGTGTTTTTTTCTTTTTACTTTATATTTTTATTACTTTGTTTCATTTACAACCTACATTTCTTTTTTTATAATAATTTTAGGGTGAGTTTATGGAAATTACTATTTCTATTCAATCTATTCAAGATTTGAAAAAGCTTGAGCGAAGACTTTTTATTTATCGCTCCTTTTTCTGTCGTTTTATTCACTTTTCTAATAAGAACTCTCTTATTCCAATTGATACTATTATCTCTTCTTTAAATATTAAAAAGAGAAAACAACGTGTTACCTATATTTATGATACTTTATGTAAGCAAGTTGATACTTATTATCAAGATAAAAACATTTGTCGTTTTGAACATGATAGATGCATTGTTCAACGTAGAAAAATGAAATATAAAAATGGTTGCTGTAGAATGTGTAAATATTCTAGTCCTACTGGTTGTACTACTAGTAACTTTACTTGTAAGATGTTTTATTGTGTTGGGGCCGCTAGAGGATACACTACATTACAAGAAAAGGATTTACCGCTTTTAAAATGTCTTAGTATTAGGCAAAGATTTTTATTACGTCATGATTTTTTCTCTTCCCGAGAAGATGTTATTAACGATTTATGGTGGGAAAGTGTTTTTATTAATTTGTTTAGAATCTATCCACGTTTTATATCTAATATCATATTAAAAAAGAGATGATTATCATCTCTTTTCTTTAGCAATTTTTAATGCTCTCATAGAATTTAGTATGGCTATCACTGATACACCTACATCGGCAAATACTGCTTCCATCATGTTAGCTACTCCTAAAGCTCCAAGAAGTAAGAAGAAAATTTTAATACCTATCGCAAAGTAAATATTTTGTTTTACAATACGAATTGTTCTTTGTGATAACTTAATAGCTGTACTTATTTTAGAAATATCGTCATCCATGATTACTACATCTGCCGCTTCAATTGCAGCATCACTTCCTAAGGCTCCCATGGCGATACCAATATCCGCTCTTGTTAGTACGGGAGCATCATTAATTCCATCTCCTACAAAAGCAACCTTTTCTTTTTCATTTTGCTCTTTTAAAATCATTTCTAATTTATCTACTTTATCTTTAGGAAGCAACTCAGAATATGCCTTGTCTAGACCTAAAGTACTGGCTATACTCTCAGCAATTTCTTTTTTATCTCCTGTAAGCATAACTAACTTTTTTATATGATTTTTTTCTTTTAAATTTGAAATTACCTCTTTA
Organism: uncultured Mycoplasmatota bacterium; assembly: GCA_900554305.1. Taxonomy (GTDB): domain Bacteria; phylum Bacillota_I; class Bacilli_A; order RF39; family UBA660; genus Faecimonas; species Faecimonas intestinavium. Next base: position 17,710 of record USGV01000010.1, on the reverse strand, counting down.
GCATTTTCTTTTACTTTGTCAGAAATAACAATATATCCTAAAAACTCATTTTCTACTGCTATATAAACAATTGTTCCCAGCTCTAATGCTTTTTTATATTTTATTTTATGATCTTGCATTAATTTTTCATTTCCTACATATACTTTTTTATTATCTATCTTTGCACTTATTCCTAGGCCCGCTAATTCTTTTATATCTTTTATTCTAGATTTATTAAGTTCACGTTTATATTTTTCTCTGATTGCTAAAGCAATAGGATGTGATGAATAAGCCTCTGCTAAAGCAGCTATTTCTAGCATTTGATTCTTATTTTTAGAAACTACTTCTACTACTTGGAATTTTCCTTCTGTTAACGTACCTGTCTTATCAAACACTACTACTTTGGTGTTCGATAGTGTCTCTAAATAATTACTTCCTTTAATTAATATTCCTTGGCGTGATGCTCCGCCAATTCCACCAAAAAATCCTAGTGGTACTGATATTACTAATGCACAAGGACAAGAAATCACTAAAAATGTCATTGCTCTTTTTACGCACTCTAAAACTGTTAAGTCTTTTATAAATAATGGGGGAATGAATGCTAAACATAGTGCTAATATTACTACAATTGGAGTATAGTATTTGGCAAATTTTGTAATAAAGTTTTCGGCACGTGCTTTTTTATTACTGGCATTTTCTACTAAATCTAGAATTTTTGAAGCCGTAGACTCTTCGAACTCCTTAGTTACTTTGATTGTTAAGATACCATTCTTATTAATACACCCACTTAATACAACATCCTCTTTATGTACTTTTCTTGGGACTGATTCTCCTGTTAATGCACTCGTATCTAGCATTGACTCTCCATCTTCTACTATTCCATCTAGCGGTATTTTTTCTCCGGGTTTTACTATTATTTTATCTCCTACAGATATTTCTTCCGGATCTACTTTTACCAATTTTCCATTCTGTTCAATATTGGCGTAATCTGGCCTAATATCCATTAACTCTGTAATTGATTTTCTTGACTTGCCAACGGCGTAAGACTGAAATAATTCTCCAATTTGATATAGTAGCATTACTAACACTGCCTCTAGATATTCCCCTGTCGCAAAGGCTCCTATTGTTGCTAAACTCATCAAAAAATTTTCATCAAATACTTGCCCAGAGAAAATGTTTTTTATTGCTTTTAATACTACTTGATATCCGACAATTAAGTATGCAACTATATATAATATTAACTTTACTACGTCTATTACCGGTAATACTCTAATTAATATTAAAAGTATTATAGTTATAATAATTTTTACTAGTTCTTTTTTCTCTTTTTTTGTCATATTCTCACCTATTTATCTAGTATGGTACAATCTGGTTCTATTTTTTTACATACTTTTTTTATTTCCGTCATAATTGTATCATAGTTTTGATCAGTTACTTCTACTTTCATCTTTTGAGTCATAAAATTGACAGAGACACTTTCTACACCTTCAATTTTTTGGATAGCTTCTTCCATTTTTGAAGCACAAGCTGCACAATCTAAATTTTCTAATTTAAAAACTTTTTTCATAATACCTCTCTTTCATTTGAATAATTATTCAATTGTTACTATTATTATATTTGAATATGTATTCAAATGTCAATGTTTTTTTAATTGTTTGATTAATTTTTTTTCTTGACTTATAATAAATTTGAGGTGATATTCTTGGAAAATAATGCAGATATAACAATCCATGATGTAAATTTAGTAAATGAAATCAAACAAAAATTAGATTCTTATAATACTATTACCGATTTATCTGACTTTTTTAAGATTATGGGAGATAGCACAAGACTTCAACTATTAATGGTGTTGGAATATGGAGAACTTTGTGTTAGTGATTTGGCTTATTTACTTAATATGTCCATTTCAGCTGTTTCTCATCAGTTAAAGTCCTTGCGAAATGCTAAATTGGTAAAAATTAGAAGAGATGGAAAAAATATTTATTATTCTTTAGATGATGACCATATTAAATCTATCTTAGAAGTATCTTTGGAACACATTTTAGAACGCTAAAATTATTAGGAGGTAATTTATGATTATTAAATCTAGTGCAATTGATCGCTTGTTGCAGCAAAATCCAAGCTTAGGAGAAAGACGTTTTGGGCTTCCAGAAGTCGGAGGTAGATACGATGGAGATTCTTTTAATCCAACTGTTCAAGAAATAGCAGATGCTATTGAATATTATGGATTCGAAGTTAGGGATGATGATATCACTACGATTCCTGATATTGATTTGGGTAGTGGTAATCCTACTAAATACCCACCTTTTCCTATGGCTATCGATGAAATGAAAAAAGCTCTTGACTCTTATATGTATAAATATCCATACACTGAAGGGTCTGATGAAATTAGAAAAGTACTACTTGATTATATAGAAAAAGAAGGTTTTATTAATACTACGCCTTATAATTATTCTGATATTGATGATAAGGGTTTATGTGTCCATAATATTACTTTTTTGCCATCTACTTCTATTGCTTTTAATATGGTAGTTAGTATTATTTCTAAACCTGGAGATGTTGTTTTGGTTACAGGCCCTAATTATGGGTTATTTACTATACGTGCTGAGCGTGCTGGTGCTGAAGTAGAAATTTTGCCTTTATCTAAAGAAGACCACTTTCTTGTAAATCCGGAAAAGCTGGCAAATAAAATTGATGAAATTAACGAAAGTTTACAAAAAGTTTATAATCGTCGTAAAGGTTATATTCCTAGAGTTGTAGCTTTTGTTAATGCTAATCCTAATAACCCTACTGGTAAAGTTATGGGAGAAAAGAATGAAGGTTTATTAAAAGAAATTGGGGAAGTTTGTTTAAAGCGCGGAGTGTTTATTATCGATGACTTGGTATATCGAGATTTGACTTTTGATGCAGATAATCTCGCTAAACCTATTGCTACTATTCCAGGGATGTTTAGAAATACAATTTCTTTGTTCGGGCTTTCTAAAAGTTATGGTATGGCAAGTCTTAGGGCCGGCTTTGTAGTTGCCGACGAAGTGATTATTCGAGAACTAATTAATCGTATCTTCCAAGGTATGGATTCTGCTCCTGATATTGTTGGACGAGCTCTTGCTGGTGCTTTTAATGTGCGTCCTGAGCGCGATGCTATTTATCAAGACTATTTTTCTAAATTAAGAATAATTTATCAGAAGAAGTACCAGTTATTAAAGGCTTTAGTAGAAGGAATTGATTCCATTAAAGATATTTCTGCGAAGAAGAAAATCCAAGAAAAAATTAGTAATCAAATTAGTGATCCAGTGTTGTTAGAGCAAGCTTTAGAAGGACTTCCTTATACAAAGTTTCCTGATAATTTAGAACCTGAATCTGGATTTTTTGCCATTTTAGATTTTACAAAAGTTCGTGGTATGAAATATAAGAATATGGTTATTAATACTGAGCGAGATTTACTTACTTTCTTTTACCGAACTTATCGTACTCGTTTCTTAGTGGGTCAATCTATTAGTTGGCCGTATCCAAATGAATTAGTTGGTAGGGTTACTTTTGCTATTGAAGATAATTTAATTATCTCTGCACTTTCTCAAATGAATCAATCGCTTCATTTATTAGAGCCTGGCGAAGATTATATTATCCGTAAAAACTTAGAGAAAGATCAAGAACAGATGGCTCATATTAAAATCGATGGATGGAGAACTGCCTACGACAAAATAGTGGCCTCTAAATATTTAAACTCTCTCGACTATGACTCTCAAACACAAAGATACTTAAGTAGTTTTGATGAATATAAAGATTTGGTTTTTGTTGCGGTACGAGGAGATGAAGTTTTAGGGTACTCTTGTTTTATGCCAGAAGATAAAGATAAAAAATACGATTCTGAACTTGTTAGTTTATACGTAAAGAAAAAAGAAGCCGGAAGAGGAATCGGCTCTAATTTGTTAATTTCTACGGCTAAAGAACTCTATTCTCTAGGCAAGCACAATATGATTGTTTGGTGTTTTTCTGATAATAAGAGTGCTATATCTTTTTACGAAGGATTGGGTGGACTAAAAGTAGAAGAAAAAATGGCAAAGGTTGGCGATGAAGCTTATTTAGAATACGGTTTTTATTTCGACTTAGAAAAGATTTCTTTGGAAAATTAATTATTATTTTTAGACAGAAAAATTATATAAAACTTTACTTTTTTCTTCTATTACAGTATATTAAAAGTAGAAAGGAGTATTGACGTGAAGAAATTAAAAATATTGGGTATAACTTTTGCTTTTGCTTCTTGCTTACTTTTGGCAGGATGTGGTAGTGAAAAAGTGCTTACTTGTTCTACTAATCAAAAGCAAGCTGGGTTAAGTATGGATCAAACAGTTGAAGTTACTTTCAACGGTGATAAGGTTTCTAATCTTAAGCTTATTGTAGCGAGTGAAGCAACTAATGATACAATAAAAAACAACTGGGATCTTTTTACTGACACATTAGCTGAACAATTTCCTGATTCTAATAAAGAAGGAATTGAATTGACTAAAGATAACAATGAAAGTGACCATATTTATACAATAACAATTGATGTTGATGTAGCAAAAGCTAAAGATGAAGATTTATCTGATTATAATTTAGATGGTCTTGCTGATGCTGAAGGTACTTATGACAGCGTTAAAGAACAAGCTGAAAAAAGTGGTTTTACTTGTGAGTAATAACCACTTTTTTCTTTTTATAAATATTCATCTGAAGAAACTACCTGAATTCCATTTTTTCTTAACAGTTCTGCTGTGACTCCGTCTCTCTTTACTAAGGAAGCGGTGAATTTTTGATCATAAATTTCATTCATTCCACAAGAAGGGCTTATATCATGCTTCTTTTTTTATTGCATAAAGAATAATCTCTGTTGGAAACAATTCTGTTCCATAACATCGAAGATAGAATTCATAATTACTATTCATATCATCTATCATCCTAGGAATTTTCCATAAATCTTCATAGTTATGATAAACTGAAATCAATAGCTTGGGTGTCTCCATTTTTATATGATTACTGCAGCCAAGTAAGGCTTTGGTTTCTCCACCTTCGATATCCATTTTTATCATAGAAACTTGTTCCTCTATATCATTATCAATACTTATTCCTTCTAGTATTTCTTCTCCTTCTTCAGATATCTGGTTTGCCGATGATCCTTCTTCATTTATATGCATGTATACTTTTTTAGGGAAGTCTACTACCGCTTTTTTTCTAATTTCAATATTTGGGTAATATCTTGTATTGTTTCTTATTAATTCTATACTTTCTGGAGTTATTTCATAAGCATAAATTTTTTTATAATTGTCTATACCATAATTTTTGATATACGTAAGTATACTATCGCCTGTATATGCACCCACATCTACTATTACTTCTTCACTTGTTGGTTTTATAATATCTAAATCCCAGTATTGATCATAGTTCCTTTCTAAAGATATACTAGTTTCTCTTGTATCAAAATAATACCAATTGTTTAATATTGCAAAAAGTAATTTTTTAGAACGATAATCTGTTAATTTGTTATACAACCAAACATAGTCTTCTATATGATCTTTTAGGGAAGTTGCTCTCAAATATAAAGATTCATACTCTCCTCTATATTCTTCTAATTTTCCCCAGTAAGCAAAAGTTTTAAAATAATTTTCTAATGCCGTTTTTACTTCTATTGGACTCATTGTATATGTTTCTTTTATTTGATTGTAAATTTCCTCTTTAGACTTTCTTGTTATTTCTACTACTAATTCTTGAAATTTTTTATCTATTCTATTCATAAATTCTCCTTTTAAATTGTTTTGTTTCGTTTCGTTGCTAGTTTCCGTAACCAATCCACTGGTATTACGGTTGAAGCTAACAAAATTGTAATTATTAATTCTTTTGATGATAAACCATATGCTCTAAATAAATTTCCACCATAGTATATTAAATAAAGCTGTACTAGAATAATAAATAAAATAATTAAGATAAATACTTTATTTTTGTTTAAGTCTGCTAGTAAATTTAATCGTGGTGTTCTAGCATTAAAGCAGTTAAATATTCCCATAAATATAAATAATGCAAAAAATGCTGTCATGATGTATTTATTTGAAGGGTCAGTTCTATATAACATTCTTATTGTTGGACTTTTCAAAAAGAAAAGACAAAGTAGCGCCGAATAAATCCCTGTAAAAACTATTTCACTATACATATAAGAATTCATTATTTTTTCATTTTTAGCCTTTGGGGTTTCTTGCATATATGATTTCAATGGTGGTTCGTAAGAAAAGGCAATGCCTGCTAAAGTATCCATAATCATGTTAATCCATAGCATTTGAATGACTGTTACAGGGGTTTCTATTCCTATAAACGGCCCAACGATAGATAAACTTACTGCACATAAATTAATTGTTAACTGAAAAATAATGAACTTTCTAATACTTTTAAATATTGTACGACCATAAGAAATAGCATTTGCTATGGATAAAAAATTATTATCTAATATAACAATGTCACTTGCTTCTTTTGCAACCTCTGTTCCGCTTCCCATCGCAAAGCCAACATCAGCTTTTTTTAATGCAGGAGCATCATTTACTCCATCGCCGGTCATTCCGACTACTAAATTTTTTTCTTCGGCTAAACGTACCAATCTACTCTTATCCTGTGGCATACTTCTAGCCACTACCTTTAATCTAGGTAAAATTTCTTTCACTTTATCATCTGAAAGTTCTTTTAGCTCATCACTCGTTAAAATAATATCTTCCTTATCACTTATTAACCCAATTTCTTTGCTTATATTTATCGCTGTATCTTTATTATCACCTGTAATCATTACTGTTTGAATACCGGATTTATGGACCAGTTCAATTCCTTCTTTGGCTTCTTCTCTGACTTCGTCCTTTATATACATGAGGCCAATTAGCGTTAGTCTTTCTAGTCTTTCAGGCATGTAATTATCATTATAGGCAAGTAAAATTGCTCGTATTCCTTGTTCTGTTTTTTTCTTTATTTCGTATGCTATTTTCTCTTTATTAGATATTATTTCCTTTTGACCATTTTCTTTTATATAAGTTTTACATAAAGGTAGAAGCTTTTCGGGAGCGCCTTTGATATAATTAACTTTTTTACCTATGTCTATTACTGCTCCAGAAAATTTGTTTTTACTATCGAAGGGAATGATTTTTATTTTTTTATATTTTTTATTACTATCAGATTTAATAAATTCTAATACTGCTCTATCTGTAATGTTTCCTCCGATAGGTACATGATTATCATCAAAATTACTACTATTATTATATAAACAATTATTTTTTACATGTTCGTGGAGAAATTTATGTTTTAGCAATTCTTTTTCTGTTTTATATTCTGTTCCATTTCCATCTATAAAACTAATTACTTTTAATTTTCCTTTTGTTAATGTTCCCGTTTTGTCAGTAAACAAAATGTTTAGACTTCCAGCGGTTTCAATTCCTACCATTTTTCTTACTAAAACATGGCTCTTTAGCATTCTTTTCATGTTTGAAGAAAGTACTAAAGTAATCATCATGGGTAGCCCTTCTGGAACCGCTACTACTATAATTGTTACACTTAGTGTTAATGCATAAATTAATATATTCATCATTTTGGGAAAATTTGTTATAGTATCCATAATTTGTTCCAAATTAAAAGAATTGGCTATGACTATTTCTGTAAATAGATAAGAAAGGGCTACTAATACCGCACTTATATATCCTATTTTACTAATAAACTTCGCTAATTCTCTTAATCTAATTTTTAAAGGGCTATCTCCTGCTGTCTCTTGAAGTTCTTGACTCATTTTCCCATAGAAGGTTTGATTGCCTACTTCTGTTACTTCCATATATGCTTCTTCTGCATATATTACTGTTCCTCTAAACAGTTTGTCTCCAATTGTTTTTTCTGTTTCTTTTGCTTCTCCATTCATACTTGATTCATCTACTAGTACTGAACCTTCTCTTATAATACCATCTGCAGGAATTTTATCTCCGGTTTGTAGCAAAACTAAATCTTTTACTACGATATCATCCATTGGTATTTCTTTTACACTACCATCTCTTTTTACTTTGCATTTTAATTTAGAAGATTCTTGCTGGAGTTTCTTAAATGCTTCTTCACTGCCATATTCAGAAATAGTTGAAATTAAAGAAGCTATCATAATAGCAATCACAATTCCTAATGTTTCAAACCAATCAAATTCATGAAACAGAAACATTGTTTTTATTCCTAAGGCAATTAGTAATATTTTAATAATTGGATCTCCTAATGACTCTAAAAATAATTTTCCTATTCCTTTTTGTTTTGCTCTAGTGATTTCATTACTACCATATTCTTTTCTTTGTTCGATTACTTCTTTATTCGTTAGTCCATTTAACATAAAAGCCTCCTAACAAAGTGTATGTTATGAGGTTTTTATTTATGCTTTACTTTTTTACTAACTGGATTGGTTGATAGGAAAAATCATCTTTCTTTGCATAGGTATGTATTGTTTCTACTAAATCATCACCTATTAGCCTTTCTTCAAATTCTTTAAAGTTAGCATTTTTTAGATTTTCGTTTAATGCTTCTAAACCATGGCAATCAAGTCCTTTATACAGAACCATTCTGGCCTGCAGATAACCAATTACATATTTATATGCATCTAAGGCTAGTTCTTTTGAATTCAATATATGTTCTAAATTTAGATTTATATTTTGTTGAGATACGCCAACCAGTTCTGGAAGATTTCTATATGTTTCTTCAGCAATTGTATTCTTTTCTTTTTTATCTAAGTATAATGGTAATACCAATTTTAATAGATGTAAGTTATTGTTATAATAACTTCTTCTTTTTTGATTTACAATATTTAAGTCATAATCGCTATAACCTTTTGTTTTTAGAAATTCTAAAAACATAAGTTCCGCTATAATAGAAACTGTTTCTGTTAGTGCCGCTCTTACAACATATATGTTTAAATTCAAAGTATGAAAATATTCATGAACTAAATCGTAGGCCATTGTGATAGTGTCTGTTTTTTCAATATTTATATCATATTCTAGGGATTTAACGTCCCATTTCATAATACTTTTTTCTTCTGGATTAAAGATTATCTTCCCATTTGAATAATCTTTTAATAAATTATCTTTATATCTTGGGTTACATTTTTCTAAGAATTCTGCCACTAATGCAATAGCTTGTTCTTCAGTTACTCTCGCTAACGGTCCTTGGACTAATCCTTTAGAAGTCGGATATTCTGCATCTTTTAGCATCTCATAAATGATTCTCATCTCCTTATACAAGAAGGGGTCTGTTTGTTTTATTTTTTTTAGATTCTGTTGTACTTTTTCTTCCAATTGTGTATAAAAATTTTTTTCCATATGCATTTTTCCTTTATTGTTGATGTTTATTATAACATTTTACCATCAAATTTCAATATCTTTATGCTATTATAGTAATCGAGGTGTTTTTATGAATGAATTGGAATCATGCACTTTATGTCCTAGAAATTGTAAAATTAACCGTTATCATACTACCGGTGTATGTGGAGCGGGGGAAAAGATGAAAGTTGCTCATTATGGGTTGCACATGTGGGAAGAGCCCATTATTTCAGGGGAAACGGGTAGTGGTACTATTTTTTTCTCCTATTGCAATTTAAAATGTATCTTTTGTCAGAATTATAAGATTAGTACCGGAGGTTATGGCAAGGAGATATCTGAAGAGCGATTCCAAGAATTATGTTTAGATTTGCAAAAACAAGGGGCCAATAATATTAATTTAGTCACTCCCACTCATTATGTTCCTCAAATCGTATCTTCAATTCAAAAAATCAAAGGTAAAGAGTTGAAAATTCCTATTGTTTATAATACAAGTAGCTATGAAAATGTTTCCACTATTCGTATGTTAGATGGTATCGTTGATGTCTATTTGGCGGATTTAAAATATTTTGATGATACTCTAGCTTGCCAGTACTCTCATGTTAAAGATTATTTTCATTATGCAACTTTGGCTATTGATGAAATGATAAAGCAAGTTGGACAATTTGTTATAAAAGATGACTTGATGGTTCGTGGGGTTATTGTTCGTATTCTTATCCTACCCGGTCATGGTGATGATGCTAAGAAGCTAGTACAGTATTTATATAATACTTATAAAGATGCTATTATTATTAGTATAATGAATCAGTATACTCCATTGAAACACTTTGTGCAGTTTCCAAATCTTAACTCTAAAGTTAGTGATGAGGAATATCAGGATGTTATTGATTTTGCTTTGAATTTGGGTGTAGAATATGCATTTATACAGGAAGGTGAAACACAAAGTGAAAGTTTTATACCAAACTTTAATTGTTCTGATATATAATATGGATAGGAGGATGTTATGAAAAATTATAGAATTAATCCAGACAAAAAATATGTTTCAGCGATTATAGAAGGTTTAGAAAAGAAAAATGGGCATTGCCCATGTAGAGTTAATGTTGATGATACTACCTTGTGTCCTTGTGATGAATTTATTAGCGATGGTATTTGTAAGTGTAAGTTATATATTCCTATGGAAGAAGCTGAAGAAAAATTAAGAAAACTAGCAGAAAAAGAAGATAAATAGATTTGTGAAAATCTGATGAAATTTCTTCTTTTTTTATTAGTAATTACTGTTTTTCATAGTGTAATTTATAAAATTATGCTATAGTTATAGAGGAGGTAAAGTAAGATGAAAAAACTAAAATTTTTATTTGTTATGCTAATTGGAATTTTATTAGTACCATGTACTGTTTTAGCCAAAGATAAAGATCCTGTTAATGTTTATTTCTTTTATGGAAATGGATGCCCACATTGTGCCGAAGCTGAAGAATTCTTTGATAGTATAGAAGATGAATTAGGTGACCAATTTGATATTGTTTCTTACGAAACTTGGTATGATACTGATAATGTTGACTTAATGAATGAGGTTGCAGATATTAGAAAAGAAGAACCTCAGGGTGTACCTTACATTATCATTGGTAATCAATCATGGGATGGATATACATCTTCTTATGACGATGAAATTATTGATAAAATTCAATCAGAATATGAAAAAGATACTGATAGTCGTTATGATGTTATGACTTATGTTGAGTCTGTAAATGGAAAAAAAGAAGATAATTACGCATCTGACATTGCTGTTGTGATTGCTATAGTTTTGGTAGTAGCAGGTATAGGATTCGGTATTTGGTATGCTAGAAGAAAAGCTAATTAAAAATAGATAATCTTGTTATCTATTTTTTATTTTGTGATATACTTTTTTTAGAAAGTGGTGAGTTTATGGATATCAATCAGTTAGTGGAAGCTATGTTAACGAGTAATGAGCGAACGATTGCTATGCTTGGAAACCAAGCAAATAATAATGAAATTACAGATCTTGTTCGTGGCAAAATATCCACTTTACCGATAGAAGATCAAATAATAATTGCTAAGAGACTAGAACAGATTTTAGAAGATTGCTATTTTGATGTTACTCCGGATCTTGATAAGCTATCCGATGAAGAATTATTTTATTTAAAAGAAAGTTTAATTTACTATATTGGGCGAATTTCCGTCCCAAATACCGATCTTTTAAAAAGGATTTATGCAGTAGAAGAAAATAAGTATCTTCTTTTAAATATTACTTTTTCTAGCTTAAGTACTGGAGATGAAGAAATTGAGACTAATTTTATTTCTAGAATAAAACCAGGGAATGAATATGATAATCTAATTCGTTCTTGGACGATGGCGTTTTTTGCTAACTCTGAAGATCCATATTCTTATGTTGATACAGGCAAAGATGACTGGTCTTTGGCCAAGACGGCTAGATTAAAGCGGCTTTCTATCAATGACTCTAACCATCCTAAATTTGCTAAAGCAAAAGCATTCCGCTGGCTTGATCTTGTTGTTATAGATTTATTCTTAGAAAATCGTGGGGCTCGTGCTATGTCAAACGATGATTATAAAGTAATTTCTGAGACCGATGTAATATTGGATGGTTACTCTAGTAATAAAATTAAACAATTAACTTTATTAAAGTCTAAAATTACCCATATGAATCCTTATATCAAAACTGCTAGAAAATAGCAGTTTTTTGTTGACTTTTTTATCAATCAGCTGTATAACTGTATTAATCAATTAATACAAAGGAGGAGTTTATGGAATTTGAATTTGATGATGATAAACCAATTTATAAGCAGCTAGTGGAAATGCTCAAATTAGAAATAGTCCTGGGAAACTTTAAATCTGGTGAGAAGCTCCCTTCTGTTAGAGAATTGTCATCTATGATTCGAGTAAACCCTAATACTATTCAGCGCTCACTTTCCGAACTCGAACAAGATGGATTAATCTATACAAAACGAACGTCTGGAAAATTTGTTACAGAAGATGAGAATATCATTCATCAAGTAAAAAAAGAGTTGGCAACCCGAAAAATAGATAACTTTATTAATGATATGAATATACTAGGGTTGGATAAAGATGAAGTTATGAAACTGTTAAAAGAAAGGAAAACTACATAATGGAATTAATTGAATTTAGAAATTTGTCAAAAAATTATGGTGCAAAACAAGCCTTAATTGACATTAATCTTAAGATTGAAAAAGGAAAAATATATGGACTGCTAGGTCCTAATGGTAGTGGAAAAACAACACTCATTAAAATTATTAATGATTTGTTGCAACCTTCTAGCGGGGAAATTTTGATTAAAGGAAAAGAACCTGGTATCGAAAGTAAAAAGATAATTTCTTATCTACCAGAGAGAACCTATTTAAATATGAATATGAAAGTATCTGAATTAATTCAGTTCTTTAAAGATTTTTATCAAGATTTTGATGAGAAGAAGGCTTTAAAATTATTAAATAAATTAAAAATTAATGAAAATGATAAGTTAAAAAATATGTCTAAAGGTACAAAAGAAAAAGTACAGCTGGTTATGGTTATGAGTAGAAAAGCAGACTTATATATTTTGGATGAGCCTATCGGTGGTGTTGATCCTGCTAGTAGAGATTATATTTTAGATACTATTCTTACTAATTTTAATGAAGGATCTTCTATTATTATTTGTACTCATTTAATTGCAGATATTGAAAAAATTTTAGATCAGGTTATTTTTATTAATCAGGGTAAGATTGTTTTAAACGAAGATGCAGATACAATTCGTAAAAAGAAAAAAACAACGATTGATAAGTTGTTTAGGGAGGAATTTAAATGCTAACGAAACTATTAAAATATGATTTTAAATCTCTATCAAAAGTATTACTTCCAGTATATGGAATTTCACTTTTATTAGCTCTGCTTACTAGAATTGCTAATATATTAGCTGATAAATTTTCTGTTTTTTCTGTACCAAGTGGATTTATTAGTGCAATATTTGTCATAATACTAATTGCAGTTCCTATCGTAACTTTTATTTTTACCATTCTTAAATTTTATCAAAATTTAGTAAAGGATGAAGGATATCTAATGCACACTATTCCAGTTTCTAAACATAGTTTAATTCTTTCTAAAACCATTAGTTCTACTATTTATTTAGTTATATCTGGAATTATGATTTTTGTATTATTATTTGTGGGAGTTTATGGTTTGTGGTTTGATTCAAAATTTGTTCATACTTTTGTGGAAGCTATCGGACATATTGACACTATCTTTTTAATTCTTTTACTTCTATCTATTTTTATTGGAGTGGTATTTAATCAAATTATGATTTACGCATCTATAGCCTTAGGGCAAAAACATAATAGCAAAGTTCTTTATTCCATCATTTATGGAATCGTCATATATAATGCAACTCAAATCATTTCTGCAATTCTTTTGTTACCATTTATGTTAATGGATTCTAATTATCAACAATACGTTGATGGAAGTAATGTACTTGACTTTGGATTAATTAATGGATTCATTGCTCTTTCGTTAGTTATTTCTGTTTTATTTATTGTTGCTTATTATTTCCTTGCAGTAAAAACTTTTGATAGAAAGCTTAACTTAGAATAAAAAATTGCTTTTATATAAGCAATTTTTTTATGGAATAATTAGTTGTTGCCCGATAGATAATAAATTAGAAGTTAAATTATTAGCTAGTTTTAGTTCTTCTACACTGATGTTATAATCTTTTGCTATTGACCATAAGCTGTCGCCTTTTTGGACTATATATGTCTTTTTGGATGTAGCTTTTGGAATTTTCAACTTATCCCCTATTTGTAAGTTTACGGTTTCTAAATTATTCAGCTCTATTAAGTCATCTACCGGAACATCATATTTTTGAGATATTAACCATAAGCTATCGCCTTTTACTACTGTATAAATTTCATATTCTTCACTTTCTTCTATGTCTTTTTCTGGAACTTTTAATTGTTGGCCTATATAGAGTGTATTGCTGGTTAAATTATTTAAGCTTTTTAATTCGTCTACACTTATATCATATTTACTGGCTATACCGTATAATGTATCGCCTTTTACTACTGTATATGTGCTATATACTGGTGTTGTTGTGGTTGTTGGTATAAATAGCACTTGACCAATTTGAATAAGGTCGGAAGTTAAATGATTTAGTTCTTTTAGTTCGCTTATTGTAGTATTAAATTTATTAGCAATACCCGAAAGAGTATCACCTTTTACTACTGTGTAAGTGTTATTACTTCCACTCATTCCCGGCGGTGTATATTCATAACCACCATAGTCTGCAATTGCTTTTACTACTCCTTCTACATAATCTGTTAGATTATTCTTTAGTTTTTGTTGGTCTGCGCTATTATCAATAAATCCATACTCTACTAACAATGATTGCATGGGATCCGTTTCTCTAATGATATAGTAGTAATCTTTACTTGGATTTTCTGGCAGTCTTCGCTGATATATTTTTCTCATTTTTTGACCTGCATCACCAATGTTTTCTAGAGCCATACTAGCTAGAGTATCATCATTACGAAGTGCGTAAATTATTTCTGCGCCTTCGCCACCTCGCGAGTTTAGTTTCCATTAGTAATTATACTCTTTTAATGTCAATCATACCGTTTGCGGTATAAAAGTAAAAATCTATTTTATTTTTGCTATTTTTTTTAAATTTCTAAATCCTTCGCAACCAATTATTTCAATTGAATTTATATTCGTTATCTCCTTATTTAATGTTTCTGCTACTTGAGTAGGAACATATTGAATATAGGGAGACTCATTCACAATACTTTTTAACCATTCTTTTTTACTATTATATATTTTCCAAAATTGATTAATATCAAAATTTGGATTAGCCTTAATCAAATAATCTACTAATTCACTAAAATTTCCATTTTGATTGCTTTCAGAATCTTTATCTGCCTCTTTATCACTTATAATTTTCTTTAAATCAGTTAATGAAGGTGATGAAATCAACATATTCATACCGTCCAAAATGAACGAATTACAATTTGTATCTAACATACCTTGAATATTATGATATTGTTGATGTTGTAATTGTTTAACAAATAAAAGTTGATCTTTAATACTCAAAATAGATTCGTAAAAACTATTTATAGTTTTAAAACTATAAGAATCAATTTCATTGATAAACATATGTTTATATTTTTCCCACTGATTATCAGTAATAATATCTATAGTTTCATAAAAAGCTTTTTGATTAACCGAATTACCTGTTGATATATTATTTATTATTAACAGTTTATCTTTCAACTCTTCAATTTGTGTAACTATTAAAGCCGCTGCATCTCGTTTTCTTGCTGCACATTCGCGAAAGTAAACAATATAAGCACCTAAACCTCCAATAACCAACAAAATATTAAAAAAGTTTTCAAATAGATAATTAATTATTTCTTGCATAAATAAACCTCCTAAATAATTTGAGATTTATTATATCACTATATTTTATTTTTACCAATTCTTCCATAAGGATTTCTTATTAAATTTCTATTCTCATATACAAATGAAACTACTGGTACAATATCATATTTAAAACATATAGTAATATTTCTATCTTTATCAATAACTATTTTATCAATTAATGTATCTATTAATTCTTTTTTAGGTTTATTTAAATCTAATAGTTTCTTTATCTTTTTAGTGTAGTCTGGTAAAATATTGACCTTGTTTTTTATTTTATATTTTTTTATGTTTTCATTGTCTATTAAATTGTTAATTTCTTTTAATTTAGTTTCTGATTCTTTAGCTAGTTCTTTATAAGTTTCAGTAGATATTACTCCATCACATCTATCATTATATAAAGTTGTAATTCTCTTAGTTATTTTTTCTTTTTCTGTTTCTAAATTCTTGATAACATTGTCTATGTTATTAGTTTCCTTATAGACATTTTTAACAACCTCATCATTTAATTGCTTTAAATCCAATTCTTTCATTAATTTAGAAACAGATTTGTTGATTTGCTCTAACACTTGTTCTTCCAAATAGTTATATGGATAAAAATGTGAATAACATCTACCTCTAACTGGATCTCTTGAATATCTATTACAATTAACTGACCAATAATCTTGTTTTTTTCTATAAAGTACGGTAAGTCTATTCCCACATTCCTTACAAAACAACTTACCTTCTAGTAACCTTTTTTCTCTACCAGTTTTAATTTCATAATTTCTTGTATTTCTTTTTCTTAAATTATTAACATAATCAAAAGTGTCTTTATCGACTAATGGCTCATGAGTATTTTCTACTACCATCCATAATTTTTCATCCAATGTTATTTTCTTTTTTGATTTATAATTTACTTTAGTCTGAGTGTGCTGAACTAAATCTCCTGTATAAATTCTATTAATTAAAATCTTTTTTACTGTGGAAATGTTCCAATTATCTCTATCAATTAATCTAGATGAATAATTAGTCTTTTTATAACCACTAGGTGTAACTACATGCGCTTTATTAAGTCTATTTGCTATTTCGGTAGGCCCAATACCATCTGCTCTCCATTTAAATATATTTTTTACAATCGGAGCAGTTTCTGGGTTAGGAATTAAGTGTCCTTTATCTTTAGGATCTCTCATATATCCATAGCATGGAAGACTTCCTACAAATTTACCACTTTTTCTTTTTTCATTTAAAACATTTCTAATCTTAATAGAATTTTGTTTACTATAATAATCATTACAAGCAATTATAAATGTTGACGAATCATTACTAGCTTGATTTTTAAAACTATCAAAAGATTCTAATATAGAAATAAATCTTATATTGTTCTCTGGAAAAAATGTTTCAATATAATAACCAGTCATAACATGATCACGGCCAAGTCTTGATAAGTCTTTTACTATTACACAATTAATTTTTTTATTATTAATATCTTCTAATAAACTTTTAAATCCTGGTCTTTCAAAATCAGTTCCAGAAAATCCATCATCAACATATTCTTTAACTAAATTAAAATTATTGTTTTTAACATAATTCCTTAATAATTCTTTTTGATTTATTACACTTTCACTATCAGATTCATATTTTTTGTCCTTATCTTCTTGAGATAATCTTATATAGATTCCAACATTGAAATCTAATCCATTTAAGTAAGTATTATTCATTCATTCCTCCAATCCTCTTACTTAATTGGGTATTTAGACAAATGAATGATAACATCATTAATGAATAATTGCAAATCATTAATTATTGTTTACTCCTTCTTCTTTCATTATCTCTTCGATTAGGTACTTCAAAATAAGATCTTTAAATGAAATTTTATTCAAATAGGCTCCTTTCATATTTAAACCACCTATTTAAATTTATGTTTAAAATTATTTTTTTATCATGCATATATCAACTTCCTTTCTCTTTTTAAATATTTA
>USGV01000009.1 GCA_900554305.1 uncultured Mycoplasmatota bacterium | reverse complement strand
ATTTGAACAGTTAAATTCCATTTAAGGGTGGAACTTACTTTTTCATTTCACTATAAATTTAATGAAAACATGAAAATTTGACAACTATTTGAAAATCATGTATAATCTAACTCACACAGAAGTTGTGTACTAAAAAAAGAAAGGAAAAGGACTATGAACTTATTTATGACAAACATTATCCGTAGACGTAGATACCGAAGACACTTGAGGAAGCGATAAAAAATATCGCAGATGCAAGTGTTATCGTCGTGCTTGTATCTGCGGAAGTCATAATTAAAATAATCCTATATTATTTATAAATAAGACCTATGCATATACAAGCATAGGTCTTTTATATTTTAGGAAAAAGAAGGGAGAAAAATTATGAATAACAAATTAACTAATATTACTTTAATATTGAAAAAACTAATGTCTTATCAAACTACAGAAGACAAAAAAGAAGAGTTTGAGCAACTTTTTAATTATATAAAAAGTATAATACCAAAAAACTTATATATCACAGACTATGAATTTGATGGAAAAAAGTCAGTAGTAATATCAAATACAAAATCAAAAAAACTAGATCTTATATTTTGTACACATATAGATGTTGTACCAGCAGAGAAATACGAATGTATAGAAACTGCAACTCAAATTAAAGGTCGTGGTTCATTTGATATGAAAGGTAGTGTAGCAGTATGTCTAGAACTATTTAAAAACTTAGATACAAATAAAAAAGTAGCTTTATTCATCACATCGGATGAAGAAATTACTGGTAACTGTGCAAAACAATTATTAACAATTTATGATACAGATTTCGCAATTGTACCAGATGGAGGGAATAACCTACAAATTGTAAAAGAAGAAAAAGGTCAATTACAATTAAAAATTTCAATAAAAACAAAATCAGCACATGCATCTCAACCATACAATGGAGAAAATGCAATCCTCTCACTATATGATATTTATCAAAAATTAATAAAAAAATATCCACTACCAACATCAGTTGAAGATTATAAAACATCAATAAATTTATCCATGATAGAAGGAGGAGAAGCCTTAAACAGTGTAGCAGCTTCTGCCACTATGTATCTAGATATTCGGCATACATCAAAAGATACAAAAGAAAGTATCATAAAGTACCTTGAATCATTAAATCAACAACTAAAAATAGAAATTATTCATGCAGGAAGTTTATTTAAAACAGATTTAGACGATAAGAATGTAAAAAAATATATGGAAATTGCTAAAAAAGTATTAAACAAGATTCCTGAAATCGTATCTAGTGAAGCAACTAGTGACGCTATCTATTTTTCAGATAAAAATATACCAACAATTCTAACTAATCCTAAGGGTGGATTTGCACATGGACCAAAAGAATATGTAGAAAAAGAAAGTTTATATGACTTATACAAAATATGGGAACAAATGTTAAAGGAGGAAGATTAAAATGAAATTAGAAGAAAAGTTATTAGAAGAAATAAAGAAAAACAAATTTAAGCAAATGATGTTAGATGATTCAGAATTTAAAATATGGGAAACACTAGAGAACGGATGCAGTATCGCAACCATGGGATATAGTGAAAGTAATGTATTTATACTATTAAATCTTTTAAAATCATTTGAAGAACAATATGGAGAAGAAATTGATTTTAAAGCAGCTAAAGAAGAGTTAGAGTTATACCAAGATAGTGGTAAATTATTTATCTATTTAGATGAGAAAGGTATACCTGTTTCTATGAATGGATGTATATATAACTATGATAACGATACAGTAGAATTTACAAAAAACGGAGCCAAAGCAACATCCCTTTACTTTTACGGCTTATCAACAGTTCCAGAATATAGGGGAAAAGGAGCCTGCAGTACTCTAGTAGAATATAGTATGGACTTTGCTAAATACAATGGGTTTGATATTGTATATGCCAGAACAGATCTAAAAGGATCAAATTCAGAAGGAATTATGAAAAAACACGGTATGGAAGTTTGCTTAGATGATGATATGATTATTGCCGAATGGGTAAAAGTAACTGACGATAAAGGGGACTTAAGATTACATATGTGGATGCCATTAACAGAAGGAGTAGAACTGTCACCAAAGGGAGAATTTATCTATGCTACCAATGATGACGATAGAACAATACACCAAAACATAATAGAAAATGATTCAAAAATCTATGTTTTAAAACCAGAAATAAGTAAAGAACAAACTGCTTAGAAGAAATACCACTTATAGGTAGAAAAAAAAGAAAAAATATGATAAAATAAGAACGAAATGAAAAGAGTGGTAAAATGCAAGAAAAAAAAGATATGTATATATTAGGAATCGAAAGTAGTTGTGATGAAACAAGTGTGTCTGTAGTAAAGAATGGTACAGAAGAACTTGCAACTGTGATTTCTTCACAAATAGATATTCATAAAGACTTTGGCGGAGTAGTACCAGAAATTGCCAGCCGTCATCATGTAAAAAATATTACAATGGTTTTAGAAGAATGTCTTGAAAAAGCAAATATGACAATGGAACAAATCGATGCCATAGCAATTACCTATGGACCAGGTTTAATTGGTTCTTTACTAATCGGTTTAGAAGCAGCAAAGACTCTTGCTTGGTTATATCAAAAACCATTAATTCCAGTACATCATATTGCTGGACACATCTATGCTAATAGTTTAGTAAGACCATTAAAATTCCCTTTACTTGCCTTAGTAGTAAGTGGTGGACATACAGAACTAATTGAAATGACAGATCATTATAAATTTAAAAAACTAGGTGGTACACTAGATGATGCTATTGGAGAATGCTATGACAAAGTAGCTAGAGTAATGAATCTAGAATATCCAGGTGGACCAAAGTTAGACAAACTATCAAAAGAAGGAAAACCAACATATAAATTACCAATCCCTCTACATGATGATAGTTATAATTTCTCATTTAGTGGTTTAAAAAGTGCTGTAATCAATCTAGTTCACAATGAAAAGCAACGTGGTGAAGAATTACGACAAGCTGATTTAGCAGCATCATTCCAAAAAGTTGCAGTTGAGTCTGTAGTAAGTAAAACAAAAAAAGCAATAGAAGATAAAAATATAAAATATCTAATAGTAGCAGGAGGCGTAGCTGCCAATCAAATATTACGTAGTGAAATAGAAAAGTTAGCTGAAGAAGAAGGCATAGAAATGTCGGTTCCACCTATGAAGTATTGTACAGATAATGCTGCTATGATTGCCGCCGCTGGTTATTATGCATATCTAGACGGAAGAGTTGCTGATTTAACATTAAATAGTACTTCAAGTGCTGTACTAGAATAAGAATTGACAGAAAAAACATCAAATTTGGTGTTTTTTCTTTTTTTCTACAGAAAACTATTTTTCTAAAAAATAAAAATATGGTATAATTGTTACGATAGGGAGGCTAGTGAAATGATAAATAGAATTATATTAAATGAAACATCATACTTTGGTCGTGGAGCCAGAGAAAAATTAACTGAAGAAATAGAAGCAAGACATTTTGAAAAGGTTCTAGTAGTAACAGATAAATCACTATTAGAAACAGGAACTGTTACTTTAGTAACAGATGTATTAGACAAAAAACAAATAAACTATCATGTATATGACGGGGTAAAACCCAATCCATCTGTAGAAAATGTACAAGACGGAGTAAAAGTTGCTAAAGATCATGAAGTGGATTGTATTGTAGCTGTAGGAGGAGGAAGCTCTATCGATACAGCAAAAGCAATTGCTATAATTATGACAAATCCAGAATTTAGTGATGTAGTAAGTCTAGATGGAACAGCTGCGACAAAGAATAAAGCATTACCTTTAATCGCTTTACCAACAACGGCAGGAACAGCTGCAGAAGTAACAATTAATTATGTCATTACTGATGAAGTAAGAACTAAGAAAATGGTATGTGTAGATGTACATGACATTCCAGTAGTAGCAATTATCGATCCTGATTTAATGCAAGGTATGCCACAAAAGATAGCTGCATCAACTGGTATGGATGCCTTAACTCATGCAATGGAAGGATATATTACTAAAGCTGCATGGTTAATACCAGACATGTTCCATATTAATGCAATGTCATTAATTTATAAGAATCTAGAAAAAGCTGCAAATGACAAAGATGAAAAAGCAGTAGAAAAGATTGGGTATGCACAATACATTGCTGGTATGGGATTCTCAAATGTAGGACTTGGAATTGTTCATTCTATGGCACATTCATTAGGAGCATACTTTGATACTCCTCATGGTGTAGCTAATGCATTATTATTACCACATGTATTAAAATTCAATGGAAAAGTTTGCCCAGATTTATTTAGAAACATGGGAAATGCATTTGGAATGGATATGAGTAATACAACAGATGAAGAAGCTGTAGACAAAGTAGTAGATGCAGTAAAAGAATTATCAATAAAATTACATATTCCACAAACATTAAAAGAAATTGGAATTCCTAAAGAAATGTTACCAACATTAGCAGAACAAGCACTAAACGATGTATGTACTGGTGGAAATCCAAGAGAAGTAACAAAAGAAGACATCTTAGCTATCTATCAAGAAGCTTATGAATAAAAAGGAAAAGAGGTAGAAAAAATGTTAAAATCAAAAGTAGGATTCAGTATTGATGTAGACAGTTTTAAATCTGGAGAAGAAACTGCAAAAATCGCATCACATGATATGAAAAATTCCAAACTTGGAATGTTATATACTTCAGTATTAAGTGATGTAAAAGAAGTGGTAAAAGGAGTAAAAAGTGTAACCAATGCTCCAATTATCGGTTGTACAAGTAGTGGTGCTATTATGGTACCAGAAGGAGTTATCACATCAGATCACGGATTTTCAGGAATGATGATGCTAGATGACAAAGATATGACTGTAGGAGTTGCATGTCATGAAGCTGGAAAAGATGCACGCGCTATTGGTAGAAAAGTAGCAATTGAAGCTGTTGAGAATGCCAAAACAACAAGAGCTCCAGCATATTTCTATATGGTAGCAAGTCCAAAAGAAGAAGAAGATTACTTAATGGGAATTCAAGATGTTATTGGAAGAGTTCCAATGTTCGGAGGAAGTGCTGCTGACGATACAGTAGAAGGAAAATGGCAAATTATTTGTAATGACAAAGTATTTAACGATGGTGTTGCTGTTGCATTCTTCTATACAGATAATGAAATTGTAACTTCATTTACAGGAGCATACAGAGAAACAAATAATATTGGTTTAATTACAGAAGTAAAAGATAACCGTACTTTAGTATCTATTGACGGAGTATCTGCACTTAAAAAATATGCAAGTTGGATAAATACTACTCCAGCACAATTAAAAGGTCAAAATCTTTTAGTAGCATCAATTACTAGACCTTTAGGAGTAAAAGATCCACTTGGAAATCTAACTGTAGTTCGCCACCCAATGTTTGGAAATGATATGGGAACAAGAACTACAACTGATGATACGATTACACTAGGTAATAAAGCTGTTCCAGGAACTGCAATTCTTCAATTAGAAGCAACTGTAGATGAATTAATTGATTCTACTGGAAACACATTAAAAGATGTAAAAAAACAATTATATACAGATCCAGCAGCATATTTCTTAGTACACTGTGGTGGAAGAAAATTAGGAATTGGAGATCGCATTGGAGAAGTACATAAACAATTAGTAAAAGAAGCTAAAGGAGTACCTTTTATTACTGTATTTACATTTGGTGAATATGGATATGATGAACATTCCGCTAATATTTGTGGTGGATTAATGTTATCATTTACCGCTTTTGGTAAAAATTAGGAGGTAGTAATGAAGAACTTAATAAAAGGGATGGAGATGGATGCTAGCAACCATCAAGTAATTGAAGTAACAAATCCAGCAACAGGAGAGTTTATTGATACAGTGCCAAATTCTACAGAAGAAGATGTCGATATGGCCGTAAAAGCTGCTGTTGCTGCCCAAAAAAAATGGGCAGAAGTACCTCTACATGAACGTGGACGCATTCTAGAAAAGTTTGTTGACTTAGTAGAAAGAGATAAGGAAGAGTTGGCAGAACTTTTATGTAGAGAAACAGGTAAACCAATTACGGAAGCTAGAGGAGAAATTTCTAATACTAGAACTTTCGTATATGCTTACGTAGAAAGAGCCAAACATTTATATGGTATTAATATTCCAGCGGGAAACGAAGCTGGTCATGAAAATGATGTTCAATTTACAATCAGACAACCTTTAGGAGTAGTTGCTTGTATTATTCCATTTAACTTTCCATGTGACTTATTTGGACAAAAAGTTCCAAGTGCATTAATCATGGGAAATGCAGTTATTGTAAAACCATCAACATATAATCCTTTAACATTACATAGATATTGCCTTTTATTAAAAGAGGCAGGGGTACCAGATGGAGTAATTAGTTGTATATCTGGAGATGGCCCAATAACTGGTCAAGCTTTAGTGAGACATAAAGGAGTTCATCTAGTAAGTGTAACAGGATCAACAGCAGTTGGTATGGAAACAATGGCGACCGCTAGTAAAAACTTAACTCATGTAATGCTAGAGTTAGGTGGAAATGATGCTTTCATTTTAGATAAAGATGGAGACTTAGATTTAGCCGTAGAAGAAATGGTTTGGGGAAGACTTTATAATACAGGTCAAGTGTGTTGTGCAAGTAAACGTTTCTTGGTCCACAATGATATCAAAGATGAATTTACTCGTCGAGTAATTGAACGAATAAGCAGAATGCAAATTGGTAATCCAATGGACGAAAAAACAGAAATTGGCTGCTTAATTAATGAACGGGCAGCAAAACGTGTCGAGGAGCAAGTAGCAACAACAGTTGCTCAAGGTGCTAAGCTAATCTTCGGAGGACGTAGAAATGGGGCATATTACGAACCTGCTGTTCTAATAGATGTTACAAGAGATATGGATATTATGAAAGATATGGAAGTGTTTGGTCCAGTAATTCCTATTTGCGGATTTGATACCATCGATGAAGCGATAGAAATCGCAAATCAATCTAGTTTTGGATTATGCGGAAATATTATTACAAGAGATATGAATAACGCTTTCAAAGTAGCAGAAAAATTAGAAGTAGGTGGAGCTGTAATCAACGGAGCAAGTTTCTTCCGTTCTGCAGAAATGCCTTTTGGAGGATGGAAGCATTCTGGAATTGGTAATGAAGGTATTGCGACAACATTACAAGAAATGTCCAGAATCAAGACAATTGTTTTAAAGAATGTTTTAAAATAAAAGAGAAACTAATACCACAACAGGTATTAGTTTTATTATGGACAAAAATCTTTCTTCAACAAAAAATATAGTATATAATAAGAGTATATTTTATAAAAATCATAATTACTAATCTAAATACAACAAATTCTGATAAAACAGGGAGGAAACCGCATGGTAAACATCCATATGACAGAAGAATGCTATAACAATTTACTAGAGCTAAGCAAAACACAAAAAGAAGAAGTCGGAGGAATAATCCAAGGAAAAGCAAATGGTAACGACTTATTAGTTGATAAAATATCTATACATTCTGATGATGTTTATCAAGAAAGAACTTCTTCTTCTCTAGAATATAATGTGACTAAATGGATTCAAAAAACAGTATGGGATTTATTTAACACAGATATGCCCTATTATATTATGTTCCATACACATCCAAGATTAACTGGAGCACCTAGATTAAGTGCTGCCGATGTAGAAACCTTACAATATGTAAAATCTCTTGCAAATAAAGTACCACACAGTAATAATATAGAAGTAATAGAAGGAATTATCACAAGACATGAAATAGCTTTTTACCATTACGATACAAATAAAAAAGAACCGGAGCGCCTACCATTATTTGTAAATGGTATAGAAAGAAAACCATCTACGGAGCAAGGCCTAGTAGAAGCATTTAAAAATGGATTCATACGAGGAAGAAAAAGATAATTAGTTGGTGGAGGTAATATATGAAATCGAGAAAAGAATTAAAGAAAAACGCAAGAAGGAACTTAAAACATCACTATCCTATATTTGTTGTAGCATGTGTAATTGCCGCATTTATAGGTACAGAATTTACCAGTACTTTTAATATTAGTGAAAATAAGAAATTACCAGAAACTACGATAAAAGAATCAGAAAAAGTAGACCAGGCCGTAAAGGATGCTTTAAAAGGAGAGACAGAAAAAAGTAAAAAGGCAACAAAAGAGATAAAAGAAGAAATAATTGAAAAAGATAAAAAAAACCAAAATAAGGTTCTAGGTAGAAGCAGAGGAGTCTTTGCTATGATAGTAAATGCTTTTTCTACCGGATCTATTTATGTGAATTTTATTGTTGGAATGAACTCGATTATTGGGCATCCTAACATAACATCTATTATCTTAATTGGTTGTAGTTTATTAATAAGTTTTCTAATATGGATATTTTTAATAAATATGTACCAAGTAATCTCAAGAAGAATATTTTTAGAAGGAAGAGTATATAAGAAGGTACCAATGCAAAGATTCTTATTTTTATTAAGAATCAAATCCTGGACAAGAACTTCTTGGACAATGTTTGTGACCTCTGCATTTTATAGTTTATGGTGTTTAACACTAGTAGGTATTTTTGTAAAAAGATATTCTTATATATTAGTTCCATATATTGTAGCAGAGAATCCTAAGATAAAAACACTAGACGCTATTAATTTATCAAGAAAAATGATGGATGGGCATAAATGGGAATGTTTTAAATTGGAAATGTCTTATATTGGTTGGGTTATTTTAGGAGGACTGACATTTGGTCTTACAGAAATCTTATATTCAAATCCATACAGAGTTGCAACAATTACGGAATATTATGCTAATTTAAGAAGATTGGGTAAGGAGAAGAAAATACCAGGAATAGAAAAGCTAAATGACGAATATCTATATGAAAAAGCCCCTAAGGATAAATTAGAAGCGGAGTATGAAGATGTAATAAATGGTTTAAAAAAATCACAAGAAAAGTTAGAAAAGCCTAAGGGAATAAAAAGAGTATTAGCAGACTTTTTAGGTATTTCCCTATCAGATACGAAAGAAAGAGAAAAAGAAGAACAAGAAGAAATTAAAAAAGAACGATTAGAAATATATAAAAACATAATCCAAGGAAAAGAATACCCGATGCGCTTATTTAGTATTCCTGAAAAGCATCAAAGAAAAAAATTAGATACCTTGAACTATACTAGAAGGTATAGCATATGGTCCCTACTTGCCTTATTCTTTATAGCATCGATAATAGGCTGGTCATTTGAAGTAATCATGCACATTATAGAACATGGAGAATTTGTAAAAAGAGGTGTTTTACAAGGCCCTTGGCTACCAATATATGGGTATGGCTGTTTACTGATATTAACAATATTACATAAATTCAGAAAAAAACCATTACAAGAATTTATTTTAATTATTGTATTATGTGGTTTAGTAGAATATTTTACTGCAGTATATTTAGAATACGTTTTTGATGGCACAAAATGGTGGGATTACAGTGGATACTTTTTAAATATTCAAGGACGAGTATGTGCCGAAGGACTACTGGTTTTTGGTATTGGTGGAATTATTTTAGTTTATATTTTAGCTCCGCTAATCGACAATGTTTTACAAAAAATAAATCCTAAAAAACTGGCCATAATCTGTTGCTCGCTATTATGCTTATTTATTTTTGATCATATATATTCTCATTATCATCCGAATGAAGGAAAAGGAATTACAGATATAGAAATGATAGTAAAAGAGGTAAGGTAAAATGAAAAGTATAATAATTTACGATTCTTTGACAGGAAACACCCAAGAATTAGCTGAAACAATAAAAGAAAAATTAATAGATGCATATTATGAAAAAATAAGTGACAAATTAATAGAAGAAGTCCCAGAGGGAGATATTTATTATGTAGGGACTCCTATTATAAAAGGAATGTGTACAGAAAAAATAAGATGTCTATTAGAAAAATTAGAAAATAAGAAAGTATTTTTATTTGCAACTGCTGGCTTTGGAGGAAGTAAAGAATACTTTGATACCTTGGAAGAAAGAATAAAAAAAATAATTCCAAAGTCCACAAAAATAATGGGAACTTTCTTTTGTCAAGGAAAAATGAAAAATCAAGTAAAAGATAAATATCTCCAGTTAATTAGAGAGCATCCCGAGGATAAAAATCTTCAAGTAAGTTTACAGAACTTTGAACAAGCAAAAAAGCATCCAGATGAGAAAGATAAAGAAGATTTAAGAAAACAAATAGAAAAAATAAACTTGACATAAAGCAAACTTTAAGTGGTAGACTAAAATTGAAAGGAGAGAATACTATGGAAAAAGCAAAAGTATATTTTATGAAAGATATTACTCCAGAAAACATTATTAAAGCATATGAGGCTTTAGGAAAGGAATTGCCAGGAAAAGTAGCAGTAAAGATGCATTCTGGAGAACAAGGTAATCAAAATTATTTAAGACCAGAATTTGTAAAAGACATGGTAGACTATGTAAAAGGAACAGTAGTAGAATGCAATACTGCATATGAAGGAGCAAGAAACTCTACTGAAAAACATAAACAACTAATTAAAGACCATGAATGGGATAAATATTTTCCATTTGATTTATTAGATGAAGAAGGACCTGATATGGAACTAGACGTTCCAAATGGAAAGGTATTAAAGAAAAATTATGTTGGTAAAGATTTAGTCAACTACGATTCTTTATTAGTGTTATCACATTTCAAGGGACATGCTATGGGTGGCTACGGAGGAGCATTAAAGCAACTATCCATTGGTTGTGCATCTTCCGCCGGAAAAACATTAATTCATACAGCTGGAGCAACAAATAAACAAGAAGAGTTGTTTAATAACCTTCCAGACCAAGACAAGTTCTTAGAAGCAATGGCAGATGCTGCCTCTAGTGTAGTAAAATATTTCAAAGGAAATGCAGCTTATATTAATGTTATGAAAAATATTTCAATAGATTGCGACTGCGATGGAAATGCGTCTGCACCATGTATGAAAGATATTGGTATTTTAGCAAGTTTAGATCCTATTGCTATAGATCAAGCATGTCTAGATTTAGTATATAATTCAGAAGATCCTGGAAAAGACAAACTAATAAACCGTATTGAATCTCTTCACGGAGTGCACACAGTAGAAGCATCAGCTGAATTAGGATTTGGTACTAGAGAATATGAATTAATAAATATTGATTAAAGACGATTCTTCGTCTTTTTCTTTTGCAAAACAACACTACTTACTATATAATAAAAATAGAAAGTAGAGTGTTAAATATGATAGAAACTTTATATATAATAATATTTATGATTATAATTATTAGCAGTGTAATAAAAATAGTAAATGAGCAAATAAAACCCGTAAATAAGTCCCAAGAAAGAAAGTATATAGATTATGCAAAATTCTATGGTACAGAATCTTTAAAAGATGAAGATTTCATAAAAAAAATGAAAATAATATATTCCCAAATTATAAAAAGTAACGAAGAAGATATAAAACAAATTGCAGAGCTTGCAGGATGTACATATACAGAATGTATATTAAAGATTCGATATTTAAAACAAATTAAGAAAATTCCAGAAGATTATTTCGTAGATGAAGCAAACGGACTAGTAAATCGTTGTAGTAAAGAAGAGCAAGAGTTATTAAAAAAATATCGCCCTTATATTTATAGAAGTAAGTTACAAATCCCAGAAATTGCTGCAAGAATTCCTCATATTCCAGGTAAAACATTTCAAGAAATACAAAAGCAAGTTTTAGATGACTTAGCATATTTAGATGAAAAAGATTTAATTGATGGAATTATTTTAAATAAAGTAGATGGTACAATTACCTATTATAATACGAAAGGAAAAAATAAGAATAGTGACAAAATCACAGTAAACTGTCAAAATTGTGGAGCACCAAATCACTTAAACAGAGGTGGAAAGACTTGGTGTAGTTATTGTGGAAGTATTGTAGAAGATACAAGCCTAGAGCAAAAAGGAGACTAAATATGAATATTATTTATCAAAGAAGAAGTATTCGAAAATATGAAGATAAGGAAATACCAAAAGAGAAACTAATACAACTAGTAAAAGCTGGTATGCAAGCACCTTCTGCCCATAATAAAAAACCGTATGAGTTTATTATAGTAACAGAAAAAGAGACGTTAAATAGATTAAGTGAAACCGGATTATACTGCCATATGTTAAAGTATGCTGCTGCCGCAATTATCGTTATCTCTCCAGGCGATGAAAAAGAGACTCCTTATTGGCAGGCGGATTGTGGTGCTGTAGTAGAAAATATTTTATTAGAAGCAACAGACTTAAAAATTGGATCCTGTTGGATAGGAGAATATCCTAATATAGAAAAAAGTGATAAAGTAAAAGAAATATTAGAGATTCCTAACAACTATCAAGTATTTGCAACCATTTCTTTAGGATATACAAAAGACCAAAAGGAACCCAATAATAACTATTATGAAGAAAAAATACATTATGAGAAGTTTTAAAATGAACTTCTTTTTTTTGTATACAAACTAACACTTTTTTTCTTCTTTCATATAATACTTAGAAAGGAGAATTATGAAAAAGAAGGTTATTATTTGGATTGTAGCTGGTATTTTAGTATTTTTACTAGCTGCATTAGTCTTATTTGATTTAAATAAAGGGGATTCGAAAGATAAAAAGTTAACAGAAGTGACATTAGCAGAAGTAACCCATTCTATTTTTTATGCACCTCAGTATGTTGCAATAGAAAAGGGATATTTTGAAGAAGTAGGGATAGATATTGAATTAATTTTAACTAGCGGTGCTGATAAGGTAACAGCTGCGGTACTATCGGGAGATGCCGATATTGGATTCTGTGGTAGTGAAGGAACTATTTACGTATATCAAGGAGGAGAAAAAGATTATTTAAAAACATTTGCTCAATTGACACAAAAAGATGGATCTTTCATAGTATCAAGAGAAAAAATAAAAGATTTTACATTAGAAGATTTAAAAGGGAAAGAAATATTAGGAGGCCGCGCGGGTGGTATGCCGGAGATGACTCTAGAATACGCTTTAAAAGAAAATGGTATTGATCCTAAAAAGGATGTAAATATCAATACTTCAATCGAATTTGCTTCTATGGGAGGAGCCTTCATAGGTGGCGAAGGAGACTTTGTAACTTTATTTGAGCCAAATGCTTTAGAACTAGAAAAAGAAGGTTATGGATATGTCGTAGCTAGTCTTGGAGAGTTAGGAGGAATCGTTCCATATACATCTTATTCTGCAAGAATAAGCTATATAGAAGAAAATAAAGAATTGATAGAAAACTTTACTAAGGCTATACAAAAAGGAATTGATTATGTACATAATCATACCGATGAAGAAGTAGCAAAAGCGATTATCAATCAATTTCCAGATACATCAATTGAAGATATTGCAAAGGTAGTAAAAAGATATCGCAATATCGATGCATGGCCTAAAACTACAGAGTTTTCGGAAGATTCATTTAATCATTTACAAGATATTATGATAGATTATGGAGCAATTGATGAAAAAGTTCCATATGCTAAATTAATGTATCGTGGATAAGATATTAACCGTTACTAATTTAGAGAAATCATTTCATACAAGAGAAGGGGAAATAAAGGCACTTGACTCTGTTTCCTTCGACGTAAACGATAAAGAGTTTATTTCAATAGTAGGACCAAGTGGCTGTGGAAAGTCGACAATACTTTCCATTCTTGCTGGTCTAGAAGAAAAATCAAACGGAGAAATTTCTTTTTCTAAAGACTATACCATTGGTTACATGTTACAAAATGATTCCTTATTTGAATGGAGAACAGTGCTAGAAAACTGTTTATTAGGCTTAGAAGTAACGAAAAAACTAACAAAAGAAAATAAAGATTATGTTATTTATTTGTTAAAAACATATGGACTAGGAGAGTTTATGGATGAGTATCCATCAAGACTATCTGGAGGAATGCGTCAAAGAGTAGCATTAATCAGAACACTAGCTACAAAACCAGATATTTTGTTATTAGATGAAGCGATGTCTGCATTAGATTATCAATCCAGACTAGCTATTAGTGATGATATTTATAAAATTATAAAAAAAGAAGGAAAAACAGCAATCATGGTAACACATGACATCGCAGAAGCAATTAGCATGTCAGATAGAATTATAGTTTTGTCAAAAAGACCAGCAATAGTTAAAAAGGTTTACGAAATAAAGATGAGTAATAAATCAACTCCAATTCATAATAGAAAATGTAAAGAGTTTCCTGAGTTTTATGATGAAATATGGAGGGATTTAGATGTCCACATATAGTAAAGAACATATAGAGTATTTAAAAAAGCGAAAAAAGGAAAAAAGAATCGTTTGCTTTTTTCGTTTGTTAATTATTGTTTGCTTTTTAATTGCTTGGGAACTCTTATCTAGATTTGAACTAATTAATACTTTTTTGTCTTCATCACCTACAAAGGTAATAGAAACCACATATCAACTATTTCAAGATAAAACATTATTTACTCATATAGGAGTAACACTATATGAAGTCTTCATCAGTTTCTCTATTGCAACCATCCTAGGATTTATCATCGCTACGATTCTTTGGAGTAATAAAATTATCGCCAAGGTAGTAGATCCATATTTAACAATATTAAATTCTTTACCCAAGGTAGCCTTAGGACCATTAATTATCATCTGGGTAGGAGCAAGTACCAACTCAATTATTTTTATGGCTTTACTTATTAGCACATTTGTAACAATTATCACAATCTATCAAGGATTTTCTCAAACTAATAAAAGTTATATAACATTATTAAAGTCATTTGGAGCAACAAAATGGCAAATATTTATAAAAGTAGTATTGCCTAGTAATATACCAACTTTAATCAGTGCTTTAAAGATTAATATTTCTATGTCTTTAATAGGTGTAATCATGGGAGAATTATTAGTATCAAAAAGTGGTTTGGGATATTTAATTATGTATGGTTCTCAAGTATTTAATATTAACTTAGTAATTACGGGAGTAGTAATACTAGGAATTATTTCTTATATCATGTATTTTATAATAGATCTTCTAGAAATATATAGTAAGAAAAAACAGGGATTTTAAAAAATGATCAAGATTTCTCGAAAAGAATCTTTCGAAATAAGATGACAGAATGTCATCTTTTATTTTAAAACTAATTTGATATAAAAAATATTATATTATATAATATAATGTAAAAATACCCATTATTTTATAGATAGGAGAATAAAATGAAACTAATGTTTATATCAGATATTCATGGAATATCAACAAATCTAAAGAAAATAAAGGAAAAGTTTGAGGAACTTAAATGTGATAAATTAGTAGTATTAGGGGACCTATACTATATTGGACCAAGAAATAAGATGATAGAAGGATATAATATTTCAGAGGTACAAGAGTTTTTGGAATCAATGAAAGATAAATTATTGTGTATGAGGGGAAATTGTGATTCAGAAGTAGACTTAATGGTTTCCAATTTTCCAATTATGAATGATTTAAGCTTCATTATGACAGAAAATCATGATCTATATATTACACATGGACATATATATAATGAGAGTAATTGGATGAAGGAAAATTCTATATTAATTTATGGGCATTTCCATATTCCATTTATAAAAAAGATAGAAACAAATTATTATATAAATCCAGGATCTATTTCTTTACCAAAAGAAGGAAATAAACCAAGTTATTTAATCTACGATGAAAATAAAGTAACCATTTATGATATTGATGATAATATTATAAAAGAAGAAATATTAAATTAAAATCGCAAAATACACGTTCTTTTCACAAAAGACGTGTATTTTATTTTAGAAGGAGATGATAAATTGAAAAATAAATTTAATGAATATGTACGTATATGCCTATTAATTATAGTAATAGCTTTAATAGGGATTAGCTATACAATTTATTATGCATTTTGCCATAATGGAGAAGTGGTATACCGAAGTTACGGAATAGATCAAGTAATTGCTGTCAACCCAAGTTTAAGTTTTTTACAAATCTTAGTAATTGTAATTTTAGGGTTAGCATTAGTAGGAGCGATTCTTTTTCTAGTATATACACATGCCGGTAAAAAAAGTCCAGAAGAATTGTTGAAA
This sequence comes from uncultured Mycoplasmatota bacterium, assembly GCA_900554305.1. Lineage (GTDB taxonomy): Bacteria > Bacillota_I > Bacilli_A > RF39 > UBA660 > Faecimonas > Faecimonas intestinavium. The sequence goes on along the minus strand of USGV01000009.1, from coordinate 32,279 downwards.
AATCAAGAAAAAAGTATCTTTTTTGTAATAGAAACGGTACTTTTTACAATTCTTTTAGCACTAATAATTATTATTCCCACAAATATTTTATTAGAGAAAAACAACACATCGGATAATTATCAAAATAAGGCTCAGGAAAACGGAAGTACTATAAGTTGGAATCGTTATAATTAATTAAGCAAAATCCCTTTCCAAAATAGAAAAAAAAGAATATAATAACAAGTAGAAAGAGAAATTATATATTACTCTTGAAATATCAAGCAATTAGTGGTATAATATAGCCACATTGGAGGGGGAAACGATATGAAAAAACAAATAAAAAAATTTTTAGTAGCAATATTAATTGCTGTTGTTAGTTACTGCACGCTAACAACCACGGTAAATGCCGTTCCACAGGAGATTCAATTAGGAAGTTCACAATCAATTCCTGGATATGTTGCTGGAACATACTTTACAACTAAGACAACAACATCTGGAGATTATATGTATTGTTTAAATATTCATAAATTGACTGCACAGAACTCAACTGCTCATTTAGTGGGTGAGTTAGATGCAGGAGTTGCTTACATTATGATAAATGGTTATCCACATAAGACATTTACAGGAGAAAAATTAAAGGATTACTATATTACCCAAACAGCTTTATGGTGGTATTTAGATGATACAACAGGAAGCTCAAATCTTTCAGCTTCATTTAAAACCAATGGTTCTGATCAATATAATTTAAGACCATATATTAAAGATTTAGTGGCAAAAGCAAAAGACGCAAAAGCAAAAGGATACCAAAAGACAACATTAAGTGCCAGCGTGTCTGATAAAGTATTATCTATGTCAAGTGACGGAAAGAATTATATATCAGACGAAATCAAGGTATCTTCAACTAATATATCAGAATACAAAGTATCAATAACTTCAGGTCCTGAAGGAACAAGTATAATTGATAAAAATGGTAAATCTAAGACAACATTCTCATCAAGTGAAACATTCAGAGTAAAAGTTCCAGTTTCTAAAGTAGACGGAACAAAAGAAACAATTAAAGTGAAAATCAGTGCAACTGGTAAAATATATAAAGCATATGAATATCAACCAGATGTACAAAACCAACAAAATGTTACACCTTCAGTTATTACTCCAGTAGAAGAAAAAGTAGAAACCTCTATTGATTTATCGATTTCTACATCAAAAATAACAATTGTAAAAATTGATAAAGCAACAGGTAACGCTATCGCTGGTGCTAAGTTAGTGTTAAAAGATTCTGAAGGAAACGAAATTACTAGTTGGACATCTACAACATTAGGACATGTAATTAAAAATTTACCTAATGGGACATATACCGTAGAAGAAACAAAAGCTCCAGACGGATATGAATTAAGCGAAGAAGTAGTAAAATTTACAATTGATGATAATAGTAGAGAACAAAAAATTAAATTCTACAACGAGGCAAAAGAACGAGTAGTAAATATCATTAAAGTAGATCAATCAACTGGTGAGCCATTAGCAGGTGCAGTAATTGTAGTAAAAGATGCTGATGGTAAAGAAGTTGCAAGATTTACATCTACTACAGATCCTTATGTACTAACTGGATTAAAAGATGGAACATATACCGTAGAAGAAGTCAGTGCTCCTAGCGGATATCAAAAGAGCAATGAAGTATATAGTTTCACATTAGATGCAGAACATGTATCACACCAAATAACAATTGAAAATGCTCCAATAGTAGAAGTACCAAATACTGGAGTAGCAAGTTCAATATTACTAGTTATTTTAGGTCTTGGAATTATCGGCGGTGGAATTAGATTTGTTCAAAAGAACAGTAAACAAAGAGTATAAGGAAAAAAGAATCTCTCCAAGTGTTGTTGCCATAATAGGGGCCGTCCTAACACTAACTGGGGGATTCTTTGTTTCATATAATTACATACAATCAAAAAGAGTATATGCCTACGATTATATGGCGAATATATTTTATAAATCTAACGAAGACAAAGAAATAGCTAGTCAAATAACAGAAGAAACCGAAGGACAAAGTGAACAACCAGAAGAAAGTGATACTTATACAGATGATTATATTGGATATTTAACAATTCCTAAAATAAATTTAAATAAAGGATTTGTAGATAAACGCTCCAGTGAAAATGACGTAGAAAAAAACATCATGGTAATAGAAGGTTCCACCTATCCAGATGTAGAAAGAGGAAATTTCATTTTAGCAGGACATTCAGGAACAGGATGGAAAGCCTTTTTCAACGAACTTTACCGTTTGAATGTCGGAGACGAAGCTTATGTAACATATAAAGGAAAAAAATATACATATAAAATTACTAATATATATAAACAAAACAAAACAGGAAAAATAGCAATTTATCGTAATTATAATAAGACAACATTAACACTAGTAACTTGTACCAACAATGATGAAGCAACACAGACAGTTTATATTGCTGAACTAGAAAATGTAGAAGCAGAATAAAAGAGTGAAGTAGGGGGGTGAAGATGATGTCTAGATTATCACTAGCTGATAAATTAAAAATTTTAGGGGATGTCACATCATCTTCTGGCCTATTTGTAGTAGCAATTGTGATTCTAGTAGCTTTAGCATTACTATTAATAGCAACCAATACGAAAACAAAAAAAATAAGCAAATTTATTTGTATGGCTATCTACGGTTCCATCACTCTTGTTTCTCTAATCTTTTATAGAGAAGAATTATTTAATATGTTTGATTACATGATGAATAATTTCTTTATTGCTGTATATTTTCCTAATTTAGCAATCTATTTTGCAGCAATTGTTGCAACTAACATAATTTTATGGATTAGTATATTTAATAGGAAAATAACTAAGTGGATTAGAGCAATTAATACTATAGTATTTTGTATCATTCATTATCTATTAATTTTAATTATTAATATAATTACAACAAATAAATTAGATATTTTTGAGCAAACTTCTATCTATCAAAATGAAAATGCTCTAGCGTTAATCGAACTATCGAGTACAATTTTTATAGTTTGGATACTATTCTTAATTATTTATAAAATAATTAGAATCTATCAACAGAAAAAAGAAGAAGACTATGAACAATTAGAAAGAAAGAACGACTACGCTAATATAGAAGCACCTATACCAGAACCTATTATCAAACAGGAAACAATCTATAAAAGAAAACTACCAGATAGTATTACCAAAACAGAAGTACCAAGAATTATTCGCGGTTCAGTAAAAAGAGAGTCTACAATAAAAGAAGCAGAAAAGAAAGAGACTACAAGTATTGTAGATTTTATGAAAACTTCAGTAGAAAATGATAATAGTTATTTAATGGATATACCAAATTTTGTATCAGATGATAATCCTCAATTCTTAGATATGATGTTAGAAAGTCAAAATAACAAAAAAGAAGAGCCAAGAAAAGTATCAGAGGAACGAAAGACGAAAGATATTCCAAAGAAACAAAAGAGAATTAAGATTACAGAAGGACCATTGATAGTCAGTAAATCAACACTTCCTAAAAAAGTTCTTCCAAAACAAAAACAATCAGTGGATGTTTTTGATAATCTATTAACCTTAGACGATTATAAGAAAGTACTTGCTCTTTTAAAAAGTTATCAAGCACAAGAACAACTTCAAGCAAAAGCAGAACAACGTGCTGAAAACAAGAGAATAAGTATAGATGACTTTCAACAATTAGTTTCAAGAAAATAAGACAGAATCACTAGGACACTAGTGATTTTTCTTTTCTAAAATGCCAAAATACGGTATAATGTTGTTGGAAAGTAGGTATAAAATGTTAGAAGGCTTAAATGATAGACAAAAGGAAGCGGTACTTTATAATGAAGGACCTCTATTAATCATTGCTGGAGCAGGAGCAGGAAAGACAAAAACTCTAACGACAAAAATAGCATACTTAATTGAAGAAGGATTTGCCTATCCTTATAATGTTTTAGCAATCACTTTTACAAATAAAGCAGCCAAAGAAATGAAAGATAGATTATATGGGCTAATTGGAGATTTAGCCAAAAAAGTTCAAGTTTCCACATTTCATAGTTTTGGTTTAAAACTATTAAGAGAAAACTACGAAAAGTTAGGATATGAAGCTAATTTTGTAATTATGGATAGTGACGACTCATTGACAGTCGTAAAAAAAATAGTAAAAGACCTAGGATATGATCCTAAAATCTATAATCCTAGAGCTATTAGAAATAAAATCAGTAGCTGCAAAAATGAAATGATGACACCAGAGATGTATGAAAGATATGCAGTTAGTGATTATGAAAAGGTAATGCATAAAGTCTATGAAAAATACGAAGAGAAATTAAAGAAAAACAACTCAGTAGACTTTGATGACTTATTATTGTTACCAATCAAATTATTTAAAGAAAATCCTAGTGTCTTACAAAAATATCAAGAATTGTATCAATACATTTTAATTGATGAGTATCAAGATACAAACGAAGCACAATATATTTTATCAAAGCTAATTAGTGCAAAAAGTAGAAAGATAACTTGTGTTGGAGATGATTCTCAAAGTATTTATAGTTTCCGTGGAGCCAATTATAAAAATATTTTGAATTTTGAAAAAGATTATAAGGATGCAAAAACAATTTTATTAGAAGAAAACTATAGATCAACAAGTACCATCCTAGATGCCGCTAATCAGGTAATAAAAAATAATACACAAAGAAAAGATAAAAATCTTTGGACATCTCGTGGAAAAGGAGAAAAAATTAAATATTATAGAGCATACAATGAGAGAGATGAAGCTCAGTATGTGATAAGAAAAATAAAAGAATTAAGAAATAAAGATGTAGAATATAAAGATATTGCTGTTCTATATAGAACGAATGCACAATCCCGTGTTTTAGAAGAAGAAATGCTAAAAGAAAATATGCCATATCGTGTAATCGGAAGTTTCTACTTCTATTCTAGAAAAGAAATTAAAGACTTAATTGCTTATTTAAGACTAATTCATAATTCAAAAGATAATGTTAGTCTACTTAGAGTTATTAATACTCCAAAAAGAGGAATAGGGCTTAAAACAATAGAAAATTTAACGATGAAAGCCGATGAGGCAGGAACTAGCATTTACGAAGCAATTTCTTCTGGAAAAGAATTAGAATTTAAAAAGACCATAGAACAATTAAAATCATTATCTGAAGAATTAACATTAACAGAATTAATTGATAAAGTGCTAGATGCATCAGGAATGAGACAAGAGTTAGAAAGTGAGAAAACATTAGAATCCGAAGTTAGATTAGAAAACTTAGAAGAATTTAAATCAATTACCAAATCATTTGAAGAAAGAGAAGGACTAGTTTCTCTAGAAGATTTCTTATTAGAAATAAGTTTAATCAGCGATGTAGAAGAATATAAAGATGATCCAAATAGAGTAAGCTTGATGACAGTTCATTCTGTAAAAGGGTTAGAATTTAATCATGTTTTTGTTGTAGGAATGGAAGAAGGAATTTTCCCACATATGAACTCATTAATGGAAACAAGTGAACTAGAAGAAGAACGTAGACTTTGTTATGTAGCAATAACACGTGCAAAAGATGATCTTCACTTGATTAATGCCAGACGTAGAACACTATTTGGTAAGGAGCAAATTAACCCAGTAAGTAGATTTATTGGTGAAATAAGTAAAGACTTGATTGAAACAAATGTTAAAGAAGAGGAACTACCGCAACAAGAGAAAAAGATTGATACAGAAGTCATGTTTAGAGAAGAAGAAGTAGATTATCAAGTAGGAGACTACGTTTATCATGAAACATTTGGTACTGGAAGAGTAGTAGAAGTAACCAATACCTTGGTTAGTGTTGCATTTAAACATCCACATGGAATTAAAAAATTAATGAAAAACCATAAGAAATTATCTAAAGTGTAGGTGAATGATAAATGGAAGAAAAATTAAATAATGGTTATCAATTATATGTAAAAAGAGATGTAGAAACTAAAGAAATAGCAGGATTATATATAAGAAATAGAAATGGAGCTACCACTAGAATACAAACACAAGAAAATGAATTAGACTTTATAAGAATATTACCTACCATTGAAGAAAATATCAATGAGGGCTATATGTTAGTATTAGGAAAAGTAGAAAATAAATTTTATGCCTATTTGACAGAAGAAGAGACTGCAGAAACAAGAAAATATGAGACATATAATTCATACTTTTTAAATAGCCTAGTAGATATAGAAGAAAAAGCTAGAAATTTTGTTGAAGTAGAAAAAAACAGAGGAGGAAAACAATGAAAAAAACATTATTAATATTAGCGGCAGGAATGGGAAGCCGTTTTGGAGGATTAAAGCAAATAGAGCCATTTGGGCCTAATGGAGAGTTTATTATAGACTATTCTATTTATGATGCCAAAAAAGCAGGATTTGATAAAGTAGTATTTGTAATTAAAGAAGAAAACTATGATATTTTTAAAGAAACGATTGGAAAAAGAGTAGAACCTCACATAGAAACAGAATATGTATTCCAAAAGAATGATAATTTACCAGAAGAATATAAAACACCATTAAAAGATCGTACGAAACCATTAGGAACAGCCCACGCAATACTTTGTGCTAGAGATAAAATAAATGAACCATTTGCAATCATCAATGCAGACGATTTTTATGGGTATGATGCCTATGAAAAAGCAGCTAAGTTCTTAGAAAATGTACCTACGAATCATTATGGTATGGTAGCATATCGTTTGGGAAACACCTTAACACCAAATGGATCAGCTAAAAGAGGTGTCTGTGAAGTGAATGATAAAGGGGAATTAATTCGGCTAACAGAAAGTAGTGTAACATTAGATGGAGATATGGTAGATGTTCACCCACTAGAAGGAAAGGCAGATTTTAGAACTAGCAAAGATACTATTGCTTCTATGAACTTCCTATTATTTACACCAGATTTATTCCAGATATTAGAAGACAGATTCCCAGCATTCTTAGACCAAAACAGTGAGAAACTAGACACATGTGAGTATCTAATTCCTATCGTTTTAAATGAATTGGTAGAAGAAGGGAAAAAACAAGTAGATGTATTAGAAACTACAGCAGTTTGGTATGGAGTAACATATCAAGAAGATAAAGAATTAGTATCAAGTGCAATCAAAGAATTAGTAGAAACAGGAAAATACCCTAAAAATTTATGGAGTGAGTAAATGAAAGAAAAAACATTATTAATATTAGCAGCTGGAATGGGAAGTCGCTTTGGGGGGCTAAAGCAAATAGAACCATTTGGTCCCAACGGAGAGTTTATTATAGACTATTCCATCTATGATGCAAGAAAAGCAGGATTCAATAAAGTGGTTTTTGTAATCAAAGAAGAAAACTATAATATTTTTAAAGAAACAATAGGAAAAAGAATCGAACCATTTATAAAAACAGAATATGCATTTCAAGATAATAGACTAGTGCCAAAAGAGTATCAAGAGCTATTACAAAATAGAGAAAAACCATTAGGAACAGCGCATGCTATACTTTGCGCAAAAGATAAAATACATGGTTCATTTGCTATGATAAATGCAGATGATTTCTATGGAAGAGATGCTTTAGAAAAAGCAAGTTCTTATTTAGATAATATGTCTAATAATCATTATGGAATGATAGCCTATCTAGTAAAAAACACCTTAAGTCCATCAGGTGCTAGCTCTAGAGGAATCTGTTATGAAGAAAATGGTAAATTAACTGAAGTTGTAGAAAGTAAAGTAGAACGAATAGATAATAAAATTATTGCAACTTTACAAGATACGAAAGAAAAAATAGAAGTATCAGAAAACACTCCAGTTTCTATGAATTTATTACTGTTTTCGAATGATTTCTTTAGTATCTTAGAAAAATATTTTTATCTGTTCTTAGAACAAAATAAAAACGATTTATCTAAAGTTGAATATCAGATTCCAACAGCTTTAAGTAAGGCTATGAAATATGAAGGAAAAACAGTAGATTTAATGATTACAACCGCAAAGTGGTACGGTGTAACTTACAAAGAAGACCAAGAAATGGTTAAAAAAGCATTTATGGAAATGACAGAACAAAAAAAATATCCACAAAACTTGTGGAAAGATTAAATATTTCTATTTACATAAAAATATGATATAATAACATAATAACGAAAGTTATTAAAACAATAAGTTAAGGAGAAAAAATGAACGAATATAATGAAAATACCCAAGTATATCCTAAAATGTTTACATGGTTATTTATAGGATTATTAATAACCTTTGCTAGTGGATATGCATTAACATTAAATGAACAGTTAATGATACAAGTATTAGCACTTGGAATTTTACCAATCGCTATTATTGAAATTGTAATAGCATTAGTTTTAGGAATAAGACTTGCGAAAATGCACCCATTAACAATGAAAATTTTATATGTTATATATTCCATACTGACAGGCGTTACATTTTCAGTAATATTTGTTGCTTTTGAGGTTTCATCTTTGATTAGTATCTTTATAATAACAGCAATCATATTTGCCTTGTTAGCATTTTATGGATATACAACAAAAAGAGATTTAACCAAAATTGGAACAATAGCTTTAATAGCTCTACTTGGAATAATTATTGGAGGAATATTAAACATATTTATTTTCAAGAGCACAATGTTTGATACAGTTTTAACGATGCTTGGAGTACTAATATTTATTGCTTATATTGCTTATGATGTAAATAAAGTAAAACAATTAATGTTAGTAATTGGAGAAGAAAAAGCTGCAGTATATGGAGCATTCCAATTATACTTAGACTTTATCAACTTATTTATCAGACTATTGGAACTTTTTGGAAAAAGAAGAGATTAGAACCTTAGGGTTCTTTTTTTATGAAAAGGAATGTAAAGAAACAAAAATAAATGCAAAAAAAATATATTATTTTTATTCTATGCTATAATGAAAATAATTAGTATAGTAGTGAGTGGTGAGTAAATTGAAAAACAGATTAACATACTTTTCTGGTATTGGAGTAATCATTAGTGCAATTCTTATGTTGCTAGCATCATTAGTTTCAGCAATACCAGACGTAGTATCCAATATTGGAACCGTTTTGTTTATTATTAGTACATGTTTAATGCTAGCATCAACTGGTAATAGGGATAATATTAGCATTTTATTTAGTTTTTTAACAGTAATTTGTGTGATTATATTTACAATATTTATAATTTTAATAGCTTTCAAAGTAGTAAATGTAAGAATGTCCGCTTTTGGCGGAACCAGTATGTCAACTTTATTATTTTTATTAACTACATTAGCTATGATTGGAAGCGCTGGTCTTACTATGTTAACTAGTACAGTAAGTGACACAGGAACTATAAGAGTATTAAGAAATACAATTGCAGGTATCGCTGTAGGAGTAGCGATATTATATGTTTTAGCGAATTTCTTAATATTTTTAGCGGTTCCTATAGTAATATTAATGGCAATTGCACAAATAGTAGGTGCTGTTATTATTCTTTTTTTAACAGTACTAGATAAACAGGAATCTATTGAAACGATGAAAGTATTAAGTATTAAATGTAGTGATTTTCAAAGGCAAGCATCATCACTACAGCAAGAACTAGAAAAATATAAACAGCAAGAGCAAACAACGGTAGCACAAATAGAACAATTATCAAAAGTAAATCAAGAATTAAAAACAAATGCCGATTATTATAACCAATTATATGTAGAGGCAAAGCAAGAATCTTTATATAACCAACAACAGTTAATGAATATACAGAATAATCAGCCACCTCAACAAGAAATAGTGGAAAATACAGTTCAGACACAAGTAGCACAACCATTGCAGAACTCTCCAATACCTACTATAAAATTAGAAGGAAATAATATCCAAGAGAAACAATAAAGTTTCTTTTTTTTAGTTTATAAAAATGATATACTAATAATGGTGATTAGATATGAAAGAAAGAATGGATGAGTTAATAGAAATAATTAATGAAGCAGATTATAATTATCATACATTAGATAATCCTACAATCACAGATCAAGAGTATGATAAATATTTACGAGAGCTAATAGAAATCGAAGAAAATCATCCTACCTGGGTACGAGAAGATTCTCCAACGCAACATGCGGGAGGAAAGATAATTGAGGGATTCGAAAAAGTTACTCATAAAATTCCCATGATGTCATTAAGCGATGTGTTTTCAGAAAGTGAAGTAATTGCATTTGATGAGAGAATTCAAAAAGAAGGGTTCCATCCAGAATACGTATGTGAATTAAAAATAGATGGTCTTTCTGTTTCTTTATTATATGAAAAAGGAAAACTAGTAAGGGCTGCTACCAGAGGAGATGGGACAATAGGCGAGGATATTACTCATAATGCTAAAACAATTAAGGTAATACCTCTAAAACTAAAAGAGGAAGTAGATATCGAAGTTCGTGGAGAAATTTTCATGAACAAAAAAACATTAGAGAAACTAAATGAAGAAAGAAAAAAGAATGGGCAACCACTCCTTCAAAATTGCCGTAATGCTGCCGCAGGTTCCATAAGACAATTAGACTCTAAAATTGCAGCACAAAGAAAACTAGATAACTTTATTTACCATTTGCCTAATCCTCTAGACTATGGCATTCATACGCATAGTGAAGCTTTAGAGTATATGAAAAAATTAGGGTTTAAAATCAATCCAAATAATAGAGTAGTAAAAAATATCAACGAAGTATTAGAATTCATCGAAGAAAAAGGAAAAGAAAGAGATTCGCTTGCTTACGATATTGATGGAATTGTAATTAAAGTAAACAATATTGATGATCAGCAAAGATTAGGTTCTACTGCAAAATATCCAAAATGGGCAACAGCATATAAATTTCCAGCTAAAGAAGTATTAACAAAATTAACAGATATTATTTTTACAGTAGGAAGAACAGGTCAAATTACACCTAATGCTGTACTAGAACCAGTAATTGTAGCAGGATCTACCATTTCAAGAGCAACACTACACAATGAAGATTATGTAAAAGAAAAAGATTTAAAAATTGGAGATATTGTATCGATTCGTAAAGCAGGAGATGTAATACCAGAAGTAGTAGAAGTAAAAAAAGAAAGACGTACAGGAAAAGAAAAAGACTTTGTTATGATTACAAACTGTCCAATGTGTAATACTCCACTTGTAAAAAAGGAAGGACAGGTAGACTATTATTGTCCAAATAAAAAATGTCCAGCTAGAAACATTGAAAGTCTAATTCACTTTGTATCTCGTGATGCCATGAATATTGACGGACTAGGAGATAGAATTATGGAAGACTTTTATAACTTCCATTTTATCGCAACTATACCAGATATTTATGCTCTAAAAGAACATGAAAAAGACTTAACTAGATTAGAAGGATATGGAGAAAAATCAGTAACAAACTTATTAAATGCTATAGAAGAAAGTAAAAACAATTCCTTAGAAAAATTAATATTCGGATTAGGAATTCCACATGTAGGGGCAAAAACTGCGAAACTACTAGCACAAAAATATAAAACTTTACAAAAACTAATGGAACAAACAGAAGAAGAATTAACAAAAGTTCCAGATATTGGAGGAATTATCGCAAAAAGTGTTGTAGACTATTTTAATGACCCACACCATAAAGCAATCGTTGAAGAATTAATGGACTTAGGAATCAATACAACTTATTTAGGACAAGAAATAGTTGAAAATGAAGAGTTTAGTGGTAAAAGCTTTGTTTTAACGGGCAGTCTAACCATTTTTACAAGAGAAGAAGCCAAAGAAAAGATAGAATCTCTTGGTGGAAAAACAGTAGATTCAGTATCTAAAAAAACCTCTGTTGTAATTGTAGGAGAAAAACCTGGAAGTAAATATGACAAAGCATTAAAATTAGGAATTCCAATCTGGACGGAAGAAGAGTTCAAAGATAAATTACAGTAGCACAAAGCTACTGTTTTTCTTTACAAAATAACATATTTATAGTATAATATGCCTTATCAAAAGGGGATGAAAGAATGAACAAGATTGATGAATATCTGAATTGCTATAAAGATTTAGAGTTCTATCGTCAAATATATGAGACATCTTCCCTAAAGCAACAATTTAATCTTGCTCAAGACTGCGAGTCAAAATTAATTAGTGAAATTGCAGACAGAAAAGACAAAAATTTATATTTAGCAATCTATTATTATCTGGTATGGAATGGATACTTTTCTGCTGATAAAACTTTTATAGCAACCTCTAATGATTCTATAGAATTAAAAACAGATTTAGGAATTGGTATTTCTTGTGGTAATGGTTGTTGCAGAAATTTTGCACCTCATTTTAAAACAATATTAAGTTTATTAGATGAAAATCAAGATTTAATATTAGTAGGAACAAAATATCACTACCAAAATAACCCAATACCCAAAACAAGAAAAATAAAAACTAAAGTAAAAAAAAGTAGTATGGAAACTAAAAGAGAATTTAGAGATTGGAAGTTTCCAAACCATATAGAATTATTAGATGTCAGTAATCCAGAAAATATAATGTTATTTGATCCATTTAATTTGAATATACAGGAATTAATAAATAAAAGAGAAAGGATATCAAGAAGAAAAATGATAGATTTTGGTATTCCACTTTTTTTAGACTTTGATATTAGTGATGATTTTAGAAGAGAGTTATTAGAAATTGCTAGACCGTTAGAAAGACAAGTTTCTAAAAAATTATTAAGCGAAATGCCGCTAGAAAAAAGGATACAATTACGTGCTGAAGCAATAGAACTTTGTGAACAAAAGAAATCGTTAGTAGAAGCATATCATCGAGATATGAATCCAACTTATCAATATATAAAAAGGGAGACTAGAAACTTTCAAAGTAAGGGATTTTAAGGAGGAATAAAAATGAGAAAAAAGAAAAATGAGTTGAAAACAGAAGAAAATAATTATGTGGATTATAATCATTATGGGATGAATGATTTAGATATGGAAATAATTGAGGAAAAAGAACCAATATCTAAAGTAATTAGTAACATCATTTTTATTATTATCATTGCCTTAGGAATTGTCATTGCTATCGACGTTATTTGTGTAACAAAATATGATAAAGGACCATATTTTGCTATACGTACAAAAACATATGATGATGGTGGAACAGAGGAATTTTATGGACTAGGATATAAGGTTATAAAATATCATCAGGAACAAGGAAGACGAGATACAAAACTAGGTTTCTGGACGATGCCATATTCAGTAGAACCAACAGAAATATCTGCTTTAGATTTAGCAATAGAATTTAGAAACGATCCTGAAAAAACAGCTAATAAATATGCAGGACAATTTATGAGAGTAACAGGAAGAATTTATAAGATAAAAGATAATGAACTTATTTTGCGTTATAAAGATCCAGATGATGCTTATACTTTAAAAATAAAATGTCCAATGGCAGAAAAGACAGATCTTAGCGACCTAAAAGAAGATATGGAAATTACAGTATTAGGTACAATTGACAACTTTACTCTTGCTACAGAAAAAACATCAAACAGCGCTAATATGAGTAATTGTTTTACAGAATAAGAAAGGGTAAATATGAGTAACAAAGAAATATTACAAATAACACTAAAAGATTTAGGTATAAAAAAAAGAACAAGAAAAAGATTAAGTCTTTATAATATAGAAACATTAGAAGATTTACTACAAATAGATTATGAGGATTTAACTAAGATTAGGCAATTAGGCATTGGCGGATTAAAAGAAATCAAAGAAGCGCTACATAATGCTGGATATAAAATAAAGAATGAGGATAAATCTCAAGAAGTCCAAAAAGAAAAATTAAAACAAGAAGGAAAAGTCCTATTAGAAGAGTTAGGATTTTCTCCGCAAGCCTATTCTTTATTATATAGAGAAGGCATTTTTACATTGCAACAACTAAATAATCGTTGGAGAGAAATACCGATAATAAAAGGTTATGGACCAAATAGACAACGACAGTTGTTAGATCAATTAACAATTTTAGGAGTAGGAATAACCGGAGAGGGATTGTTAATTCCAAAAGAAGTAGAACAACAAGCAATTGAACAAGAAAAACTAAATAAATCAGCAAAAGAAGAGCAAAAACAAAGTGAAGACATAAAAAGAAGAAATAAAAACTCCAGAAATCACTACAGAAGAATGTGAACATCTAATTGTAGATTTTGGTAATCAAACAGTTATATTTAAAGAATGTGAAGGCTATGAAATTTATTGTCGTGCACAAACAAATAGCGGACTAGCAGAGTATACTATCAAAGATAATAATGATACCCTTCTAATATCAGGTTATACAACAGAGTTTAATGATTATACCACATCTCATAATCAAGTAGATGAAATAGAACAACAAGCAATTGCTAATGGAGCTTATGTTTATAAATTACAAAAGTAAGAAGAACTAGATAGTAGTTCTTTTTTTGAGAAAAAATTTATGATATAATAACTAAAGTTAAAGGAGGAATTCCAGTGAAAGAGAAGTTAACAAAAGAAGAAGTATTACATGTTGCTCATCTAGCAAGAATTAAAGTGGATGAAGAAGAAATAGAAAAATATCAAGTAGAGTTAAAACAACTTTTAAATGATGTAGATAAAATTAAAGAAGTAGATGGCTATGATAATGAAAGAATGATTGCTCCATGGGACAAAGATACAATAACAAGAGAAGATAAGCCTGGAGAAATGCTAAATCCTAAAGAAGTATTAAAAAATGCTCCAAAACACAGTGGAAATTATATTGAAGTACCAATTGTAATTAGTGAGAGCGAGGGGGCCTAGTATGAAATATTTAGATAAGACAATCGAAGAAATTCACAATGCCTTAAAGAAAAAAGACATAAAGCCAATTGATTTAGTAGAAGAGGCATTTGAAAGAATTGAAAAAAATAAAGAATTAAATGCTTATATTACTTTAAACAAAGAAGAGGCAATAAAAAGAGCAAAAGAATTAGAAGAAAAAGAAGTAGGGGACAATTTATTATTTGGATTACCTATTGCTGTAAAAGATAATATTGTAACTAAAGATTTAAAAACAACGTGTGCATCGCACATATTAGAAAACTTTATTCCTATCTATAATGCAACAGTAGTAGAAAAAATAAATGCTAATGACATGATCATTATTGGAAAAACAAATATGGATGAATTTGCTATGGGATCAAGTAGTAGAACTAGCTATTTTGGAGCTCCTAAAAATCCATGGAACAAAGAAAAAATATCAGGTGGATCATCAGGTGGAAGTGCAACAACGATAGCGGCAAGAGATGTATTGTTTGCTTTAGGTACAGATACAGGAGGTTCTATTCGTCAGCCAGCAAGTTATACAGGAATTGTCGGAATGAAACCAACTTATGGTAGAGTATCTCGTTATGGACTAGTAGCTTTTGCATCAAGTCTAGATCAAATTGGGCCAATGACTAAGAACGTTTATGAAAATGCTCTATTATTAAATGTAATTGCAGGACCTGATGATAAAGATTTAACCTCTGCAAATAAAGAACAAGAAGATTTCACCAGACTAATAGGAAAAGATATTAAAGGAATGAAAATAGCTCTTCCTAATTATTTTATGAGTGATATCGTAACAGAAGAAATAAGAAACGAAGTCGAAAAAGCGAAGAAATTGTTAGAAGAAAATGGTGCAATAGTAGACTATATAGACATGCAATATTTAGATAAGGCAGTTACACTTTATCAAATTATTGCCATGGGAGAAGCATCTTCTAACTTAGCTAGATTTGACGGAATACGGTATGGATATAGCACAGAAAATCCAAAAGATATTGAGGATTTATATTTGGAAACAAGAAAAAATGGATTTGGAAAAGAAGTTAAAAGAAGAATTATGGTAGGTTCTTACTTACTAAGCGGAGAAAACGCAAAGATTTATTATAATAAAGCATTATCTATTAGAGATGATATGAAAAAAGAGTTTGATAGAGTTTTTAAAGATTATGATTTAATTATTGGGCCAACGACAACAACAACAGCTTATGACCTAACAGATCCGATGGACGATCCATCAAAAAGTTTTATGGATGATGTTTTAGTAATACCAGTAAATATGGCTGGATTACCAGGATTATCTTTACCAATTGGATTTGGAAAAGGAAATATGCCAATAGGGCTACATATTATTGGAAATAGTTTTGCAGAGGCAACTATCTATCAATTAGCAAGTTTCTTAGAGAAAAAATTAAACTTAGAGTTAAATCCAAGAAAGGATGATGGAAATGTCTAATTATATACCAACTATAGGTGTAGAAGTACACTGCGAGTTAAAAACAAATACTAAGATATTTTCAAATAGTATCAATGGTTATGGACAAATGGCAAATTCGTTAACTAATGTAGTAGATTTAGGATATCCAGGAACACTTCCAACTCTAAATAAAGAAGTTCTAAATCTAGCCATTAAAGCTGCACTAATCTTAAACTGCAAGATTCGTCCAAAAATGCATTTTGATAGAAAAAACTATTTTTATCCAGACAATCCAAAAAACTATCAGATTACCCAAGCGGAGACTCCAATTGGATATGATGGTTATGTAGAAATAGAAGTAAATGGCAAAAAGAAAAAAATTGAAATCGAAGAAATGCATATTGAAGAGGATACTTGTAAAAGTACTCATAGAGGAACAAAAACACTATTAGACTTTAACCGTGCTGGTGTTCCATTGATTGAAATTGTAACAAAACCATGTATGGAAAGTGGAGAAGAAGCAAAGTTATACTTAGAAAAGTTAAAAGAGTTACTATTCTATAGTGATGTTTCAGATTGTAAGATGGAGGAAGGCTCTATGAGAGCAGATGCAAACGTATCCATCAGAAGAAAAGAATCAGACCCCTTCGGCACAAAAGCAGAAATAAAAAATATTGGTTCTATTTCAAATGTTAAGCTAAGTATTGAAAAAGAAATTGAACGTCAAGCAGAACTTTATGATAAGGGAGAAACTTTTCTACCACAGACAAGACGTTTTGATGATAAATTAAATGATACAGTATTAATGCGTGTCAAAGAAACGGGAAATGATTATCGTTATTTTCCAGAGCCAGACATTCCATATGTTTATGTAACAGAAGAACAAATTCAAGAGGTAAGAAAAACAATTCCAATGTTACCAGATGAAAGAAGAGAAAAATATCAAACTCTTGGTATTAGTGAAGTAAATGCAAAAAAACTAGTACAGAATAGATCTTTAAGTGATTACTTAAATGAGCTATTAGAAGAAAAAATAGATTTCAAAACAGCATCTAATTTATTATTAGGAGACATTTCTGCATATTTAAACAAAAATGAAACAGAAATTACAAAAACTTATCTTACAACAGAAAAGTTTATTGAGTTAACTAATAATATAAGCGATGGAACATTAACTAGTAAAAATCTAAAAGAAATACTAGATACCATCATGGAAAGTGATAAAACAATAAAAGAGATTATTAAAGAGGCAGGAATAAAAAATATTACAGATGATTCAGCAATCAAAGAAATGATTAGTAAAGTAATCAGCGAAAACCCAGATAGTGTGGCAGATTATAAAGCAGGAAAAGACCGTGCTATAAAATATTTGATGGGACAAGTAATGAAAGAAAGTAAAGGTACACTAAACCCTAAAATGGCTATGGACATTTTAATAGAAGAGTTAAACAAGTAATTGAAAAAGCAATATACATAGTGTATAATTAAAATACTAGGATGTGATGATAAATGAGTTTTATAAGAAAAAATAAATTTGTAATTATAGCAATAGGAGTATTTTTAATATTAGTAGTTCTAGGCTTCCAAATAGCAACTATGTTTTTTCCAGAGGAAGGAACAGCATTATATGGAGATCGTCTAGATGGAATTGAAGAAGTAGAACTTTCCAATAGTAAATTAACAAAAATCGAATCAAATTTAAAATCAGATGGAGCAGTAAAAGAAGCAGATGTAAGTGTTGCCGGCAAGATCGTAGAAGTAATTATTACAGTGCAAGATGACACCTCTGTAGATACAGCAAAAGCATTAAATACGAAAGTATTAGATTCATTGAGTAATAAAGAGAAAAAATTTTACGATATTCAAATCTTTGTAAAAAAGGATAGCGAAGCAACTGATTTTCCTATTATCGGTTATAAGCACCACGCAAAAGATACATTCTCATGGACCAAAGATAGGGGCGCAGAATAATGAAAAAGAAACTGATTATAATTATTCCTATTATAATAGCGGTAGTCACATTTGTCTTTGTTTACCGTTATTACAATAAGGAAGATGAGACAACAACCCTAACGGTACGAGAAAAACAATGGGTGCAAGAACATGCTGATCAAACTTATGACTTCGAAGTAGTAAACAATTATCCTTTATATGGAACAAACGGAAGTGGAGTTGTCTTCAGCTTCCTAGATGATTTTGAAGAAAATATTGGATTAGAATTCAATAGAATTCCATATCTAAAAGAATCTAAAACTTCAATTGACGGTTTTAGAATTAGAATATTAAATAATAATACTAAATTAACAGATAACGATTTACCATTATTTAATGATAATTATGTTGCTGTTGGAAAAACATATCAAAGAATCAATAATATCAAAGACTTTAAAAATGTCACTTTTGGTGTATTTAAAGATGATTCTAGTGATATTAGTTATTATTTAAAAAGTGGAACCAATTTATCTTTTAAGACTTATGATGAAATTGAAGATATATATAAAGCATTAGATAATGATGAAGTTGATATGGTAATCGTACCAAATATTATGTATTTAAATTACACCATTGATAATGATAAATATTCAATTAATTATTTCTTTACAGAAATGCAAAAACAAATTGTATTAACATTAAGTAAAGATAATGAAGAATTAAATAAGATTGTTACAAAATACTATAACAAATGGAGACAGACAAAGTATGTCCAAGAATATAATGATGCATATTTAGATTATTATTTAGAAGAAAATAATTTAAATGCCAAAACAAAAGCAGAATTAATTTCTAAAAACTATACATATGGATATGTCGAGAATCCTCCATATGAACAATTAGTAAATGGAAAAGTAGCAGGAATTGCTGGTGAATATGTAGATAGAGTAGCAAGACTTTCAGGAATTAACTTTAAATATAAAAAGTATGATACGGTAGAAGATTTAGAAAAAGCTATCGATAAAGGGGAAATAGATTTATATTTTGATTATTATAATTACAACAATAATAAATATAAATCAACCCTATCAACATTTATTGAACAATATGTAGTATTAGGAAAAGAAGAAGATAATCATATCGTAACTTCTTTTGAAAGTATGAAAGATGAACCTCTAGCGATGCTAGGAAATGATTCTTTATATAATTATTTTTCAAATAATGCTAGAGCAAAAATCAAAACCTACGATAATATTGATGATTTAGTAAAAGAAAGTGGTAACCGCTTAATTGTTGTGGACCGAGAAATCTATACTCATTATCAAACTACAAAATTTAAAAAATTAAAATTATTGTATAATGATACAATGATGAATGATTATAAATTTATGGTAAAGAATAATAATGAAGCATTCTATGATTTATTTAACTATATCATTAATACAAACTCTTACTATAATTACAGAAATAGTGGTATTACTAATTTACATGCGTCTATATTAGAAAACTCTACTTTAGAGCAAGTATATACAATAGTTTTAACCATTATCTTTGTACCATTAATTATTCTATTAGCTGTTTATTTAATTATAAAGAAGAAAAAACAGATTAAGAAAGTAAAAGCAAGTGATAGACACAAATATACTGATATGCTTACTTCTTTAAAAAATAGAAATTATCTAAATGCTAAAATGCCTGAATGGGAAGAATCCAAAGTATTCCCACAAGCAATAGTAATGGTAGATTTAAATAATGTTAAATACATTAATGATAATTATGGTCATGAAGAAGGAGATGACCTAATTATCAAAGCTGCTGGTGTCTTAGTAAATACACAATTAGAGAATAGTGAAATTATACGTACAGATGGTAACGAGTTTTTGATTTACCTAGTTGGTTATAGTGAAAGACAAGTTTCTACTTATGTAAAAAAACTAGGAAAAGAAATGAAAAATTTACCTCATGAATTTGGTGCTGCTATCGGTTACAGTATGATTACTGATGAAATTAAAACATTAGATGATGCTATCAATGAAGCAACATTAGAAATGATAACAGCAAAAGAAGAAATGAAGTAAAAGGGATGAAGAAATATGGAGCAAGTAACAGGATTTTTCAAAAAAGTAATTTCAATTATTACAAAACCTGAAATGAGAGTACTTCCTGGACAACTTGCTTTTTTCTTTGTCCTTTCAATTATTCCGCTAATAGCATTAATCGGTGCAATTGCTTCCAGGTTTTCAATACCAATGGAAGCATTAGATGAATATTTATTATCGGCTTTGCCAGGATCTGTAGCGGAGCTATTTACAAATGCAGTAACAAGAGATAGTATTAACTTCAATATTGTAGTATTTTTCTTTTCTGCTTTCCTTCTAGCTTCTAACGGAACACATTCAATGATTATAACTTCCAATGAAATATATAAAATAAAATCAGATAATATATTAAAAAGAAGACTAAAAGCAATAGGCATGACTTCAATTTTACTTGGAATATTTCTATTCTTGATACTCGTTCCAGTTTGCGGAGACAATATTTTTGAAATCATAAAAGAGACATCAAATAATGAAGGATTTATCAACTTTATTTATCGAGTATATCAAATTATAAAGTATCCAATTTCAATATTAGTTGTATACTTTAATATCAAATTATTATATGTATTAGCTCCTGATAAAAAGATAAGAAGTAAAACAACAACAAAAGGAGCACTATTTACAACAATTAGTTGGATTTTAGCAACAGAGATATATACCTTCTATATAGGAACCTTCTCTAGCTATGACGTATTTTATGGAAGTATTTCTAATATTGTAATTTTACTATTATGGATTTATATTTTATCGTATATATTTGTCGTAGGAATGGCAATCAATGCAGGAAATACAAAAGAAGAAGATATTGAAAGAACAGGAATGTTATTGACAAAGAAATAACATTCTTTTTCTATGAAAGATAATCCAAAGAATTGAAAAAGTATAATAATAATGCTATAATGTAATAAGCAAAGTTCGAGACGAAGATGTAAAAAGCGAGGTTGAACAATGAAGAATTTAAAGAATAGTTGGAATAGACTAATAAAGTCGTTACAAAAGAATTTAAAACGAGTAAAAGAAGAACATTTAATTAGAGAATATATAAAGAACAATATTTTATTCTTAACTTTCGTAATTACTTGTGTTATTAACTCAACAATGCTAAGATTTTTCTGTATTAATTCTACAGAAAACTATTTAGCAATTGCACCAATATTAGCGGATTTATCCATTGTAACAATCGTTGGTGGACTTGGATATTTATTAAAGCCAAAGAATCGATTTGGATACTATTTAGGGTTTAGTATTTTCTTTTCCGCAATATGTTTAATTAATTCAATATATTATACATACTATACATCTTTTGCTTCAGTTTCTATGCTATCTTTAACACAGTATGTAGGAGATGTAGGAGATGCTGTAGTAGAACAAGTAATTAATTTTAAGGACTTCTTATACATCTTAGGACCAGTAATATTAGTACTTGTAAATACTAGATTAAAAAAGAAAAATTACTATAAAAAAGTGGAAATAAAATCAGATAGAAAGAAAAGAACTATTAAAACTGTAGCAGTTGGAGCTGTAATTGCTATTATATTTATTTTAACACTAACTCCAACAGACATGTCTAGACTAGTAAAACAATGGAATCGTGAATACATTGTTATGAAATATGGTATTTATATTTATCAAGCAAATGATGTAGTAGCATCAATTCAACCAAAAATAAATTCATTATTTGGTTATGATCAAGCAAAAAAATTGTTTAAAGATTACTTTAAGGATAAAGAAGAACATCAGGATAACAAATATACCAATATTTTTGAAGGAAAAAATGTTATTGTAATTCATGGAGAAAGTTTGCAAACCAATTTAATGAGCCTATCATTTAATGGTGAAGAAGTAACGCCAAATTTAAATAAATTGGCAGAAGAGGGAATGTTCTTTTCGAATTTTTATTCTCCAGTAAGTGTTGGAACAAGTAGTGATGCAGAATTGATGTTTAACACTTCACTTTTGCCAACTAAGAGTGGAACGGCTTTTGTGTCTTATTCGAATAGAACTTATAATGCCACTCCAAAATTATTAGGAGAAAAGGGATATTATACATTCAGTATGCATGGAAATAATGCCGACTTTTGGAATAGAAGAAATATGCATAAAAGTTTAGGATATGACCGTTTCTATAGTAAAACAGACTATAATGTAACAGAAGAAAATACAGTTGGACTTGGAATCAATGATTATGCATTTTTCGATCAATCTGTAGATAAATTGAAAAAAATTGCTAAAAAACATGATAAATGGTATGGTATGATGATGATGCTATCAAATCATACTCCATTTTCAGAGGTAGATAAATATGGAGATTTTCCAGTAGACATCAAGGAAACAGTAACTAATGAAGATGGAACAACAGAAGAAGTTACTTATCCATATATGGAAGGAACAAAATTAGGAAATTATTTTAAATCTGCTCATTATGCCGATGGAGCTATTGGAGAATTAATAGAGAGATTAGATGAGGAAGGATTACTAGAAAATACCATAGTCGTTATTTATGGAGACCATGATGCTAGACTTCCAAGAGCAGACTATAACAGACTATATAACTATGATAAGGAAACAGATTCCGTACTAGATAAAGATGATCCTAATTATAAAGAATATGATTCTTACCAATATGAATTAGGTAGAAAGGTTCCTTTAATTATTTGGAGTAAAGATATGAAAGGAACTGATTTAAATAAGGAATACACAAATGTAATGAGTATGTATGATGTAGAGCCAACCCTTGGTAATATGTTGGGTTATTCTAATGAATATGCCTTAGGACATGATATTTTTGATATTAAAGATCAAAATATTGTAGTATTCCCTAATGGAAATTGGCTAACAAATGATGTTTACTACAATAGTCAAAAAGAAGAATATTTATCATTAACAGATAAACCAGTAACAGAAGAAGAAATTAAAAAGAATAACGAATATGCAAGTAGTCTACTAGATGTTTCTAATGATATAATAATATTTGACTTGTTAAAGAAAGATCAAACAGATGAAAATAAGGTAATAGAAGCACAAGAGAAAGGGGCCTAGTCTATGAAACTAAAGAAAAAACCAAAAAGAATCCTAATTACCATCCTAGTTTTGGCTGCTATAGTGGCAATCGCTTTTGTCGGATATAACGTATTTTTTGGTAAACAAGAAGTAAAAGAAGCAAAAGTATTAAAAACAATAAAAGAATACGGGTATACATTAAAAGACAATAAAACAAAAAGATATCAAGAAATGTTTGGAGAATTAGATAAAATATTAAAGAAAGACCCAGTAGATGAAGAAGAATATGTAAAAAAAATAACAGAAATGTTTATTTATGACTTTTATAGCTTAAATGATAAAAGTACAAAAACAGATGTAGGGGGAACAGACTTTATCTATGGTAATATTCTAGAAAACTTTTTAAGTAATGCAGAAGATACCTATTATAAATATGTAGAAAGTAATATGTATAATGATAGAAAGCAAGAATTGCCTGTAGTAGACGAAATAAAAATCGATAGTGTAGAACAAACAGAGTTTGCTTATGGAGAAGAGACGGATGAAGAGGCCTATGAAGTAACAGTATCATGGACTTATACTAATAAAGAGTTTAATGACTATCAAAAAGAAGCAACATTAATCTTTATTCACGATGGTATAAAACTTTCTCTAGTAGAGCTAAAATAGAAGCATTGCTTCTATTTTCTTTTTGCTTTATAATAAAGGTAGCGATGAAAATCGCTATAGAAAGGATAGAATAAAATGATTTTAATTGAATATCCCAAATGCTCAACTTGTAAAAAAGCAAAGAAATATTTAGAAGATAATTCTATAAAATATATAGATAGAAATATAATAATGGAGACACCAACAAAAGAAGAGCTAAAAGAGTGGATAGAAAGATTCTCTTTTCCACTAGATAGACTATATAATACTAGTGGAATGAAGTATAGAGAATTAAACTTAAAAGAAAAAAGAAAAACAATGACTCTAGAGGAACAATTAGAGTTATTATCATCCGATGGGATGTTACTAAAAAGACCAATCCTAATAACAGAAAATAAAATGGTAACAGGATTTAAAGAATTAGAATGGAATAAAGTAATTGAGGAGGAAAGAAAATGAAAGAATTAGTTTTAAAAAAATGTATGAAATGTAATGCTTTAGTAAAGGTATTAGAAGATTGTAAAGATGAAAGTTGTGGAATTGTTTGCTGTGGCGAACCAATGAAAGAAGTAAAAGCAAATAGTACAGATGCAGCATTTGAAAAACATGTGCCAACATATGAAAAAGAAGGAGAAAATATTCATATAAAAGTAAACCATGTAATGGAAGAAGAGCACTATATTGAATGGATTTTAGTAAAAATGGAAAAAGAAAATAGAGAAGTATTACTACAGCCAGGAGATACACCAGAAATGATAGTACCATATGAAAAAGGAGCTTTAATCTATGCTTACTGCAATAAGCATGGTTTGTGGAAAACGGAGGTAGAATAATGAGTTTAGAAGCCTTAAACAACCTTAGCTATGGAATGTATATTGTCACTACAAAGCAAAACAATAAAAATGTAGGTTGTTTCATTAATACAGCAATGCAAATTACTTCAAAAAATCCTATCATAGCAATTAGCTTAAATAAAGAAAATTATACAAATCAAGTACTAAAAGAAACAAGAAAGTGTGCGATATCTGTATTAACAGAAAAAGCAAGTCAAGAATTAATATCTAAATTTGGATTTTTTTCATCAAGAGAAATTAATAAGTTTGAAGATAGAAATTTTCAATATGTAGAAGAACTACCAGTAATTTTAGAAGATACATGTAGTTATATCATAGGAGAAGTAATAAGAGTAATAGATGTAGAAACTCACGATATATTCTTAATTCGTGTATTACAAGCAGAAAATGTATTAGATGGTACACCAATGACATATAGATTTTACCATGAAAATTTAAAGGGAAAGGCTCCAAAGAAAGCACCAACTTATCAAGAAGAAAAAGTAGAAAATAAGGGTAATAAATACCAATGTGCTATCTGCGGATATATTTATGATGACAGTAAAGAAGATATTAAGTTCGAAGATTTACCGGATGATTGGACCTGTCCAATGTGTGGAGTAGGAAAAGATAAATTTATAAAGTTATAAGAGGTAAAATGATAAAACCAGAAGAAGTAATGAAGACAATGGATGAAATATCGTATGGCTGGTTAGATATTTATGATAGGAAGCACATAAATACCATAGATAAACTAACAGAGCTATATAGAGTATCTTCTCCAGAAGAGGTATTGAAAAATAAAATAGGTATCTGCTTTGACCAAGTAGAGTTAGAAAGAAAACTATTTGAATTAGAGTATGAAACAAAATCATATGCAATATTTACAAGTCTAATGGCTCATAGCTTTTTAATATTACATAACGATGAAACCTATATCTATTTTGAGCATTCATCACCTATGAGTAAAGGAATTTATTACTTTTCTACAGAAGAAGAAGCTATAGCTGATGCTACAAGAAGATTTAGAGAAAATCATCATATTAAAGACAGTAAAAAAGTCGAATTAATATCATATCCACCTCTGGAGCAAGGAACTACATTTTCAGAAATCAAAGATATTGTATATAAAGAAAAAGAAAAAAGAGAAGGCGATAAAATATAGCCTTCTTTTTTTTGTATAAAAAAAGCAAGCATTTTAGCTTGCACTTAATTTATTCAGTAGTTTCTTCATTAGCAGGTGGAGTAATTTCTGGCTCTTTAGGAACACATATTCCATCTTGAAGAACTTGATCTTCTCCACATTTTGGAGGAGTTTCTTCTTCTTTATCATCATCATCTTCTATAGGAGGTGTAGTAATATTAGATGGACCATCCTCTTCTTCTTCCTCTTCGCTAGTCTGACTACCACCTAAAGTCAATGTCACACTTCCACGAATTTTGTCGATTCTTTTGCCAGCAGGATACTCCTGATCGATAACATAACCGTTACCACCAACAAAAGTAACACTGATACCTAAACGGCTAGCAGTAGCTCTAGCTTGTGCCTCACTATCACCAGTAAAATCAGGAAGTAGAGTATAAGCACTACCAGACTTATAAGGACCATATCCAATAACTTCTTTTTCATATGGTTCATTAATAGAGAAACTAAATTCTTTAATTACTTTATGTTCTACCAAACCAAGATTTTCTTTCATTGCTCTAACAACATCTTTTTTACTTTGTTCATTAGGTACATAATTATATAAAACCATTCTCATACG
The DNA here is from genome assembly GCA_900554305.1 of uncultured Mycoplasmatota bacterium. Classification (GTDB taxonomy): domain Bacteria; phylum Bacillota_I; class Bacilli_A; order RF39; family UBA660; genus Faecimonas; species Faecimonas intestinavium. Next base: position 5,861 of record USGV01000009.1, on the reverse strand, counting down.
TTCATCATAAATCATTTGACCTTGACCTTGTAAATATAATTGTTGGATATTAATCAAGTTAGATGATTCTTTAGAAGCACTACGTTTAACAATATCTTTACCAACGTTATAGAATGATAATATTTGCTTTGTTGTTAAGTTAGTATCTAAACTATTTGAAATAGTATCTAAAATATCCATAAAACTAGATACTTTAGTAATATTTTTCATTTTATCAATTAATGCCATAACAATTTCTTGCTGGTGTTGTCCACGTCCAAAATCACCATTAGCTAACTGCTTTCTATTTCTAGCATAAACTAGAGCTTGTTCACCATTTAATGTTTGTTGTCCAGGATAGATACAAACTTCTGATCCACGAGAAGAGTCATCTGTACACAATTCTTGCTCTACATTAATGTCAACTCCACCAACAGCATCTACTAATTTTACTAAACCTTTAAAGTTAATTTTTGCATAATAATCAATATTAATATCAAAATAATTTTCAATTGTTTGCATCATACAATCAGTACCATATCCAGCAGCATGGGTAATCTTATTTTCTGCTTGATCACTCCAACAAGCAATTGGTACATAACTATCACGAGGAATAGAAATCATAGTGGCATTTAATGTTTTAGGGTTAAATGTGATTAATATTAAAGTATCACCATTAGCAATTGCATTTTTTTCTAACACCTCATCAGTAGAATCAATTCCCATAAGTAACATAGTAAATGGTTCAGTAATAGATTTACCACTAGAACTCAACTCTTCATCAGAAGTATCAGATTTCTTCATTTTTTTATCTTTGGAAAGAATAATTTTTGTATCCGTTCCTACGTCTTCATAACCAGTAACATTAGAAAACATATCTACATAGTTATCAGTAATGAAAATGGCATCCACATCGCCAGCATATAAATCTACTAACATAGTAGAGTAATCATCATATTGTTTAATTTCGTTATCGTCTTCTAATTTATTTTCTTTAATCATCTCTTGTGGAATGATGTATCCATCAGGAGAATCTTTATCCTTTAAAATTCCAATTGTATAATCTTTTATATCACTGACTTCTTCAGCAGTATTGTCACTCATAACTACAAGATCAGAAGTGTAAGTAACATAAGCCTTATTAATGCTATTAAGCTGTCCATAGAAAAAAGCAATAACAAGACCAACAGCAAAACAAATAAGGGAATAAATTAACATAAAACTTATTAATCCAATACGCTTACTTCGTTTTTTCTTTCTCTTTTTAGAAGCCATGCGGACTTTAAAAAATAATATCAAATCAATAAATATTAAAACTCCAATAACAATATATCGTATTAAAGTCTCGATAGAACTAAGTAAAAATATTTCATAAATAGCAAAAATACTACATGCCAGTGCTATTATTAGAAATATAGATAATACAATTTTAATTTTTGATTTTTTTTCTCTCGTTTCATTTTCTAACTCATGTTTAGCCATAATTACCTCCCAAGCAAATCTTATCATCTAGCTTTTACTATTATACCTAAATTTAGCTATTTTATCAACCCAGGTAGAAGGAATTATATAATAAAAAAAACAGATTGTAAAATAATGTAAAAATTAGTCAAAAAAAGTAATTTTATGAAAGAAGCAATACTTAGATATTGTATAATAAAATTGAGAAACTATAAGGAGGGGAATATGAAAAAGAAACTTTTACTTTTAAGTTTAATTGTTTTAGGAATAATACTTTATCCAAAAGATACATATGCATTCTCCTCTGAGAATTATAAAAATAAATCTTTATGTGGCACATACGAAGTCGCAGGAATGCATGCTGATGGAGTAATTGATCCTGTCGCTTGTTTTAATGTTTTTGAAGATGCTCAAGCTTGGATGAAAAATAACGGAGCAGAAGATTTAGTTATCTTCCATAGATTGAATGGGAAAACGGTAATATTAGATGCGAATATGGCTTTGGTAGATTTATCTGTTCATTCTGGAACGTTAAATTTCTATACAACTAAAGAAAGCTCTGATGCATATACTTACATGAATAATGAATCTACTTATGGTGGTGGAGACGGGGCCTTCATTGAAGCAGCATATTCCAATCTACGTCAAATATTTATGGCAAAAGTAAAAATTGCTAACTTTACTGGGTGGATTGCAGTAGATAATTATGAGATTGTTCCAATTACCTGGGTAAAGTCATCTAGCAGTTATACAGTAACAGAGGAAAGTATTCGTCACAACTATGTAACCAGAGTACAAGATTCCTATAGTGGTAATGCGGGAAGTACAATAGGACCAAAACCAAATATGCTATCAACTGGTACTTACTATAGCTATGACGGACATTTCTTTTATAAAGATAGAAAAACAATGTTAAAAGATTATAAGAACAACACATATAACAATGCTGTAAATAAAAATGATGAGTATTATAACTATTATATGTACTTATCAAATCACACAAGAACAAACTATTCTAGTCAAAATATAGACGAATATATTAGAAATAATATGGGATATTATAGAGATGTCTTTGGAAACAGTGCTTCGAGTGGGGCATCACGTCTATATGGAAAAGGACAATTCTTCTATTATGTACAAGAAAAATATGGAGCTAATGCAGTATTAGCATTAAGTTTAAGTAGAAATGAAACCAAAAATGGAACGAGTAATCTAGCTATCAATAACAACAATGGCTTTGGTTTAAATGCTGTTGATAGCAATCCTAATAACGGAAAAAGTTGGTATCCATCATTTACATATAGTATTGCCAAATATGGATCACACTGGATTACTCATAAATATGCCGATGTAAAAGAATGGCAATATTTTGGTCCACAATTTGGAAACAAGGGAATTGGTATGAATGTAAAATATGCATCTGATCCATATTGGAGTGAAAAGATGGCAGCTAATTATTATTCACTAGACAAGTCAAAAGGATTACAAGACTATAATTATTACCAATTGGGAGTATTAAAACAAGGGGCAGTTATTGCTAGAAGTGACGCTAGCAATTCAGCAAAGGAAGTCTATAAATACCCAGAAGCAGAAGATGCTGTAGTAATTGTAGGAGAAAAAGAAGGAGAGACAGTGAATGGTGATGCTACTTGGTATGAAGTAGTAAGCGATTTAAATCTTGACAGTAATTATAATGAAAAAGGGGAAGGAGAAGCATATAACTGGGATATGACAGTATATGTGCCAGCGGCTTATATAAAGAAAATTAATAAAGGTAAAAATGGATATGTTTCACCTAACTCAGTTACTAAATATCAGGATTCAGAGTATGAATATGATTTATATGTAGAGGAAGCAGATGTAAAACCAAAAGTTGCAAAAAGTGTAAAAGAAACAAGTTTTTATTATGATTCAGCATTAACAACAAAGAAAGATCAAAAACTAGTAAATAATCGTTATGTAATGGTTTATAGTGCAGCTTACGATAAAAATGGAGTAGCAGTATCTTATCTAGTAACATCTGATTATTGGTATGATCAAAAAGAATGGGTACCAGCAGATAGTATTACTTTTGTAACCAGTGACTATGGTAAATTCTCTGTAACAGCATCAGGGAACCAATACACCTGGGTTAATAGTAATACAGAGGATATAGAAGAGACAAAAATAAGTGGACACTACACTAATTCATATGCTCCAATATTAGAAGAAAAAGTAGTAAGCGGACAAACTTGGTATAAAGTGCCAGTAGATATTTCTGGAACAACCGATGAATTTGGTTGGACATTAGCTAGCGCACCAAATGTTTATGTAGAAAAGAGAAATGCCAAAGCGGAAAACACAGCACCAATCATTACTGCTAGCAACAAAACTATAGTACAAGGAACAAAATTTGATTATAAAGCTGGTGTAACTGCTACAGATAATGAAGATGGATCATTAACAGACAAAATAGAAGTTGTAGAAGAAACTGTAAATATAGATGTAGTTGGTTCTTACCAAGTGACTTATAAGGTAACAGATAAGAATAATGCAACAACAACGAAAACAATTACTGTAACAGTAACAGAAAATAAAAAGCCAGTAATTAACGCAGAAGATAAAGAAGTAATTCAATATAGAGAATTAAATGAATTAGATGGTGTAAGTGCAACAGATGAAGAAGATGGTAAAGTAGAAGTAAAAGTAAAAAATAGTACAGTAAAATTAGATACACCAGGAGATTATGAAATTACTTATCAAGCAACAGATACATACAATCAAACTACTGAAAAAACAATCAAGGTAACAGTTATCAAAGATGAAGCCCCAGTAATCAATGCAGAAGATAAAACAATAACACAAGGAACAAAATTTGAGGCTTTAAAAGATGTAACTGCAGAAGATAAAGAAGAAGGAAAAATAAAAGAAATTGAAGTAGTTAAAAATGATGTAAAAGAAAAAGAAATCGGTAAATATGAAGTTACTTATAAAGCTGTAGATAGTTATAAAAATGAAACAACCAAAACAATTACAGTAACAGTAGTGGAAAATCAAAAACCAGTAATTAACGCAGAAGATAAAACAATTTATCTAAATGAAAAATTTAATCCGTTAGAAGGAGTAACCGCAGAAGATCCAGAAGACGGAGAAATCAAAGATATTGAAGTAGTACAAAATGATGTAAAAACAGATGAACCAGGAGCTTACAAAGTAATTTATAGAGTAGAAGATACTTTTGGTAATGTAGTTGAAAAAGAAATCACAGTTACTGTAAAAGAAAAGAAATTAGAAGAAAAAGAAGGAACTTTCTATTTCCATTATTTAAAAGAGAATAAAAATCAGTTATTAATGCAAGGATATCAAACAATAACCGGTATTGATAATAATTTGGATACCGAAATAAATTATAAAATAATATTGGAAAATATTGATACAGGAACACAGACAGAAATAGAAGCAACAAGAATCACTAAAAAAGAAGATATTCCTAAAGCTGTATACAGTCCAGATGGAAAAGATTATACATATTCTTGGTTTGATGCTGAAATAAATGTTAATGAGTTAGAAAATGGTAATTATAAAATGTATATGGAAGCATATACAGACGAATATTATTCTAAATCAATCATCAATAATAAAACATATAATGAACAAGCAACAAAAGTAGAAGGAACTAAACATTCAGCAATTATAAGTAATAACTTCAGTAGTCAAATAAGTTTTGTAGAGTTAAAAGTAAGAGATGAATTGCTTGCAGAAAAAACAAGTTCTTATATTTACAATCAATATGATAAATATACTGAATTTAATTTTACAGAAGATAACAAATTGCATTTAAGAGGAAATAGTTATTCCTATGGAGCAGATTTATCAAAGAATCAAAAAGTAACTAGGAAAATACTATTTGAAAATGTAGAAAACTATAAATTATATACAAAAGACTTAGGAAGTATTACAACAGGAAATTATAATGTTGTCCTACCAAAAAATGATAATTTGGATAAAACCAGAGCATGGTATGATAACAACATTGATATTTCAGATATTGAAAAGGGAAGATATGTAATTTATATTACTACATCATCTAATATCACGGATATTGCAGAAATGACAGAAAAGTTAGGTAGAAGTCTAAAGGATGTAACAGCAACTATTGATGGTAAACAATATAGCTTCACAATTAATAAAGAACGTGGTAATAGAATAGAAATGATAGTAGAATAAAAGCCAGATAAGTAAAAAATCTGGCTTTTTTATGTATAAACCCTCTTTGTTTCATATATAAAAGATGAATACAAAAGAAAGAGGTGTAAATATCAAGTCATTATATGTCCAAAAAATTTCTATTAAAGTAATAAAAAAAGCAGCAATAAATGAACTTGTCAATAAAAAGTAGACAGTTTAAAAGCAATGTTATTCAAACCCTAGTTGAGTTCTAT
>USGV01000008.1 GCA_900554305.1 uncultured Mycoplasmatota bacterium | reverse complement strand
CTTTTTGCATTCTATCATCTCCTTAATTTAATTTTAGCAAAATAAAAAAGTAAACGCATCTTTTTTTGTGTCTACTTTTATCTTACAACTTCATCAAAACGAATGCTTTTTTTATACTCTAATCTAAATGACTAGTAACATAAATAGTTGGATACTTTACATGAAAGTTTCTATGCCTAACTAACTCTCTTTTCATCTTTTCTTCTAAATTCGTAACCTGGCGTAAAGTAAGTCTAGAATCCATTTCTACAATCATTTGTAATTTATAATACTTACCATAGCGAATAAGAAATAATTTAACCTTCTCTACTCCTGGAATATTTAGAAGGAACTCTTCTATCTCTTTACTAAGCTTAGAATCCACTTCTACTTTACCAATCAAATTCATAGAGTTTTCAATTAAGATATCTAATGCTGTCTTCAAAACAAGAAGACCAATAATAATGCCAACAACTAAATCAACATAGCGAAAAATATAAATACTATTAGAAAACTGTAATAATATAGTCGCAACAATAACACCAAAAGAAGAATATAAATCCATTTTAGACTCTTCAAACGAAGTAATTAACAACTGACTATTAATCTTTTTACCAACAACATATAAATAAACTATTACGATAACTTTAATTATAAAACAAATGATTAATAACCATAAAACTAAAAGTTCTGGAATATGCCAAGTACTAAAAATACCATTAATAATAATAAAGATAGACAACAAATGCAACAACACTCCTACAAATAAATTTGTAAGATATTCCACTTTTCCAAAACCAAATGGATGACTCCTAGTCGGTTGCTTTTTCGAAAACTTAGCTCCAAAAAAAGAAACAACATCCGTAACAAAATCACTAAATGTCTGCAACCCATCCGCAAGCAAAGAACCAAATTGAAAAAGGATTCCACCAACAATTTTAAAAACCGCTATTACTAAATTAGAAACCATACTAAATATTAAAACACTTGCTTCTCTTCCCATAACATCACTCCCTTTCTAAATCGTTGGTAATATAAATAGTTGGATACTTTACATGAAAAGACCGATGCCTTACCAACTCTTTCTTTAATTTACGTTCTAAATTAGAAATTTGACGAACAGTTAAAGTATGGCTAACTTCTAACATAACATGGATTTGATAATAATCACCATACTTAATAAGTGTGAACTTAGTATCTTTTACTCCACGAAAATGGAGAATAAATTCACGAATATCATTAACCAATTGAGAATCTATTTCTGCTTCTCCAAGTAGCGATAAGGAATTTTCAGAAATGATTTTTAACGACATTGATAAAACCATAAGCCCAATAATACTAGAACCAATCATATCTGCATATTCCAAGATAGGAAAATAACTAGAAAACTTCAAGCACAAAACTACAATAAAAACAATAAGTGTAGAATATAAGTCAGCCTTAGCTTCTCTCAAAGAAGTAATTAATACTTGACTACGAATTTCTCCATTTGCAAATTTTAAAAATATTAAAACAACAAGTTTCAACAAAAAAACAGTAAGAAGAAGTAAAAATATACTATTATCTGGAAAAAAAGCCTTACTTAAAAAGCCTTGAATAATAATATAAATAGCTAAAATAACAAGTAACATTCCCACAAATAAATTAGTAAGATATTCTACTCTTCCAAACCCAAAAGGATGATGCTTTGTAGGACGTTTTTTAGAAAGGTGTACGCCAAGAAAAGAAATTAAATCTGTAATAAAATCACTTAATGTATGAAGGCCATCAGCAAATAAACTTCCCAAATGAAAAAACATCCCACCAAAAAGCTTGATAATAGAAATAATAAAATTATAAATCATACTAAATGCCAAGGCCTTTAATTCTCTAGTCATAAAATCTTCCCCTATTCTAATAAATTATACCATAAAAGAAAAAAAACTCTAATAAGAATTAGAGTTTTTGATAAACTTTACCATAATCAACAACACCAGAATAAGAATCTACATTCTTACTACGATCAGTAATATGATTGATACTACAATATAAATTCTTAAAATCATCCGGCCTAGAAAGTAAGTTTCTCATATCTTTTAAAAACACTTGATAAACATCGTCTTCAAAAAACATATTTTCTGGATTTTCTTCGCCATACCTTTTTCTTAAACGATTAACCGTATAATCTAAATATTCATTAATATTCATATCTGGCATTCTATCTTTCGCAACAAAGAAACTACGAATAAAAACCATTTCAATTGTTGTATTTCTATCAGCAGAAGAGATTAGTTTGCCATAAACACTTCTAGGTTCATCCTCTTTAGAAGAACGATGATCTTCCATAGCTTCCTTCATTATAACTCTCTCATCATCATTAAAAAATCTCTTCATTCCCACATCTTCCATAAACTTCTCTGCTGCAATTAGATGATGTTTCTTATGATCAATATACTTACCAACATCATGATAACTCGCTATTACAAAAAGCATATTAGGATTAAGCTTTAAATGAAAAGTTTCATTTAAAGCAAAGATTCTTCTAATAACTTCTGTTCTATGAATTGGACCATGTCCCTTATCATTTAACTCCCATAACGGAAAAACATTTTCCTCTACATAACTACGAAGTTTTGGATCGACACCCTTTAAATAATATTCCATCTCATCAATTTGTAACTCGCTTAAAATATCGTCCTTAACTTGTTCAAACGGCAAATCTGTAGACATGGACTGATAAGTATAATAAAGCAATTGATCTAAAGAAGAATCCAGATTTTTCTCCTTGATTTCTAAAAACTTCTCTTTCACCATAAACACCTCTTTAAAAGAGTATAGCACAAAAAAAAGAAGAAAAATCGTATTAATTTATTTCTTCCTTTAATAACTTAATTTCTCTTCTTACTAAAAACTTCTTCCATCGATAATTTTTAGGCAATACTTTTATTAATATTTCACGAGATACAAGTTCACGTTTATAATACTCCTCAAATAATTTTTCCTTTTTCTCTAATAAAACCGGACCAAAGAAATATTGTTTTCTAGTATATCTCTTCTTTCCTTTTTTAAAAACCAATATCTGATAAATATACTTTCCATCTTTAACTAATTCTTCATTTTGAAGATAAAATTTATGTTTACATAGAAACTTTTTAACATCTACTTGATAATTATTAGGACTAAGAATAATAGTATCAACCTTCTTTAATACTTCCATATGACTTTTAAAAATACCAATCATACTTCTTCCACCCATACCAGAAATAATAATAGTATTAATATCATCACTATAAGTATCTAATCCATTTCCTAAACGACACTCTATCTCTTTTTCCAAATGATATTTCCTAATATTTTCTCTAGCATGACTAAGTGGTCCTTCTGCTACATCACTCGCTACAGCTCTAATATTCTTATCTTTTTGTACTAAGTAAATATCCAAAAAAGCATGGTCACATCCAACATCTAAACAAAAGGAATTAGCTTCCACTAAATCCCCTATTTTTTTTAATCTATCATTAATTTTCATTAATCAGTTAAAAAATCCTTTAATTTTCTAGAACGAGATGGATGTCTTAACTTACGTAATGCCTTTGCTTCAATTTGACGAATTCTTTCACGTGTAACACCAAAGATTTGACCAACTTCTTCAAGTGTACGACATTGTCCATCATCAAGTCCAAAACGTAAACGTAATACTTTTTCTTCACGGTCAGTAAGTGTTCCTAAAACACCTTGAAGCTCTTCTTTTAACATTTCGATGGTTGCATATTCTTCAGGACCCATAGTTCTTTCATCTTTAATAAAGTCTCCTAAGTGCGAATCATCTTCCTCACCAATTGGAGTCTCTAGTGAAACTGGATCTTGAGAAATCTTATATACTTCACGAACCTTTTCAATAGAAATACCCAACTTTTTAGCTATTTCTTCATCTGTTGGTTCTCTATTCAAATCTTGTGTTAATTGACGTTGAACACGAGCAAGTTTATTAATAGTTTCTACCATATGTACTGGAACACGAATCGTTCTAGCTTGGTCTGCAATTGCACGAGTAATTGCTTGACGAATCCACCAAGTTGCATAAGTAGAAAATTTATAACCCTTCGTTGGATCAAACTTGTCAACGGCTTTCATAAGTCCAATATTACCTTCTTGAATTAAATCCAAAAATAACATTCCACGTCCCACGTATCTTTTTGCGATACTAACAACTAAACGCAAATTAGATTCAGCAAGCATTCTCTTTGCCTCCTCATCTCCTTCTTCTGCACGTTTAGCATATTCAAATTCTTCATCACTAGTAAGCAAATTAATACGTCCGATTTCTTTCAAATACATACGAACCGGATCATTAATCTTAACATCTTTAGATAAAGTTAAGTTTTCTACAGAAACATCTTCTGTAATTTCCTCACCTGAGGCATCATCACTACCATCTTCAGAAACAATATCGATTTCTGCTTCCATCAAAGCATTATAAAGTTCATCTAAAGTATCACTATCAATATCTAATCCCTTTAATTCATCAGCTAACTGTTCATAGGTAATATACCCCTGTTTTTTTCCTAACGCTAGTAATTTTTGTTTTCTTTCTTCAACTGTTTTAATTTCTCCAACCATTCTTATTATCTCCTATCCGTAACTTCCGAATCTTCTCAGCAATTTCAGCTTGAATTATAGGATCAACTTCCTTTGACAATGAATTAGTAAGTCTCTTAATCTCTTGAGTACGACTATATTCTCGAATCACTCCAAAATACTCAAATAATTCATCGCGGGTAGTAGATTCCAAATAATTTCCTGCTAAAATATCATTAAGAAAATTTACAACTTCTTCTTTATCTTGAACATAAGTATAAAAGTCAGGAATATTAATATGACCATAAGTCGTATAATAATAAACAATTTCACTTGCTAATAAACGACTCCCCTCATTAGGAAATATAATTTTCTCCTTCTCAAATTGGCTAATTACCCAGTCATTATTAAGCATAAAGTAAAGTATTTGTTCCATGGCTTTTTCATACTTTGTTTTTTTCTTTGTTTTGTGATATGTAACTACTACTGGTTTTTCTCTTGGTTTAGGTTTTTCTAATTCACGAAAACGCATTTCCAGTGTATTATAACTCAAATCAAATTCTTTTGCAAGTTTTTTAAGTATTATTTCTACTCTAATAGGATCCTGTACCTTAACAGTCTCCTGTAATACTTGGTTAATATATTGTGCTGTTTCTTCATCACTACGGAAATCAACTTTCTCTTTTAATTTACGTAACTTAAAATCATTAAATGTAACAGCACTATCTAATAAATTTAAAAAGCTTTCCTTACCATGATTTAAAATAAAACTATCTGGATCATCCGGATTAGGAAGCACTAATACTCTAGGCTCTATTCCTTCTTCTAAAAGCATATCACCTATAGAAAGTGTTGCATGAACTCCAGGATCATCACCATCTAAACATAAAATAATATTCGTAGAAAGCCTTTTTATTAATTCCAATTGTTCATGAGTAAGAGCCGTACCCATCAAAGCTACAGTATTACGAACACCAATCGTACTAGCTCTGATAACATCCATAAAGCCTTCCATAATAATAACAGATTTTTTTAATCTACACTCTTCTCTCGCAATATGATAATGGTATAACAACTGTCCCTTTTTAAAAATAGGTGTTTCTCTCGTATTTAAATATTTATTTTGACCATTATCATGATAAATTCTTCCACTAAATCCTACAACTTTTCCGCTTAAGTCATACAAAGGAAACATAATACGATCGATATAAACATCTCTATCATCACTAGATAAACCAATCTTATTTAAATCTCCTAAATTATATTTTTTACTAACAAGTAATTTAGTTAAATCATCACTACTATCAAGTGATAAACCAATTTCAAATTCTTTAATAACACTATCATCAATCTTACGAGTCGCTAAATAATTCCTAGCATCTTTTCCTATCTTAGAGAGTAAATTATTTTGAAAATATTTTAAAGAAAGTTGATATGCTTCATAAAATGGATCAAACTTCGTATTTTTTTTCTGAATACGAACACCAGATACATCCACACCAACTCTTTCTCCTAAATAATGCAGAGTCTCTTTAAAATCCATATGTTCATAATTCATTAAAAAAGTAAACACATTTCCTGTGGCATGACAAGAAAAGCAAGTATATATTTGTTTCTCACGTGACACACACAAAGAAGGATTAGAATCGTCATGAAAAGGACAAACACCAAAAAAGTTTTTTCCTCTCGCCACTAAAGGAATTCTCTCTCCTACGATATCAACGATATCACACTTACTACGTATTTCGTTCGCAAGTTCATTATTCATTGACATCACTCCTATAAAACATTACTAATTATATCACATTTTCTTAACTTTTTCCACTACTTCTGTATTTTTTATTCCTGACATCTTCTTCTTAACAAAATCTTGAACCAGGCAAGAAGAATCTATAATAGAAGAAACCATAGATGGCTGATACTCCTGCTCTACCCCTGAATTAATATTATAATAAATTGCATCTTGACTTAAAATCATACCGCGTTCCAAATCAACATAAGTAGAATAACAAAAACTTCCTAAATTCAAAACTTCTTGATAGTTACTATCATTCATACTATCTAAAAGCTCCTCTTCCAAAGAGCAAAAAGTCTGAGCCAATTCAATTTGCTTCTCAATAACCTCCATCTCTGCTTTAATAGCAAGAGGATTAGTAATTCCCACTATAACATTTCGAAATATACTTAAAAGAGAAGCTTTCACATATTCCACTTTATCTTTTCTAATTTCATGCCATCCAACGTCTGCAAACTCATTCATTTCTCCAATATAAAACTCTAACCAAGTCATAGCATCCTTTAATTCTTTAGCAGAATCAGCATTCATATACTCATCATACTTTTCTTCCACTTCTAAACTTGTACGAAAAAGCAACACTAAAATCACCTCACTAGTATTCTAATGTCAAAATAATAAAAATACAACAAAAAAGAACATAATTAAATTAAGTTCTTTCTTAAAAACGTATCCACATTCTGATCAATATAAACATCAATTTCACACTTATCTACCATCTTAATAAACCCTAAACCAGAGACAACCAAATCTTCCCCATATTTTACTTGATAAGTTGTTTTATTTAAATCCTTTAAATCGTCCTTATTACTAGAATTAAGAAGTCTTTTAACCTTTAAGTCATTAGATACATATAAAGTAAAACTATTCTTGACACCATCAACATAATCAATTCTTAAAAAGTCTTCGATAATAATAGATTGATTTTTACGAATTTGATAAGTTTTAGGTTTAATTTCTTTCACTGGAGAAATTTTCTTTACCATTTTAGGAGAAACAATATTTAAAATAGAACCGTTATCAATAAGACCTGGAGTATCAACCAATGTTAAATAATCATTAATTTCAATCGTAATAGTATTTAAAGTTGTAGAAGGAAGTGGAGACATAGTAATTTCTTGTGTCTTATCCGAATAATTTTTTATTAATTTATTAATCAAACTACTCTTTCCGGCATTAGTATGCCCTATAGCATAAACATTCTTGCTAGTTTGATAATATTTTATTCTTTTAAGTAAATAGTCAATATTATAATTCTTATTAACACTAACGACAATAATCTCTTCAAAATTCAAATTCATATCTTTAAAATATTGGATGAGTTTTTCTTCTTTTACAGATTTAGGTAAAGCATCTTTTTTATTTAAAACCAAAATCATCTTATTTGGAATAAGTTCTCTTACTTTAACAAGATCCTTATCCACATTTAATAAATCTGTAATATATAAAACTAAATCTTTAGTCTCGCCAACACTTTTTAAAATAGATAAGTACTCCTCATTAGATTTCGCAATAGTCTGATATTCACCATAATTTTTCATACGAAAACATCTCTGACAAATATCGTTTTCCAAACTAGTCGTATAGCCTTCCTGCAATATATTTTCATCTTGTAATATCACACCACAACCCATACACTTCTTTTCACTAGTCATAATAATTACCTCTCTTAAATTCACCTTTTTTTTCATATCTGCGAATAATTTTATCTTCCCAATATCGATTAAGACCTGTAATTTTTAAATCTTTCTTACCTAAAGGATCAACTAAAATAGTCATAATTCTAAATCTTTTCCCTGCCAAAACATCTGTAACAATTTGATCGCCTATCATAACCATTTCTTTTTTCTTAAGATTATATTCTTTCTTGATTTTCTTTAATCCTCTAGTAGATGGTTTCATAGACCAAGCTACTCCACCAACACCCAAATCCTCCATATAAGGTTTAATACGTCTTTTATTATTATTAGATGCAATAAATATTAGAAAATCTTTTTGTAAACTTTTTATCAACTTTTTCGTATTTCTAGGACACTTCTCATGTTCAATTAATCCAAGAGTATTATCCAAGTCGAAAACAAGGCAACGAATGCCTTTTTCCTTTAGTTTTTGATAATCAATATCGAAAATATTTTTCCGATACATCGTAGGTTTAAATATACCCATAATACCACCTACTAACCATTATACACTACTTTTTTTATTTAGTCTAATTATTTACTCGTTGCGTAACCATATCTGTAAATGGAGTAATAGCTTCAAATGTATAACCATTTGCCTGACCATAATCAATAATTTTACCAATCGCATCTTTAGTAACTACTTTAATATCGTGCATTAACACCATATTAACTTTATCATGAGAAAGTTTAGAAGTAACAAAATCAGCTATTTCATCAGCATTAAATTTTCCACCTTCAGCATCTCTAGAATCAATATTCCAATCATAATAACGATACCCTCGATTAACTACTTCTTTAGTTAGAAAGCTCATAATACCAGGTGTATATCTCTTACTAATGGTATTACTAGACCCACCCGGAAAACGAATAATCATAGACCGCTCTCCAGTAATTTTCTCAACTCTATCAGAAACAATCTTTAAATCATTAAAATAAGAATCAATGGAACCATAAACAATAGAATAATCATGACTAGCCGTGTGAAGTCCAATAGAATGTCCTTCAAGATAAGCTCGTTTAATTAGATCATCAGGTCCACCACTCGTTACAAAGAACGTTGCTTTCACACCTTTCTCTTTTAAAACATTCAAAATAATATCAGTAGTACCACTTCTAGGACCATCATCAAAAGTAAGATAAATAACTCCCTTTTTCATAGGTTCCATCACAATAACCTTCTGTACCACCTTAGTAACATTCCCAGCTTCATCTATCGCTTTATAAATTCTCTGATATTCACCCACTTTACTAGTATCAACCTTACCAGTAATTTTAACTTCAACATCACGAGAGCAATTGTCACTCACTTGATAAGTAGAATCAGAAAACTTATCTCCCACCATCAACATAACTGTCTCAGGAGAATCTAAAGTTAACTTCGGTTTTTCTACATCTTTATAAATTACTTTTCTATCAACAACAGTACGATTACCAAAAGTATCTCTCACTTGATACCTCATAACATTACCATTCTCTTTTACAGTAACTAAATCCGTAATATCTCCATCATAATTATCAATGGCTTTATAATCATCAAATAAATATTTAGAATTAGGACAAATATATAATGTATTCTTATCTGTAGTAAATTCTATTTTAGGCTTCTTATTATCTACGACTTTAACAATTCTAGTTTTAGAGGTAGTTCTCCCCTGATAAGAAACTGTGTAAGTAATAAGATACTCCCCCAATTTTTTAGGATTAACTTTCCCAGTAACTTTAACAGAGTCAGTAATATTTTTTCCTTGATAACTAGATAAATAACCAGCTTCCCTATACTTTCCCTGATAAGGAACAGTAACAACACTAGTCCCCTTCAACTCAATTCTAGGAAAAAACAACATTTTATAAGAAGACAATAAACATATACCAATAACTAAGAATAAAAAACAAATACAGATTTTTTGAAACAAAATATAAGATAATCTCTTTTTCTGTAAAGCATTTAATTTTCCATCCAAATTAGAAGGCTTATAATAACGTTGCAACAATTTTTTTCTACCCATATTATCACTCTCACTACCATAATTATACTAAAATTAAATATTAGTGTCTATAATAGTATTATATATCATATTGCTTATCTTTAATAAATTCTCTTAAAATTTTTGTAAGGGCACGCTTTTCAATTCTAGAAACATAGCTCCTAGAGATATGCAACTTTTTAGCAATTTCTTTCTGAGTCTCTTCATCATGATCATAAAGACCATATCTACGTATTAATATTTCCCTTTCTCTAGGAAGTAAAATTTTCATATACCTTTTTAGTAATACAATATGATCTTTCATATTGATATCTTCAACAAAATCAGGCTTTGGACTCTTTAATACATCTTGTATAGCAATTTCATTTCCATCTTTATCAAAACCTACTGCCTCATTAATAGAAATATCCTTACTATATTTATTATTACTGCGAAAATACATAAGTATCTCATTTTCAATACACCTAGCACAATAAGTAGTAATTTTTACACCTTTATCACGAGAAAAGCTATCTACTCCTTTAATAAGACCAATAGTACCAATACTAATTAAATCATCTGCATCCCCATTTTTAGGATCAAACTTTTTCACAATGTGTGCAACAAGTCTCAAATTATGTTCAATTAACTGATTACGGGCATCCCTATCCCCATTTTCCTTCTTTAAAATATATTCTTCTTCCTCTTTAGAAGTAAGGGGTTCAGGAAAAACCTCATTAGAATAAGATCCTGTAAAGCAAAAAAAATCTTTTAATATAGAAAACAATTGAAAAAACATATAATCACCTACTGAATTATATGTTTTCACTTGTCGAATTATAAAGTTTTTTGCCTCACAGGAGAAATCTGGGTACGAATCTTCGTAATTGCTTCCCTCATATGTGCACTTCTTGTTTGCAAATAATCAGTACCAAAATCTATTCCCTTTAATCTCTCTTCTGTATCATAAATAGAAAGCTCTAATTCTTCTAAATCTCCAAAATCAGGTTTTCTTCTAGATAAATAAGGTTGATTTCTAAGTAAAACAATTCCACCACATACACCTAATCCAATGAAAGTTGTAATAGCAACAGAAATAATACCAGAATGTTCAAGATAACCAGGAAGAGAACCAACTGCAAAAGCTAATGCCCCTGTAACAACATCTGCTTCAAACTGTTCTTTCTTTTCAGGCATATCAGAAAGAAAATCATATTTTAACTTTTCTTCATCATATTTTCTTTGGAGATTTTCTCCTTCCATGGCATATTTATTAATCATACGTTGATTAGAAACTAAAGCTTTTTCTAAACATCTTTTTTTCTCTTTTAAAAGATCTAACTCTCGCATAAAAACCTCCTGTATCTAATTATCTAATTTTCCCTTTAACAAGAGAATTTATTTGAGAATCCATGGCAAACACTTCATCTCCATACTCTTCTGCTTCATGACGCATAATCTCTCTAGCACCAAAAGTCCCCTTCTTACGTTCACTAACATCATAATGTTTCATCTCAAAATCCAAAAGATCCCCAAGCATTGCTTTTTTCTTTAAAGAATAATAAGTCATAGGAGTCTTAATCATAGAACCAATAACACCTACAATAGGACCAACAATAAAAGGTATAAAAGGTACTCCACCAGTAACTAAAACCGCTCCCAAAGATGCTCCAAAACCTATACACCCCTCATTAATAACATTACCTAAAATTTTTTCAGGAACAGATTCACAAAAATCACTAAATTTCTGAAGTTGATCTAATTGAGTCTGTTGCTCCACATACTTATCACTCAATTGATCATATCGTTTAATATAATTATTAGCTTTTGCTTCTAACAATATTTTTTTATCAAGTAATTTCTGCCTTTGTTGTTTCAAAGAAAGAATTTCTTCACTTCTAGTCATAAGCCCACCTCTTTAAATTTCGACTATTATAACATAGAAGAGAAAGAAAATCAACGAACTGTTTTATGAAATACCTTTTGCATAATTGTATTCTTGGTAGCAAGTAAAAATTCCTTATTCATCAAAATAGAATAAATAACTACTACAATAAGACTCAAAATATCTAAATAGATATTACGTTGATAATAAATAACAATAGCAAAAGTAAATATTAAAATTGTTTTAATAAGAAGTCCCTTTTCATAAGTAATATTAATGTATTTCTTTAAATCAAAATGACGATAAACCATCATAACTAAATAAGAAACTGCTGTAGATAAAGCGGCAGCAAAAAGTCCTATAAAATGAATCAACCCAATATTTACAACTATATTAATAACCGCCCCAATAATAGAAGTCATAGCAACCTGTTTCGTCATCTTTTTAGCAATATAAACTGCACTATATAAACAAATAACAACATTAAATACTGCACCCAAAATTAGAATTGGTATATAGTAATAAGCATCATCATAACTATGATTAACTAATAAAGGAAATACAAAAGGCATACAAGCAATCATACCTACACCTAAACAAGTAAATAATTTCGTAACTGTATTAGAGATATCAGAAAAGAATTGATCCCTGTCAGGGCTATTAATATGTAACGCTGCCGACTCACTCCAAGATAAATTAAAGATTCCTAATAAACTAGACAAAATAGTAGGAAATTTATTACTAACAGCATAAATACCATTGGCAGCAGCACCTAAAATAGCCGTAATAATAGTACGATCAGAAACATTCACAATCCACCAACTAATTCCATTAGGAACAAGTGGAACAGAATACTTATACATTTCTTTAATCAATTTTTTATCTTTCTTCTTAAAATCAATATATTGCCACATCTTAAGACGGATAAATAAGTAAAGAGCCCCTAATCCATTAGCAATGGCCATAGAAGTAATCATACCAAAGGCCCCAAGTTTAAATACAACAATAA
The DNA here is from genome assembly GCA_900554305.1 of uncultured Mycoplasmatota bacterium. Taxonomy (GTDB): domain Bacteria; phylum Bacillota_I; class Bacilli_A; order RF39; family UBA660; genus Faecimonas; species Faecimonas intestinavium. The sequence goes on along the minus strand of USGV01000008.1, from coordinate 48,268 downwards.
GTAAGATATTCAAAAGAATTGTACTAACACCAGTAATAATACAACTAATAGCATAATCAAGTGTTCTACCTACACCTCTAGCAATCTGTAAAAAGTTTCCTGAGAAAGTACAAATAACAATATCAAATAGAATAAGAAAACGATAATCAAACTTCCAAAAACAAGTAACGATTAAGTATCCAATAATAAATATAAATAAAGAAAAAAGTAAAATAATAAAATTATTACTAAAAACTCTCTTCGTTTCCTTTTTATCTTTACGACAATCTACTAAATAACGAAAAACACTCATTTCGAGTTCCATAGTAATAATAGGAACAATTAAAGTAACATATGTCGTAATTAAATCAACAAATCCATATTCCTCTGTTAATAAATAACTAGTATATAAAGGAAGTAATAGAAATGAAATTAACTGAGTACAAACTTTTCCTGCAAAAATAATAATCGTATTTTTAGCCAATTCTTTCTTTTTGTTCATAATCTATCTCCTTCAACTTTTTTCTAAATAATAAGTAATATAGTCCTACTCCTACACTTGCTCCAATAGTATCTAGCAAAACATCACTAACTTGTCCACTTCTACCAGCAACAAATAACTGATGAACTTCGTCACTACAAGCATATAAAAATGCTAAAAAAATAGATAACAGTATCAATTTACGAATAGGGATTGAAAACTCCCGTAAGAAACTAATTAAAGTAATTCCTAATACAAAATAAATGAAAAAGTGTGCTGCTTTTCTAACCGGAACAAAAAACAACTCTACAATATGTTGTTGCTGTTGACTGGTTAAATCAAAACCTAAAAAAGACGTGACCTCAAGAATAACACCTTCACTCTTTCTTGTAGATTCGCTAGAATTATCCATAGAAAAAGAAAAAATAATAACCATACATAATATCACAATACATCCCTTAATAATCTTTTTTACCACTTTATCACCTAAATATAATAATAACATAAAAAGCGAATAAAATCTATTCGCTTTATTTTGTTGAACGATTATTAACCATTTTTAAAGTTTTTTGAATAGCTTTTGGTTTAGCATTCTCTTTAGTATTCATAAAGTCTTTTGTATATGCTGGGAAAAGCTCTCCTCTTTCTTCATAAGATAGTCCATTTTCTAATTCGAAGTCTCTTAACCATAATGCTGCATCGCTCATTGCTTTTAATTCTCTACGTTTCTTTTCTGACAATTTAGCATGATTTGAATAAACTTCATCCTCGGCTTTTTTCATTTCTGTCTTTATAATCTCAGGTGTTGCTCCATCTAATTTCATAGCATCTTCTAGTCCCACAAGCTTTTTATCTAAATCATCATAATAACTATTTGTATAAAAAGCATCCATTTTAGAATCAGGTCCCCAAATTTTTTCATCTTTTTTATCACTGGCAGAAATTAAAGCATACCCCGTACCAGCTACTACAATAGCGGAAACAATAATATTTACACCTGGAATAAAATTAAATAAAAATTCTACTGTTTTTCTAACAGGGCCTTTTTTCTCCTGTGAACGATTATAAAGCTTATTAACATATCCTCTATCCTTTGCTTTTTTAGCGACTAATAAAGAACATGCCGTATTAACTCCCATTGTAGCTAAACCACTAATAATAATAAATTCTAACATACTATCCTCCCTTTCAGTAGCATTTATACTAACATAAACTTTAAATTAAATCAATCAAAAACCTATATTTGTACCCATCAGTGAAAGAAAAAGAGCACTAATTAGTAACTCCTTCTCTTATTTTTCTATTAGCAACAGCTTGATATGCTTCCTCTTCATCATTAAAGTAAATTGTTTCAGTCTTTAATTTTTGATAAGTCTCATTACCTTTCCCAAGAATTAAAACCATATCTTTTTCTCCCGCCATATCAATGGCCTTCTGTATAGCCTCACGTCTATCAATTACTATTTCATAATTATGATAAGTATCTTTTACAGTTTTAACGATATCATCACAAATAACTTTAGGATCTTCACTTCTAGGATCTTCATAAGTAAATATAGCATGTGTCGCATTTTTAACCACAACTTCTCCTACCTGTGGACGCTTAATATAGTCTCTCTCCCCTGCTTGACCAATGACAACTATACTACGATTAATATCTAAGGTATGTACAAAATTTAAAAGCTTTGTAATACCATTAGGAGTATGCGCATAATCAACCATAACATAATATGGTGTATTTGTATTTAATAAATCAAGTCTACCATTAATAGTTATATTCTTAATACGAGCTAATGCTTTCTCCATAGAAACGCCAACACAAAGAGCTGCTAAAAGTCCTGCTGCCAAATTATAGACATTAAAATCTCCTAATAATGGACTGTCTACCTCAATTACTTCATCCCTGTATTTAAAATGAATCATTGTATGTGTAGGATATGCTTTAAAATCAACAATTTGTAAAGTAGCATCCTCCTTCATACCATAAGTGACTACTTTTCCATTACAAATAGATTTAATCTGTTCATAATAAGGATCATCCATATTTAACACGCAATAACCATCTTTTTTTGTCTGTTTAAATAACTGTTCTTTACATTGTACATAATTTTCAAAACTTCCATGAATATTTAAATGCTCAGAAGTGATATTTGTATACACACTTAAATCAAATTGTATAGTCTGAAGTCTATTTCTAAAGAAAGCTTCACTACTTGCTTCCATTGCCACATACTTACACCCACAATCCAAAAATTCTTTAAAATAAGCATAAAGCAAATGAACATCTGGAGTGGTATTAGGATTATCGCCTGTAAATTTAGCACAGCTTCTACCATTTGTACCAATATAACCACAAAGATCATTGCCAATTAATGTTTGCATAATCGTTGCTGTAGAAGTCTTTCCATCCGTACCAGTAATACCTAAAACTTTTAATTTTTGATCGGGATAATCATAAAACTTCTGACATAAATAAGGAAGTTCTCGATTAGTATCAGGTACTTTTACAACTGGAACACCAATATCCCCAACATCACGAGATACTACAACAGCACTAGCACCATGGCTTATAGCATCTCCAATAAATTCATGACGATCAGCAGTAACTCCCATCGTACAAACAAATAAATCTCCAGGTTCACATTCCTTAGAGTTAATCTTAATTGCTTTAATAGTTACATCCTCACTAACACCAGGATATAATTCACTAAGTTTTTTCATATTATCACCCAAAATCATTATACAGTAAAGAAAGACAAAAAAAAAGACTTTTTCTTGCTATCTTCAAGCATTTATTCTAAAATGTAAGAGGGTGAAAGTTATGAAAACATTTATTGCAGGAGCTGGCAGTGATTTAGGAGTTCATATCGATGGAGCTCATCTAGGACCAGTTCAATTAATGAACGACTTAAAAGGTTTTTATAAAGGAGAAAGTTTTTCTCTAGTACAAGATGAAAATATTATAAAAAGTAGAAATTTATCAGACTTAAGAAAAAATGATTATGAAATTGATAAGTTTAATACAAAACTATATCAAGCCATTTTAGAAAAAGTAAAAGATGGTTACTTCCCTATTACTATTGGAGGAGACCATTCTATTGCTGTTGCAAGTGCTTTAGCTAGTGCCAAAGTACATGAAAACATTGGTATTATATGGTTCGATGCTCATACGGATTACAACACTTTCGATACCACTGTCACAGGAAATATTCATGGACTTCCTCTAGCAGCAATTACAGGATATAAAAATGGAGAATTAAGATACTTCCATGACGGAAATATTATTCAACCTTCAAAAGCAGTTGTAGTAGGTGCTAGAAGTATTGACGACTGGGAAAAAGATAACGTCAAATATTCTGGTATTACCGTGTTTACTACCGAAGACATTAAAGAAAAAGGTGTAGAAGCAGTTGTAGAAGAAGCATTTAGAATTGCTGGAGAAAAAACAAAAGGAATACATATTAGTTATGATTTAGATTTACTAGATCCTGAAGTGGCTCCTGGAGTATCCGTACCAGAATTTGATGGAATCTCAGAAGAAGAAGCAATGAAAATCAACGAACTAATCATGAAACATCTAGATCAAGTTGTTTCCTATGATTTAGTAGAATTTAATCCTCTTAGAGACCAAGATAGAAAAACAGAGCAAATTGCCATCAATCTACTAGCACAAATAATAAGAGCGGTAGAAAATAAAGGAAAATTCCAAAAAAAACAATATTAAAAAGATAGCTTTAAATACAAAGCTATCTTTTATTTTCTTACCGTTGCCCCTCGTTTTCTTGGTTGCATACTTTTCTGTCTTACCTTGCCTCGCAAAGTATCATTAGATACAGTAATTTTATCTTCGACAGCTTTGGCCTGTAATTCAATTAATTTAGCATAATCGATAGTAGTATGCATATTAGGTATACCCATAAAATCATCCTCTCTATAATCAAAGTATACTCCAAAAAAGAAAAAAGTTCACGAATTTCGCAAACTTTATTAATAATTTCTATCTCTTAAGAACGGAGGTAAATCAAAGTCACCGTCATCACCAGAAGAATCATTAGAATCTAACATTTCTGGAGCTTTTTCAACCGAAGCACTTCTTCTAGTTGGTGCAGCATTACTAAATACTGGCTCTTTTACTTCTGGTTGTGATGCTTTCTTATCAAATCCAGTAGCAATTACAGTAACGATAACTTCATCAGATAAGTTTTCATTAATAACTGAACCAAAGATTGTATTAATATCAGTATTTGCAGCGTTACGAACAACTTCAGCAGCTTGTTCAGCTTCAAATAATGTTAAGTTAACTCCACCTGTAATATTGATAATAGCATCTGTAGCTCCTGTAATTGGAGTTTCAAGAAGTGGAGAGGAAACAGCTTGTTTAGCAGCTTCGATTGCTCTGTCTTCTCCCATACCAATACCAATACCAATAATTGCGTGACCACTCTTCTCCATAACTGCTTTAACATCAGCAAAGTCCAAGTTAACAAGACCTACAACAGCAATCAAATCAGAAATAGATTGAACACCACGACGAAGTACATTATCAACTTCTTTGAATGCCTCTAACATTGGAGTAGTCTTATCAATAATTTCTCTTAATCTATCATTTGGAATAACAATTAAAGTATCTACATGTTTCTTTAACTCATCAATACCCTTTAATGCATTATCCATTCTTCTTTTTCCTTCGAATGAGAATGGTTTTGTAACAATAGCAACGGTCAAAGCACCTAATCCTTGCGCAATCTCTGCAACAATAGGAGCAGCACCAGTACCAGTACCTCCACCCATTCCACAAGTGATAAATACCATATCTGCACCAGCTAAAGCATCTTCTATTTCTTTCTTAGACTCTAAAGCTGCTTCCTTACCAACTTCTGGCTTAGCTCCTGCACCAAGTCCATCAGTTAAAGAAGCGCCAATTTGAATTTTAACATCAGCTTTAGAAGAATTTAATACTTGTAAATCTGTATTAGCAGCGATAAATTCAACACCTTTTACTCCTGACTCTACCATTCTATTAACAGCGTTACCACCGCCGCCACCTAAACCAATAACTTTAATTTTGGCTAATTGATCTAATTCTAATCCACCTATCATACCTAGTCCTCCTTAGTTATCAAAAAAATGTCCAAATACTTTACTAATAATATTATCATTATTTATCGTCTTATCGTCAGGAGACATCAACAACTGGACATCACTTTCTGATATCATACTGACATTCTTCCCCCGTAAAGACATTTTATCATCAAAATATCGTACCGCGCCAACAACACTACTATATCGATTATGTCTTAGACCCATTGTACTAATATTACATACCTTAGCCGATATACCGAAAACAGACTCCACCAAATATTGAAATCCTGCTAACTCGCTAAGGCCACCTGTTACTATTATATAACGTATTTCCCTATTTGTTAAGTTTTTTATCTCTTTTTTAGCCAAATTTAAAATTTCCTCTAACCTAGCCTCTACAACTTTAGAAATCCCAACCTGAGAAATTTCTTTTTCCTCATCACCAATAGGAATAGATACAGTATCATTAGTATCTGCATATGCCTGCATACTAACAGCAAATTGCTCTTTTAACCTTCTAGAATCTTCTTCTTTAATTTTAAAAATATACGTAATATCACGATCTACATTATGACTACCAATAGGAATAACGGCATTCTTAATTTGAATACCTTTATTAAAGACAGAAACATTAGTAGATGCTTCTCCTATATTAATAATAGCACCAACTTCCTTTTGTAAACGGCTATTACAAACAGTATAATAATCTCCAGTAGAAGTAAAGGCCACATCCAAAGTTTCTAGACCACTAAGCTTTAACACTTCCAAAATTCTATATAAAGGCTCTTTAGGTAACGTTGCAGTTACTAATTTTACTTCCAAAAGATTTCCCTTCATTCCTTTAGGATCTTTAATATTTTCCTCTTCATCCACAGTAAAGCTAATAGGGATGGCAGTAACCAATTCCTCCTCTTCACTAATTTTTCCAACCAGAGCATCTTTAACTACCCTATTTACATCTTCTCCCGTAACTTCATCCAACACTTCAACAGAACCAACTGCAATATCAAAGGAACATCCAGTAGGTGGAACAACAGCAATTACATTGACAATCTTAATACCTAGCATATCATTAACCTTTTTCAAAGCCACCCTTACACTAGAAACACATTTTTTAATATCCGCAACTTCACCTTTAGAAATACCATCACTTGGACTATGAACAGATGCCAAAACATGAAACTTATCATGAAGTTTTTCTAATACAACAATCTTAATACTATCAGTACCCAACTCAATACCTGTATATACCTGACCCATGTAAGCATCTCCCATCTTAAAAATTATTATACTATAAAAGAAAAAAAACTCCAAGAGTTTTCATAGAATTAATTTTTATAATAAACATTAAAATCTCGCCACGAATCCACTTTCTTATAATGTTTTATAACGTAATCGACTACAACCTTATCAAACTGATTATATAAAGAAAAATCATGATAAGAAGCCATATCAACTAAGATATAAACATCCTCCATTTCTTTTACTCTTTCAATCATTTTATAACTACCACGATACCCATAATTTCCATACATTAAAACATCAAAATAAGTAATCGGATGATCTCTACTAATATCGTATTGTACCATATATTGAGTAGAACCATAAGACAGTATTAACTTTCTTTCAAATTTATCAAAAAACTTAAAGTTATCTAAAGCCCTCTGATAATCATAACTAGAATTTAAAGTATACTGGAATTTTGGAATCTTAGTAGAAAATACAGGTTTTAGTAAATAACTTAAATAACTAAAAATAAAGATACTGACAATAATAGATAAAACAAGCGCTAATCGACCAAAATAATCTTCATACTTTGTAATGAATGGTAATAATTGAAGGACAAAGCAAAAAATATAAAGCGAAAAATGATGTAGATCAAAAAGAGGAATAACAAAACTAACCCCTATTAATAAATAATAGTTTTTAATATCTTTCTTTCTTTTAAGTGTAATCCAAAGTTGAATACAAAACAAAAGAATACTAAATAAAAAATAAAATGAAAAATGAAATCCATTCTTTGATGAAAAATCAAACAAGCCAAAAAGGCATAAATCAAAGAACGGATATAAGGCTTGCTGAAATAATAAATAAATAAGAAAGATAAAACAAGGAATAAAAGTCCCCACTATTCTTCTTAAAATCTTACGAATATCCCTACGATAAAAAATAAGTGCTGGAATAACAAGCATAACTCCTACCGTTTGTTTACTCAAAATAGCACACCCAAGAATAAAACCAATAAAATAATCTTTATATGGAAACTTTTCTTCCAAATAAATTAAGAAAATTAAAAAAAACAAAGCCAAAAAATTATAAGTAGCATTAAAGGCAAAAAAAGCAAATAAACAAACACTAAGTAAAGCAATATAACTTTTCTTTCCATACACCTCATACAATAGATAAAAAGCTATTGTTAAAAGTAGACTTTGCTCTAGGGCAAACATTAAATAATTATCCCAAAGGAATAAACCTAAGGACATGATAAAGGCATAAAGAGGAGTAGAAACCATATTAAAATCAAGATAAGGAATCTCCCCCATCACAATGGCATGACTAAACATATAATTGTTAATAGAATCTCCATAGGTATTAGAAAAACCAAAAAACTCTACGATACAAAACATAAATAGAAAAATAAATATATAACGTACCCATTTTTTCATACTTCTACTCCTCTTCTAAAACATATACATCATAAAAGCCAATACTATCTACTTTAACACCATAATACAAAAGATATTTCAATGCCTGTTGATCAATCTGATTTCCAGAATTATACTCACTAGAATCAACAATAAATAATGTATTATCCATTTTTTTAATCTGCTTTAATAACCAATCACTGCCATGATATCCTAAATTGCCTTGATTAATCAAATCAAAATAATTACAGTCTTCATCTTGAATAATTTTAAAATAATAAGCATCGGGAACCACGTACATAATGTTTTTATTCCGATGTTTTGAAACGTACTTTAACACTTGCTTTGTGAATCGATAACTACTAGGCTTAATATAACGATATTCAAAATGATTTAAATCATTAGGATAATTTTCAATATCAAATTGATTAAAATTTGCCATCAGTCCTCCAAGAAATAAAATAGAAACAATACTAAAAGCACTATAACAAAGATATCTTTTTTGAATCCTAGATAACACAAGAAGCAAAAATGCAAAAAAAGCAAGGAAAAAGTGATACAAATCGATAATAGGAATAACAATACTATAAAAACATAAAACATAATAATTAGAAATATCCTTTTTATCTTTTTTAATAAAATATATAGTAAAAGAAAGCATAATCATAAATAATATTCCAAAAACATTAAAGACCTTTTGATTACCAGTAAAATCCAATAAACCAAATACACACAAATTAAGAAAAGCTAAAAAATTTTTGTTAATTAATAAATAGATAACAAAAACAAAAATTGGAAGCAAAAAACCTAGGATTCGCTTTAATAATACTTTTTTATCTTTCCAAAAAAAGATAATAGTAGGAAGAAGCAAGAACACTCCAACTGTCTGTTTGGTCAAAACAGAAATTCCTAAAAGAATGCCAATGAAATAATGAACAACATCACCTTTTGCATTCACAAAATTCTTTTCCAAGTAAACTAAAGAAACTACAATTACCAACAAAAACAGACTATAATTAGGAGCGGAAATATTAACAGGAAAGAAAAGAAAGAAAAAGAATATCCACATTTTATCATGATACATTTTTTCTAGTAAAACAAAGCATCCTGTTAAAATAATAGCATTAGCAACGTGAAAAACAATCATACTAGAACCAAAAATATAAAATGGTAAAGACATAAGAAATGGATAAAAAGGTGTAATCACCATATTAAAGTCCAAATATGGAACTAATCCTCGATATAAGTTATTAGCAAAACCATAATTCCAAACTTCATCCAAATTAAGTGGTGAACATAGTAAATTAAATATTAATATAATGAAAAAGATAAAACTAAACTTTATAACTTTCCTCATCATTAATCACCTACTTCTCTTTCAAATAAGCTGTATATCGGCCAACCTTCTTTAATTTACGATAATTTTCTATAACATAATAAGCTAAATCTTTATAATATTGTTGATTATAATTATCATCTTCTAAAATATTTTTATCAATGAGAATAACACTGTCAGTTGGTAACTCCTCAAATTTTTGAATCATCATCTCCATACCATGGTAGCCATAATTTCCATAATTAGGTAAATCAAAATACGTAATATCTAAATCATTAGTAATCTTATAAAAATAATTTTCAGTACCTAAACCAAATAAGATAACTGGTTCTTTCCAATCTTCCATAAATTTTTGAATTTCTTCATAATGCTTTTTATCACTATCTTTTAAATATCGCAAAGGATAATTAGGATAATTTTGAAAATGATATACGCCACCACGAAAACTGAAAGTAATAAAAGTCCATAAACCAGCTAAAAATACCAAAAATACCAAAACATAAAAAGTAACATTCTTACAAATAAATTTACTATAGTAAAGAAATAAACACATTGTAAGAAAAAGAAAAAAAGATAGATGATAAGCATCGAACAAAGGATAAACAAAAAGACTAGAAATCAAAACATAATAAGGAAAAATATCCTTTTTTTGTTTAAAGATACGAAAAATAACATAACCCATACAAAGAAGAAATGGCACCCATAACCAATATTCCATAACAGTACTATTTTCTCCAGCAAAATCAAACAATCCTAATATGCACAAATTGATAAATTCAAAAAAACTATGGCTAATAAATAAATAAAACACAAATACACTTATAGGGATAAGAAGTCCTAAAATCCTTTTTCCTATTTTTTGAAGTTGTCTTAAATAAAGGAGACTTGGCAAAAAGAATAAAACACCTAAAGTATGTTTAGTCAAAATCATGAGACCTAATAAAAAACCTATCAAATAATCGCTTTTTTCTTCTATTTCACAATAAATAACAAGAATTAATAAAAATAATAAAATAAAATTATACCCAGGAAAAAGTATTGTAACAATAGGAATAGGAAAACCTAAAAATACAATTGGTAATAATAAACTCCATTTATTATCCAATAGTTTGAAAAGCACTATAAAAAATAGTACTACAAAGATAGATTGTACAATATAATAAAACAGAAAAGATTTAGAAATAAATAAAAAAATAGAATATAAAAAAGGAGAAAACAAAGGAATAATTAGATTATAGTCTACATAAGGAACTTCCCCTCTAGTGATAGCATAACTAAAACCGTAATTAACAATAGTATCCCCAAAAAACAAATTATAAGCTATCAAGAAACTATATAAAACAAAGAAAAACAAAAAAATAAACGGTCCATACTTTTTCAAAAATAATCGCATACTCTACTCCATAATCTGGAAATGATTTCCATTGTCTAAATAAAGAATACCTTTTCTATTTTCCAATTGACTTAAAACATCGTTATAATAATTAATCATATCGAACTTAGTTAACGTTAAATACACCATATTTCCATCATCCATATACAATAAGAAGCGATCTTTATCATAATCATTAGGTTGATATTCAATATCAGAAATTTTACCTAAAATATCCTTTTTAATATTAGCCATTCCTTTAATAAAAGACTGATATTTATTATCTGGAACATAGTTAATTAATCTTGGAATACGAAACAAATCAATCCGATCAGAAACACTAACCTCCTCCTTATCGGAAAAGACTACGGTATTATTTGTATTATTAATAAATAATGGTTTATTCTCATCAATATTAAACACTAAAATATGAAAGAATTTTCTTTCGACCTTAGCTTCAGAAATATAAGGTGAATTTTCTAATTTTCTCTCCATATTACTAGTAGAAGACATCCAAAAACTAGGATAATCTTTTACTTCAGCTAATTCCAAAATATAATCATCATTTAAATAAGTAGTATTTTCTACAATTAAATTTAAAATAGGAAGTTTTAAGAAAAAGTACACAACAAAAGATAGTCCTCCTAATACTAAAAGCACTATAAGGCATGGTAATAATTTTATTTTTCTTTTTTTTACCAATTTCTTAGCCATGTACATTACTCCCAATTTACAAATTCTTGTTCAACTTTTAATTCAACCTGACAATGTTCCTTTACTTTTTCTTGTACATACTCAATTAAATTTTTGATATCTTCACCAGTAGCATGGTCATAGTTAATAATAAAATTAGCATGTTTTTCACTAACTTTCGCACCACCAATAGAATATCCTTTAAGCCCTGCATCATCAATCAATTTCCATGCAGACATACCTTCTGGATTACGAAAAACAGAACCAGCAGACGGATAATTTAAAGGTTGAGATTCCAATCTTCTCTTACGCCTATCTTTAATAACTTCTTCTATCGCGGACTTATTCCCCTTATCTAAACGTAATACAGCCTCTAAACAAATATAACCAGGATGCGTTTTTAAAAAAGAAGTTCTATAATGAAAGTTCATTTCTTTATTTTCAAGCTTAATTACTCTAAGATCTGGTGTCAAAACAGTAACATCTTGAACGATATATCCCATATCACTCTTATAAGCACCAGCATTCATAAAAACAGCGCCACCAACAGTTCCAGGAATCCCACTTGCAAATTCTAATCCGGCAAGACCTCGTCTCGCAGCTTGCATAGAAAGCTTTACCAAAGAATAGCCTGCTCCAACACGCAATTTATAAGGAGTAAGAAACTCTAGTTCATTAAACTCATCTAATCGAATAATAATGCCATTATAGCGCTTACTACTAAATAACAAATTGGACCCAAAGCCAACAACTTTAAAATGAATATTATTTACTTTTAATAATTGCAAAACCTTTTTTAAACATTCTGTATTTTTGGGATAAACCATAGCGGACGCAATCCCACCTACACGATAAGTAGTATATTTATCAAGAGATACTTCTTTCTCTATTTTACCTATATTCATCTTTTCTAATCGTTCAATAATTTCTTTCATTCTATTCACCAACTAACTTTTGAATCTCCCCATATATTTTAGTAAGAGAATCCTTCACACCAAACGATTCACTTGCTTTTTTCATAGAAAAATATAATTTTTTATCAGATAAAATAGTATCTATTTCATGACACAATCTATCAGGAGAGAAATCTTTTTCTTCTAAAATCTGGCAGGCACCTGCATCTTCTAACTCCTTCGCATTCATATATTGATGATTATGAGTAACATAAGGAGAAGGAACTAAAATAGAAGGTAATCCAATCCCTGTAATCTCGGAAATAGTAGAAGCACCTGCACGTGATACCATTAAATCTGTATCTTTCATAATCTGAATTAATTCTTCCGTAAATGGAAGTAAAACAACGTTTTTAGGCAAATCAACATCTTTATAATCATCATAGTATGCCTTACCCGTAATAACTAATACTTGATAATTTTTACCACCAAAATGAGCAATTGTCTCTTTCAATTTTTTAGTCATAGTAGTAGAACCTAAAGACCCCATAACTACAAGTACTAATTTTTTAGAAGCAGAGAAGCCAAGCTTAGTTTTAGAAACTTTTTTAATTGTCAAAATTTCTTCACTTCTAGGATTTCCTGTATAAACCGTCTTTTTCTTAGGAAAATACTCCATACTTCCAGGTAGAGAAACACAAATAGTATCCACAAATCTAGATAAAAATTTATTAGAAAGACCAGGAATAGAGTTTTGCTCATGAATCATTGTTTTAATATGCATTTTATGTGCCGCATATAATACAGGAGCTGTAATATATCCACCGACTCCAATAACAATATCAGGCTTAAATTCACGAATCACCTCTTTAGATTTATGAATTGCTTTATAAAATTTTTGAAGAACAGAAAAATTAGAAAAAATATTTTTTCTATTTAATCCTTGTATTTCAATACCAACAAAAGGAATACCGCGAGCTGGAACAATATCTTTTTCCATACGATCCGTAGTACCAATATATAAAATTTCACTATTTTTATCTTTTTCCTTAATTCTCTCAATAATGGCCAATGCAGGATAGATATGCCCTCCAGTACCTCCTGCTGCTACAATTACTCTCATCCTCTTCACATCCTAAATTACTAAATTTTATTCAAAACGGTTAAAACATATCCCTAAATGATAAGAAAATTATACCGCATAACACCAAATAAGTAAATAAAGTTAACCGTTTTTTAACCGATATATTTACGATAGACGATACAATTTACAGGTTATTAGAAAATATACCAACATACTAAAATAAACATTGTTATTATCGAAAATGTATGTTAAACTATCAGCAACAAGAAAAGAGGGATACTATGGCAAGTGTTGGAATCATCGCCGAATATAATCCATTTCATAATGGACATTTATATCAAATACAAGAAATAAAAAAGAAATATCCAGAAGATACTATAGTAATTGCTATGAGTGGAAACTTTACTCAACGAGGAGAACCAGCTATTATCGACAAATGGACTAGAGCAAATCTTGCAATTCTTGCTGGAGCTGACCTAGTAGTAGAAATCCCCTATCATTTCGCCACTCAAAGTGCTGACTATTTCAGTTATGCAGGAATTACTCTTTTAGAAAAACTAAAAGTAGAAAAATTAGTTTTCGGTAGTGAATCTAATAATATTGATGACATCACTGAAATCGCAAAAGCAGAATTAGAAAATGAAGACTTCGATAAACTAGTAAAAATATATTCTAAGTTTGGATATAATTACCCAACTGCTCTATCCTTGGCTCTAAAAGATTTAACAGGAAAGAAAATAGATACCCCAAATGATATTTTAGGAATTACATATATAAAAACTATTTTAAAATATAATTACAATATGAAACCCGAATCAATAAAACGAACAAATGACTATAATAGTAAAGAATTAAGTGGAACAATTAATAGCGCTACATCCATTCGTGAAAATATAGAGGATTTAGAAAAAATAAAAGAGTCTGTTCCAAAGAGTACCTATGAAATATTAAAAAAAGAAATACTTCATAAAAGAGAGGATTATTTTAATTTCTTAAAATATAAAATTATTACTGAAGAAAACTTAGAACAATATCATCTAGTCGAAAAAGATTTAGCTGTAAAATTAAAAAAAGAAATACTACACTCATCTACATATGAAGAACTAATTCAAAAAGTAAAATCAAAACATCAAACATATAGTAAAATATCACGTGCTCTACTTCAAATATTATGCAACTACACAAAAGAACAAGCAAAAGAAAATAAAGAACTAGCATATATTCGTCTATTAGCTTTCAATAATAATGGAAAAAATTATCTAAATAAATACAAAAAAGAGATATTACTCCCAATTATTAGCAAAATTTCAAAAGATAAAAATAAAATGCTAGAACTTGAACTAAACACTACTAAAATCTATACTCTACCATATAAAAATAATGAACAAGAATATAAAAAAGAATATCAATGCACTTTATATAGAAAGGAAATGAAAAATGATTAAAGAAAAAAAGAGTGGTCAATTAATAGTAATATCTGCTCCTAGTGGCTGTGGAAAAGGAAGTGTAATCAATGGGTTATTAGAAAAAAATAAAAACATGTGGCTTTCTGTTTCAACAACCAGTAGAAAAATAAGAGAAAATGATATTCCTGGGAAAACCTATAACTTTGTAACTAAGGAAGAATTCGAAAAATTAATAAAAGAAGATTTTTTTCTTGAATATACTAACTATGTAGGTAATTACTATGGAACGCCAAAAGGAACAATCAAAGAAAAACTAGATCAAGGAATAGATGTAATCTTAGAAATTGAAATCGAGGGTGCTGCTAACATAAAAAAATTAGTACCTGAAGCTATATTTATCTTCATACTTCCACCTTCACTAAAAACAATGGTAAGACGATTAAAGAAACGTGGAACAGATTCAAAAGAAAAGATATTAGAACGCTTTCATACAGCCTATAAAGAAATCAATGAAGTAACAAAATACAACTATGTAGTAGTAAATGACATTTTAGAAGATGCTATCGACAAAGTAGATTCCATTATAAAAGCTGAAAAATGTCGTGTTGATAGAATTGAAGAAGTATTTGTAGATACAAAAGAAGAAGAAATTCATGAATTACTAATGGAAGACGATAAAGACTTTGATAATGAAAATATATCTGAAAAAATAGACTAAAAAATACATTCTAACAAAGAATGTATTTTTTATTAAAATTGAATTTCTTTAACTGTTGGTTTTTCTCTCTCGGCTTCTGTCTCTGCTCTTTTTTCTTGAAACAAATTATCGATAACTTCAGGAACTTCTCTATCAATGTGTCGAAAATAAAAATGTACATAAAACATACCAGTAAAATCTAAGTTCTGCAAATCATCTAAAGGAACCTCATCAGTTTTTCCCTCTTTTAAACAAGAAGCAGTTTCTAAAAACAAATCAAAATAATGATCTTCCTGAGAAATATCATACTTTACAATGTCTGTCATATCAGCAAGAAATGTAGAAAAAGCCTCGTCATCTCTATCATAATATAACTTAATACCAGTCTGCACCCAGTTAGGAATCTTAGAAACTACATTTGCCCTTCTTTCATAAGCTTGATCAAAGTATTTTGAAAAATCGAAACCATCATCTCGTCCTTGCAAAGGTCTTTGTGAAAAAGACATAAAATCACCTCAATCATATTCTATATATATCACAATAAAAATGCAACAAAAACATGATATAATAAAAACATAGAAGGTGAAGATATGAAAGAAAGAATATTAAATTATGTACAAGAAACAGACAAAATAATAGAAAGACAAGAAAAAATAACAAAAGAAAGACTAGATTATCATTTAATACAAATAGAACAATTTCAACATGAACGCCTAATTCATCTAATTGTCACTGTATTTGTAGGAACTCTAGCAATACTTTTCTTGCTATTTGGTCTTTTAATTGAAAATATAGGACTGTTAATTGCATTTCTAGGACTACTATGTCTATTTATCCCCTATATTTTACACTACTATCTATTAGAAAATAATGTTCAAAAAATGTATTATCAATATGATAAATTAATTAACAAAAAATAATTACCTCACAAGTAATTATTTTTTTGTTAATGACCAAGAACCTTTAGCACATTCAACAACATATCGTTCTATAATATTTTTACTTTTCCATCCAGTATTGGCTCCTGTTGGGTTATAAACATAAATTTTATCATCTTCACTATTATAATTTACTAATAAAATAAAGTGTTGATTAGCAGTAGAATTAAATCCTCCGGAACTAGTATTAGCATAGCCTTGACCAATTAAGACAGCCACAACTCCTCCATTCTGTAAAGTTGAAACATAAGAATTATAATTACTAGAAATTGAATTAGAAACAATTCCATAAGTATTAGGATAAAAACTATTAGAAGACAAAACATTCCAACTGCTTCCATTTCCATTATAAAGTCCTGTACGACAAGCCTCGTGACAAAAGCTCATAAAATCAGTATCTTCCCCCGTCAAAACATATCTAGCAGCCATATAAGTAGACAAACCACATGCAGTACCAGCAACAGAATTTCCGCCACCAGCACAAACAGAATAATTAGCATAAGTCCCCGTTTGATTATATTGATTTAAATGCGCAAAATCATTAAAGTCATTTTGACTGGCCTCTGGCTGATCATAATCATCAGAGTTCAATATAAAAGACTGTTTTGGTTTATCCGTCGTTGGTATAAAAATATTCTTTCTATTTTCCATTTCTTTCTTAAGTTCTTCTGAACTCTTCCAACAAGCACCCAACTGATAGCCATCACCATCAAGTAAAGATAAAGATAAATTGACTAAATAGGGTAAGAAAAAAACGATAACAGCACAAAAAATTCTAGTAAAAACCATTTTAGGCTTTTTCTTATCCTCAGGATTAATTACTAATTGAATAAAGCCAATTGCCAATGACAAAATAAGTAAAATTGGAACAACAATATGAATAATATTCAATGCTTCTTTAATACTAGCTAGTATATTCGCCAATCCATAATCATTACAACAACTTTTAATATCAGAAACACAATCTAACAAATACAAAAAATCACCTACTTAACTACAACAAATCTAAAATCTTTAATAGTAAAATTTTTATAATCATCATTAATAGGAGTAATATAAAATGGTCTATAACAAATAAGACTACCCTTTTCAACAGAAAAAGAAATATTATCCATATAATTATCAATACCCTTACTTTGTAAAAAATAAGAATAAGTAACAGAAGAATCTATTTGCTGTTTAGAAAGTTGATAATAATAAGTATTTTTAAATTTCTGTTCTAAAAACATTTTTACTTGTTTTGTTGTTAACCCATACAAATCTAATAACTCCTGGTTAGAAAGAACAACTTCATTTTCTAAATCATAATTATAAGTGCAGTATTTAGTCGTTTCATACAGAGTGTTACCCTCCTCAGTATAAGTAAAAGAAATAACTAGTGACAAAATAGAAGAAGACAAATAACTTTTAATATCATAAGTAACACCAATTTGCTTACGGTAAAATAAAAAATCTTTTTTTATTTCTTTATTTAAACCAGATACTCCAGAAGAAGATAAGTTGAATTGAGGGACAGTAGAATCAAGAACAATATATTCTCTATCAGAATCTTTTTTTAAATGTGTATAATCTACTTCTTTCTCCTGAGAAAACAATGAAAAAGAAAAGAAACAAATAATCAAAAAAACAAAAAAAAGAAAAATCCCCAAAACAATAGGTTGACTGATCACTCTCTTCATATATCCCATAACTCCACCTCAAAATACCTTACAATTAGAATATCATAACTTCTAAATAACAACAAGAAAAAAATCAGCAATCTCATGCCGATTTAATCTTCTATTTCTTCAATCTTCATTAAGTTTGTAGGACGTGAAACACCTGTATTAGGGAAACTTCCAGTAATTAACACAATATCTCCCTTTTCAAGCGGCATAGATTCACGAGCCTTCTTAACACTCTCAGTTAATACTTCATCAGTAGAATTACAAATTGGTAATTGTATAGGTTCTACACCCCAGTTTAATGCTAATCTACGTCCAGCTTTTTCATCTGGGCAAAGTGCTAAAATTGGAGCACTTGGTTTTAAATTACTAATCATTCTAGCTGTATTACCACTAATAGTAGCAGCACAAATTAATTTAGCATTTAACCAACCAGCAGCCTCAACAACACTCTGTGCAATTGCATAAGGAACAGAACTTGTTTGCTTATTTTCATCAATATAATCAAATTTAGCATATTGTTCTGTAACTTCACAAATCTTAGCCATAGCAGCAACTGTTTCAATTGGATGTTTTCCAACTGTAGTTTCACCACTTAACATAACTGCATCAGTACCATCTAAAACAGCATTAGCAATATCGCTAGTTTCTGCTCTCTTAGGGCGAGTATTTTCCATCATTGTTTCAAGCATTTCAGTTGCAACAACACAGATTTTACCCATACGACGGCAAGTTCTGATCATGTCTTTTTGGATGATTGGTAAACGTTCACTAGCTACTTCAGTACCTAAGTCACCTCTAGCAACCATAACACCATCTGATACTTCTAAGATTTCTTCTAAGTTTTTAATTCCTAATTCACTTTCAATCTTACAAATAATTTTTAAATCTAAACGATCATGAGCTTTTAAAATCTCTTTAATCTCTAAAACATCTTCTTTGCAAGAAACGAAAGAGATTGCCAAGAACTCTCCACCATGAGCACAAGCATATTCTAAATCAGCACGATCTAAATCACTAACATATGGAATATTTAACTTAATTCCAGGAACACTCATACTCTTACGATTTCCAAGAACCCCACCAGCAACGATTTTGCAAGTAACTCCGTCTTCTTCTTTACTAATAACTTCAAGTTTCATCTTTGCATTTTCAAGTAAGATGACAGAACCAACATGTAAACTATCCAATGCTTCCGGATGATTAACACTAAATCTTTCCTCATTACCAAGAACATTTTCCTTAACAATGCGAATAGTTTTACCATTAATCAATTGAATAGAATCATTTTCTAACATTCCACTACGAAATTCAGGACCTTTAGTATCCCATAAAATCGCAACATTTTTTCCAGTACGCTTTCTTACTTCCCGCACAGAAGCACAAGCTAAATCTCTTTCTTCAATTGTTGCATGTGTAAAATTAATTCTAGCAACATTCATACCAGCCAACACCATCTGTTCCATAACATCAGGTTGATTTGAAGAAGGACCGATACTACAAATTATTTTTGTTTTTTTCATACTTAACTACTCCTTCCGAACAGATATCATTATACAAAAAAAGGAAACATTTGTAAACAACTTTCTACACTTTTTTTCATGATTTTATCAAGAAAAAATAAACATTTTTTCAATGTTTATTTCTGACAATGAGGACAGTAATAAGTACCTCTTCCACCAACTTTAATTTTTACAATGGACCTACCACAAACAGTGCACTCCCCTATCTTACCATGAATTGATAATTTATTTTGAAAAAGTCCATGAACTCCTTCGCTAGAAGTAAAACTTTTGATTGTAGTTCCACCCATTTCTATCGCTTCATCTAAAACTTTTCGAGTATTAAAAATAATACTATCACACTCTTTTTTAGTAATCTTGTCACCCTTACGAAGTGGAGAAATATGACTCAAAAATAAAATCTCATCATCATAAATATTTCCAATTCCTGTAATAATACTCTGATCTAATAATAACGTTTTAATAGGTAACTTCTTAGAATGAATCTTCTGATATAGATAATCACTAGTCAATTCCAAATCATTATACTCTAATCCCAACTCACATAAAGGCTTCTTAGAATAGGCATCCTTCTTATCTAACAAATACATTTTTCCAAATTTTCTAACATCATGAAAACGAAAACTAATAGTTTGATCTAAAGTAAAGAAAACATGTTCATGCTTATTCTTTACATCATCTACACTGCGAAAGAAAAACTTTCCTTCCATTCTTAAATGAATAAGTAATAAATCTTTATCTAGTTCAAAAACTAACCATTTTCCTCTAGTACTAATATCTTGTATCTTCTGACCAATAATTTCTTGTTTAAACTCATCTACTGTAGGATAAGCAATAATATTATCCCAGTAAACACTACAATCAGTAATTGTTTTCCCAAGAACTTGTTTCTTTAATGTATTTGCAACCGTAACTACCTCTGGTTTTTCTGGCATACTACACCTACTTCCCTATTATTTAGCTTCGTACCAATTATCTCCATATTCAATATCTACTTTTAATGGAACACTAAGTTGAATAGTATTTTCCATAATATCTCTTACTATAGAACTAACTTCTTCAAGTTCATCATTTAATACATTAAATACCAATTCATCGTGAACCTGTATTAACATTTTACTCTTTAATCCACGCTTATTAAATTCATCATAGATCTCTACCATAGCCTTTTTTAATATATCAGCCGCTGTTCCTTGAATTGGAGTATTTAATGCCATTCTCTCTCCACTACTACGTATCATATAATTTTTATTCTTTAATTCTTCAATAACTCTACGACGATTCATAAGAGTTGTAACATACCCTAACTCATAAGCTTTTTTCTTCTCTTCTTCCATATATTCAGAAATTCCAGGATATGTTTCTAAATAATTATCAATAAACTTTTTAGCAGTAGCAATATCAATACCTAAATCTTCACTAAGTCCAAAACTACTAATTCCATATAAAATTCCAAAATTAACAGCTTTCGCAGTACGTCTCATATCTTTCGTAACATCATCCATAGAAACATGAAAGATATCAGAAGCTGTCTTAGTATGAATATCTTTTCCATCAACGAATGCTTGAATTAAATTCTCAGCCTTTGACATATGTGCAAAAATTCTAAGTTCAACTTGCGAGTAATCACTAGATAATAACTTTGAATTATCATCAGGAACAAACGCTTTACGAATTAATTTAGAATATTCTGCTCTTGCTGGGATATTTTGTAAATTTGGACTAATACTAGAAAGTCTACCAGTACGTGTTAATGTCTGAGTAAAAATAGTATGAATTCTACCATCTTCACGGACCTCTGCTTTAAGACCAACAGCATAATTAGTATAAAGTTTTGCTAAAGTGCGATATTCCAATATCTTATCAACAATAGGATGAACAAAACGAATTTTATCTAAAATATCTTTACTAGTAGAATACTTTCCATCCTTAACACGTTTAGGATATGGAATTTCCAAAGTTTCAAACAAAACCTTAGATAATTGTGCAGGAGACATAATATTAAAAGTAACACCTGCTAATTCATAAATCTCTTTTTCAATCACTTCCATCTGACTCTTCAATTCACTAGCCACTTTATCTAAATAATCTACATCAACCTTAATACCAGTTAACTCCATATCAGCAAGTACTCTAGATAATGGCATCTCAATCTTTTGAAATAAATCTAATTCGTTATTCTTTTGTAACTCTTCTAATAACTGATTACGTGTATCATAAATAAATTTGGCTTTACGACAACATACATCACGTAATACTTCTAAACTAACTTCTTTCGGCCTTTTTTCAGTACCAAACAAATCATCATATAAAGGAAGTTTAACATCAAAAGCTTGTGCTACAAAACTAATATCATCTTTTACCACATAATCAAGTAAATATGTTGCAATCATAGTATCAAAAGTAACATTATTAACATCAATACCTAAAGAATGTAAAACAACAATATCTTTCTTTAAATCATATGTATATTTAAAACTTTTACCAGAAAACAAGTCTTTATAATTATTCAGCTCATCCTTAGATAAAAAATATCCAGAAATACCATCATAAATACCAATACCTAAAACTTCACTTTTACTATAAACACTTCCCCTAGTCTCTACATAAAAAGAAAATGTATTAGACTTCAATTCATCTATTGGTAAGATTTTAATATCTTCACTCTCTTTTTTCACTTCAACTAAAGCATCATTATTTTCTCCTTCTAAATGAAACTTTTTTAATAATGAATGAAATTCAAACTCTTCTAATAATGATTTAAATTCTTTTGTATTCTCTCTTGTATATTTACAGTCCTCTAAGGTAAAATCTAAAGGAACTTCTCGATAAATAGTTGCTAAATCATAGCTCATATAGGCACTATCTTTATCATTCTGTAATTTTTCTTTTGTCTTTCCTGTCACTTCATCAATATGATTATATAGATTATCTAAACTTTCAAATTTAGAAAGTAAATTAATAGCAGTCTTTTCCCCTATTCCTTTGACCCCAGGAATATGGTCACTAGCATCCCCCATTAAGGCTTTTAAATCAATCATACGAATCGGAGGAACTTGATAAGTTTTTTCAAATTCTTCTTTTGTCATCATAATATGACCACTTTGTTTCAATAACTTCATCACAACTTTATCACTAACAAGTTGTAATAAATCTTTATCACTACTAATAATAGTGGCAACAAAATCATCACGATTTTCAACTTCTAAAGAAAGAGTGCCGATAATATCATCCGCTTCATAATTATCAATTTCAAAATGCTTAATACCAAGCGCATCTAAAACTTCTTTTGCTTTAGGAAATTGTAATCGCAATTCATCTGGCATTTCACTTCTACCAGCCTTATATTCATCATACTTATCATGTCGAAAAGTTTTACCTTTATCAAAAGCCACCATAATATAAGAAGGAGATTCCTCTTCTACAATCTTGTGCATCATATTAATAAAGCCATACAATGCATTAGTAGGAAACCCCTTAGAATTTTTCATAATCACGCCTTGATAGGCAGTAGCATAAAAACTACGAAATAACAAATTGTTACCATCTACCAAAATTATTTTATTCATAAAATCACCTAATAGTAGTATAACATAAAAGCGAATTGATTACTTCCCAAAATTAACAGAAACACTACTATTTGTATTTCTAAAATCACCTTCTAGCTGCTCTAGTCTCTCAATTCTATCTGTTGCTAAAAGTAAACATAAAGTAATAAAAGTATAAAGAAGAAATAGCCATAACCCCTCTTTTACAATTTTTTTCATTTTAATATTCATACACATCTCTCCCTTCATTACACCTCAAGTATATATCATACAATTGTTCGTGTCAATAGATTTTTAAAACATTTGTTTGACATTTTACACTACTAATGCTAAACTGTTTATATAAAAGGAGGGAAATACATGGAAAAGTTGACAACTAAGCAAGAAATGATTTTACAAATCATAAAAAAATGGATTGCCCAATATGGTTATCCCCCAACAGTTAGAGAAATCGGTGAAGAAGCACATCTAAATTCACCAGCAACCATACATTTTCATTTAACAAAGCTAGAAGAAAAAGGATATATTTCTAAAGGAAATGGTAAAAACAGAACGATAGAAGTATTAGTACCAAATGAATATATAGAAAAAGATGAAAATGTTGTAGAAGTTCCCCTACTTGGTAAAGTAACTGCAGGAAGTCCGATAGAAGCAATCGAGATGCCAGATGAATATTTTGCCTTACCAACAAATTTATTTACCACAAGAAATGAGATATTTACTCTAAAAGTTAGTGGTGAATCTATGATTAATGTAGGAATTTATGATGGAGATATCTTAATTGTAGAAAGAAAAAATACTGCTAATAATGGTGAGACAGTAGTCGCAATGAATGATAACAATGAAGTTACAGTAAAAACATTTTATAAAGAAAATGGTTATTTTAGACTACAGCCAGAAAATGATACAATGGAACCAATCATTCTAAAAAACGTAACTATTTTAGGAAAAGCAATTGGATTATATAGAAAGTTTTAAAAAGAAAGGAAAGATTTATAATGAACACACAAGAAAAAATTGGATTTATACAACGCCAAAAAAATGCAAACCTACAAAAATCAATGGAAGAACTAGATCATATGTTACAAGTGAATAATCATTACGACGAAAGAATATCAAAAAACTTATTTTTATATCTACACGATAAAACTGATCAATTAATAGACAGCGATATACTTGCCGAAGCAATATCTGCAACACAGGGAAAAGGTAACATACAAACTATCAGCTGTGGTTATGGAGTAATGCTTACTAAAGAAAAAGATGAGGATAAAGAAATATTACGATTTGAAATAGAAGAACCTACAGAACTCGTTGTACACACCTTTGATTCGGTCATTGCCAATACAGAAGGATATACTATAAAAGCATTTAATACTTCTACTAGTGACCATGGACCAATTGACTTTTATCCTAATATATTTGGTACTTATGAGGAAATAGATAATAACTATGATGCAAAGAAATTAGAAGCCATTGGAGTATTATTACAAGAATCATTAAATAAATATTATGATAAACAAGCAAGTAAAAGTAGCAGACGATAATAAAAGAATGTAAACGATTTTGTTTACATTCTTTTGTTTTATTTTTATTATAGTATTCACAGATTCAATTAATCAAAATTTACCTACCGAGTCTTATTTTGTCAAAAGATTACAGATTACATAACTCGCAATCAACAGCCCAGCACTACTTGGAACAAAAGCTGTAGATCCCAACTCTTTAACATCTACTGGTAATTCACTAGAAAAACAAACTGGTATCTTAGAAGTAATACGACTATCTTTTACATATTTTCTCAAAATTCTAGCAAGAGGATCATTATAAGTTTTAGATAAATCCGTAATCTCTAACAAACTAGGATTAAACTTTTTAGCCGTTCCTAAACAAGTAAGAAAGGAAATATTTTTACTAGTACAATAAGATATAATATTTTTCTTTGTAGAAACAGTATCACAACAATCAACTACAAAATCAACATCTACTTTATCCAAAAGAGATAAATCATTATCTAAAAACATATCATAAGCTTCCACTTCACAATCAGGATTAATATCTAAAATTCTCTCTTTCATCACTTCTACTTTTTTTCTACCAACAGTAGAATGCAACGCAATAATTTGTCTATTAATATTAGTTACATCAATAATATCAGAATCAACTAAAACTAATCTCCCTACTCCACTTCTTGCAAGAGCTTCACAAACATAGCCACCAACGCCACCAATTCCTAAAATGAAAACAGACTTCTTAGTTAAAGTCTGTATATCATCATGTCCTATTAATATTTCTAAACGATTCAAAAACTTAGGCTGTCTTTGCATAATCATGTACCTCATTAATAACTTCATTTGGAACTTTAATCTTTTGCTTAGCCACTTGATAATTTTCCATATTAACACGATTCTTTTGTTTTTCAGACATAATCAAACGATATGGTTGGTTATAAATAGAATGATAAGCTACAGATAATCTAGAATAAATATCCTGATTAGATTGAGCCATTTGATAATATTTTTTTAAATTACGATATTCTTGTGTATTTAATGGTTCCATAGCAGCAATAGATGTTTGAATAGTCTCTTCAGGAAGTGTTGTATCACTAATTATAGTACAATCAAAATGATTTAAAAACTCTAACGTACGAGGTATATCAGCAATACCTGCTTGCTCAAACAATTGTGGCCAACGACTACTATTACGTTCAGTTCGAACAATCTGCTGAAGTCTAGAAAGCTTCTCATCTGTCAAATGATTACCAAGACCCAATTTTTCAAAAGATAAATAACGCCCTTTTTTTACATTAGGAATTTCTTTTCTCATATCCGTAATAGCACTAGCATACAAATTGTCAAGTGCCGCATTAATAAATTTTGGCGGTTGTTTAACTTGATACACATCATAGCGATTAGATTCAGACTCTTCTCTAGTAGTAACTAAAAAATCGTTATGGCTAATTAACGATGTATTACGAATAAAATTAACAACACTGCTATCCTCTTTATCATGTAAATAACTAGACTCAGAAAATGGTTGTTGATTTACTATAACATCACTTTCTTTAGTACCTTCAAGAATAACACTATTATGAATTTTCTCCGCATCTTTTAAACTTATCTTAACATGCATGATTCTACCACGATTGACAATTGGAAGCACTAACATAGGCTATTCCCCCTTGTGTGGTTATTATACCATAAAATCAAAAAAAAATCAAACAAAAAGTCAAGGAAGAGCGTTCTGCCCAACGATAAAACCTGCATTTCCACAGGTGGGTGTTCGTACGTTATCTTTAGGATCCCTACCCACGTATAAGTGGAAGGTCTTCAACACCGATAACTGATCGGAACTCCCGTATCGTCACTTTAGTCGGTTTTATATGAGAACAGATTTCGCATCTCCTTGACACTTATATTATATCATAATCGAAATAAAATATACAAGCATTTTAAGAAAAAGGATTATACTAGCAAATTCTAAAAGTAAGAATACACTATAACAGGTGATCTTATGTATTATAATCAAGACGACTACTCTATCTATTATGAAAAATATGGACAGAAAGAAAAAGTCATACTAATCCTACCTGGTTGGGGAAACACTAGAAAAACCTTCACCTATTTAATAAATAAATTACAAGAAAACTTTACAATTTATATCATTGACTATCCAGGATTTGGAAATAGCCCATTTCCTAGTAAGGATTTAACAATTTACGATTATACTAATATCATTAGAGATTTTATGTACGACAAAAAAATTATAAACCCCATTATTATTGCACACTCATTTGGCGGAAGAATTGCCACATTATTAGCAGGATACTATAAAGAAGAAATAGATAAACTAATCTTAATAGACAGTGCTGGAATCAAAAGAAAGAAAAAAGTAAAAACTTGGATAAAAGAAAAAATATATAAATTATTAAAACAAATCAAAAAAATATTACCTAAAAAATCGAAAGAAAAATATCACAAAGCATTATTGCAAATTTTTGGATCAGCAGATTATAAATCTTTACCACCCAATATGACTAAAACATTTCAAAATGTTATAAAAGAAGATTTAAAAGCCTTTCTTAATTATATTGAACCAGAGACTTTAATATTATGGGGTGAAAAAGATTGTGATACCCCATTAAAAGATGCAAAACTAATAAAAAAGAAAGTAAAAAATTCAGGACTAGTAATTTATCCTAAAGCCACTCATTTTTCTTATTTAGAATACCCGGATCTAACATATAAAATAATAGAAAACTTCTTATTTTCAAAAAAAGACTGCTAATTATTTAGCAGTCTTCATTGCTTTTACAGCAAGCTTTCCATGATAATGAAAATCTATATATTCATTTGGAACAGTCTCATCGGCCCATAGTCTAACTTCAACAAATCTAATTTCACCAGCATTTAACGTATCACTATAAAGAACCGGAGAGCGTTCAGCAGTATCTAAGATTTGTGGATCATAAGCATCAATCTGATAGCGAATATATTGCATAGGCAATTGAATATCAGCACATTTATCTTCGCGTACCATAGCTACATCCTTCATAAGTTTAATCTGGAAAGATTGCGCTTTAGCAGAAGTATTTACAATCTTAACTTGATAAGATTGCGTTTTTTCACCTTCCTCCAAACTCATAGGACGAATTGGTGTCAAATCTACGATATTTCCTAAGCTTTCTCCTCTATCATCAAATGTGACTTCAAACTCCCCAACTTTAATAATATTATAACGAATAGGTTCTCTAACAGAAGAAAAAACAAAATACAAACTAACTAAAATAATAGAAAGAACTATTAAAACACAAACAAAAGTCAATTGAGCTTCTTTGGCTTTAATACGATGTAATAAATGCCCAACATGAGCTCCCTCACTATGCTTAATATCTGAAATTTTTAATTTCTTTGCTTCTTTTCTCTTCTTGGCTCTTTTTTTTCTTTCTTCAATTAAAGCACGAACCTTAGCATTAGTTGCTTTTTTTACTTTTTCCTCTTTCATGACTCTCATATCCTTTACAAAAACAGTATATCAAAACTGTAATTCAAAAACAAGAAAGAAAAAGAATTATCAAATGATAATTCTTATGATTTAACAGAAATAGCTAATTCATTTAATTGTTCATTAGACACAGTATTTGGACACTCACTCATTAAATCACTTGCACTGGTAGTTTTAGGGAAAGCAATAACATCACGAATATTATCAGTACCACTAAGTAACATAGTTAAACGATCAAGTCCTAGCGCAAGCCCTCCATGAGGTGGAGTTCCATATTTTAAGGCTTCTACGAAGAAACCAAATTTTTCTTCAATATCTTCCTGTGACAATTCCAAAGCCTGAAACATTTTTTCTTGAACATTCTCATCATGAATACGAATAGATCCACCACCTGCTTCATATCCATTAATAACAATATCATACGCTTTAGAATAACAATGAGCTTTATCGGTAAGAAGTTTATCAACATCACGATCAAGAGGTGCTGTAAATGGATGGTGACAAGCAAGATAACGACCTTCTTCTTCACTCCATTCAAAAGATGGAAATTCTACTACCCATAACAATTGATAATCAGCATTATTAATTAATTCTAAATCTTTACCTAACTTCAAACGTAGTGCACCAATTGCTGTATAAACAATATTTTTCTTATCAGCACCAAAGAATAACATATCTTTATCTTTAAGTTCTAATTCTTCTATCAATGCTTTTTTCTCATCATCAGATAAAAACTTACTAATACCAGAAGTAAATTCTCCGTTTTCATATTTTACATAAGGAAGACCTTTTACTTTATAAGTTTTAATGTATTCAGTCAAAGCATCAATCTTCTTTCTAGAAAATTCCTCACTCTTACCATCAACTTTAATACAAACAATACTACTATCTTCACCTAATGCATTTTGAAATACTCCAAACTCAGTAGTTTGAAAAATATCATGAACATCATGAATCTTCATATCAAAACGTAAATCTGGTTTATCAGATCCATAATAACGAATAGCATCATCATACTTCATACGACGAAGTGGTAAAGCAATATCAATACCCTTTACTTCTTTAAAAATAGCGGCAATAAGTTTCTCAGTAAGCCCCATAACGTCTTCTTCTGAAACAAAACTCATCTCTAAATCCACTTGTGTAAACTCTGGCTGACGATCACTTCTTAAATCTTCATCACGGAAACATTTCGCAATCTGAAAATATCTTTCCATTCCACCAACCATTAAAAGTTGTTTAAATAACTGTGGAGATTGAGGAAGAGCATAAAATTTACCCTTACTAACACGACTAGGAACTAAATAATCTCTTGCTCCCTCTGGAGTAGATTTACATAAAACTGGTGTTTCTACTTCAACAAAATCTTCTTTATCTAAAAACTTACGTACAGCCATCATTATTTTATGACGAGTAATTAAATTATTTTTAATAGGATTACGACGAATATCTAAATAACGATATTTTAATCTTGTATCCTCTAAAGCTGTTGTATCATCAGTAATTTCAAAAGGTAAATCAGCAGAAGAATTTAACACTTCAATAGAAGAAAGTTCAACCTCAATATCACCTGTTTCCATATTAGGATTTTTACTTTCCCTCTCCATAACTACTCCATTTACTTTTAAAACAGATTCACTCTTTAAACTACTCGCAATATCATAAACTTCTCCCTCACGAGCAACTAATTGAACAATACCACTTCTATCTCTTAAATCAATAAAACAAACGCCACCCAAATCACGTTTCTTAGCTACCCAGCCATACAAAGTAACATTACGAGAAACATCACTAAGTTGTAAACTATTATTCTTAATCTCTTTCATATACATCCCTCACTAATTATTCATGGTGATGATGACAATGACAATCTCCATCACATTCTCCACCACAAGAACATTCATCATCTATATCTTCAACACCAGTATTTAATTTCTCATCTAAATAATAAATCAAAACATCTAAACTAATAATTTCTTCTTCTTTTGTTTTATTATTTTTAATTTTAATTTCATTGTTATCTAAATCTTCACTATTTAAAATAGCAATATATTTAGCATTTAATCGATCTGCCTGTTTAAATTGTCCTTTTAAAGCACGTCCAGTATATTCAGTATCAACAATAAATCCAGCCATACGTAACTCTTGTGCTAAATAAGCAGCATACTTCTTCTCATCTTCATTTACATACATTAAGAATAAATCAATATCCTCGACGATTGGTAATTTAATTTGTTCTAATTCTAAAGCAAGAACAATTCTTCCAATTCCTGATGCAAATCCAATACAAGGAGTTTCAGGCCCACCAATTTCACTGCATAAATGGTTATAACGACCTCCACCACCAAGTACATTGTTAGAACCAAATCCTTCTACCTTTGCTTCTATTTCAAACACTGTATGGTTATAATAATCAAGACCACGTACAATATTAGGATTTACTTCATAGCTAACTTGCATAATATCAAGATAATCTTTAACAGCTTCAAATCTCTCGCGACTTGCATCATTCAAATAATCAATAGTCTTTGGAGCATTCTTCAATAACTCATTATCAGCATCTACTTTACAATCAAGAATACGAAGTGGATTCTTTTCAAGTCTAGTTTGACAATCTTCACAAAGTTCAGAAATATGAGGTTTAAAATAATCAATTAAAGCCTTACGATACATATCACGAGATTCTTTATCTCCTAAAGAATTAATATTAACTTTAATTTCTTTTAACCCTAACATTTTATAAATATTAACAGCAAGTGAAATAACTTCAGCATCACTAAGTGGATCATCGCTTCCTAAAACTTCCATACCAAATTGAGTAAGTTCACGGTCACGACCTGATTGTGGTCTTTCATAACGATACATAGTACCATTATAATAAACTTTTACAGGTTGATTTGGATCCCCATACATTTTATTTTCAACATAACTACGACATACTCCTGCAGTGCCTTCTGGACGAAGTGTCATATTTCTTCCACCACGATCAACAAAATCATAAGTTTCTTTTGTTACAATATCAGTACTCTCTCCAATACCACGGTGAAATAATTCAGTAGACTCAAAAATTGGTGTACGAATATAATTATAGTTATATTTCTCCATAGTAGCATCAATGATACTCTCTACATACTTCCAAATTTTTGCCTCTCTTCCATAAATATCATTACATCCCTTTGGTTTTTGTATCATAAAATCTCCTCCTAAAATAAAAAGATGGCTACCTCTAAGGACGGGAATTCCGTGGTGCCACCTTAATTTATACTCTTAATAACCAATAACGAGGTTAACCGCTTCTATTTATTTGGATGTCTTCTATATTACTTCATAAAGTATTTCCACCAACCATACTCTCTCTATTTAATTCATAAAATATACTATTTCCAAAGAAGTTACACTTATTATATAGTACTTTTTTAGTTTTTGCAATAATTTAAAAAACACTTTTTTTATGTTCTTTTACGACTCTTTGATTAGAAAAAACACCAATACCATCAGTTATTCTATATCCCTCTGGTAATTCATAAGTAGCAGTTTCTTCATCGATATGAACTTCACCAGGAACTCCTCCACCTAAATCATCTTCTCGAGAACCTCTACGACGAGTTATTTTAGAATATTGTACCTTTCCATCAAAAAGTTGATATGTTTCATCAATATTTTGACGTGTCTCATGCCAACGATATAAACCATCAGCAAATGCTAGTGG
Organism: uncultured Mycoplasmatota bacterium; assembly: GCA_900554305.1. Taxonomy (GTDB): domain Bacteria; phylum Bacillota_I; class Bacilli_A; order RF39; family UBA660; genus Faecimonas; species Faecimonas intestinavium. The sequence continues at coordinate 16,214 of USGV01000008.1, read as the reverse complement.
TGTAATTCCTTCAGCAAGACAAGAGTTACTAGTAATTGATATAGTCTGAGCTTCTTCATCAATAGATACAGAACATTTCGTAATAGAATTCCAATCACTACCATATTTTCTTTCTTCAACACTAATAGAATTAGTATCAATAGTTACCTGTTTTCCACGTTGTTCTTCTAAAGAAATTCCCTTATCATCCAAAATCAATGCCATAGTAAGCTGCAAATCTGTTAAATCTGTCATTTCCTTTTCCATAAATACTCTCTCCCCTTATTAATTTATGACATATTATAACGAATCTAGAAGATATTGTCAATTTTAATCATCAATCCATATATCTTCCAAAAAGTCTTTCTCCTCTTTTAACTAAAGTCTTACTCAAACTTTCTGTTGTAATTCCTAAGCTCTCCAAAAACTCGGGAGAAAAACTCTGATTCTTCTTTTCTTGAAACAAAGTATAACTATCAGGATGTTCTAAAAAATAATTAGCAAGTAGAAATCCATAGGCATAAATAGGAGAAATTCCAACACTTATAATTCTATCTTCTTCCGATAACCAAGAAGGAGAAAGAAGACCCAACTCCATAAGTTCAGTTTCTGTACTACTTAACTCTACATTCGTATCCTTGATTTCCTCTAAACTTTTTTTTGGAAGTAACGCAAGTACATAACTATCCCATATATCATTAAGCCCCTTTTCGAAATGATTAACCATACCCAAAAGAGCATCGTCACGTCTATTACCATGATTTATATAAAACTCTAAAAACAACTGCTCATAATAAGTAGAAACAACTTCTGACAAACAGCCCGACGCAAAATATCGTAAAGTGTCCATAACAGGAGAATAATCCAGAAAATAACGAAATTCTTCTACATGACCAAGTTCATGTGGCACAAGAGAAAGTTCTTTAAAAGAAGGGTTAGAAGGACTAACAAAGACATTAGCCTTCTTCTGAACTAAATTAAAAATAGATAATCCCTCTCTCAACCAATCATCTTCACCCATCGCATAAAGATTTCCTGAATCAACTACCATCTGATATAAAGAACATAATTCTGGAGCTTCCTCGCGGAAAAATTTCATAAGTAAAGCACAATCTTCATCAATTTCTTCATTAATAGGAGAAAGCTTCTTTTTTTCCAAGCGACCACAATAAGAAGATTCACAAAAATCTTGAAAAAAAGAATCCAATTGTGCATAACAAGACAACATGAGATTAGCATGAAAATCTTTATTTATAACAAAATTATTGAAATTAGAAGCACACACTTCAAAAAAGAAGTTCTCCCCTTCTTTGACAAAAGATCTATACAATTTTTTATTACAATACTCTTTTCCGGTAGCAGTAAAATAAGAATCTACAAGACCCAAATAAGTTTCATAAACTAGAAAACGTTCTTCAACTGTTTTACATCTAGAAAACTGTCGTCCAACATCACATAATTGTTTTACTAAATCACTATGATCATAATTAATAGGTAGCATAACCTCATCCCCTACTAATCATTATAATACATCTTTCAAAGAATGTACTCCTCTTTTCATATCATCTTTAAAAAATAACACTGTAGTGCGAATTAATAAATATATAGGAATAGCTAAAACAACACCTAAAATCCCTCCAATAGTTCCGCCCAAACTAAGTAAAAGAACGGTAACGATTGGATGAATATCATTTTTCTTACCATAAACTTTTGGAGAAATAATATATTCATCAATAATAGGAAAGAAAAAAGAAACAAACAATGTAAGATAAAATAACTCTTTAGAAATCATAAAAGCCGAAGTAATAGCAATTAAATTAGAAAGCAATCCGCCAATATATGGTAAAACAGTAAAAATTCCAATTAAAATTCCAAGCACCAACCAATAAGGGTGACCAATAATCAGAAATAGCAATGAATATTCAATAAACTGTATAAACATAAAAAGACCTAAACTTTTAACATAACAAATCATATTTTTATCCAATTGCTGCAAAAAACAATAAAGTCTAAAACATCTTGCCTGTAATACACACTTTAACTTTTTCCTAATATCCTCCATATAAAATAAAAAATAAACAAAGCTAATGGTTACTAAAAAGAATTGACTAAAAAAATGAATTATTGAAAAGAAAACATCCACTGTCGTAGCAAAAGTAACTTTACCAACACTTTGTATAACAAAAGAAGAAATCTTAGTAAAAATATCCTGTAATTCTAAAGAAAAAGAAAACTTCTCATCCAAATTACTAAATATTTGTATCAATTGAATACTAAATCCCGCAACTTGATGATACAACATAGGAAGTATAGATATAAAAAGAAACAATACAAGAGAAATAAGTAAGATAATCACCAATACAATAGCCCATCTTCTAGATACTTTTTTTTCTAAAAACAAAACAAAAGGATTCATTGCATAAGAAACAATAAATCCTAATAAAAACGGAAATAAAATCGACAAAATATTTAAAAAAAACTTCACAATATACTCTATATTACTAATTCCAATAAATAGTAAAAATAGAAATACTGTGAAATTGATTAATGGATAATTGAATTCTTTTTTAAACAAAGGCATCTACCTTTCCAACCAAATAGTGGTAGGACCAATATTAGTAATAGCTACATCCATATCAGCACCAAACTCTCCAGTCTCTACTTCTACATATTTACGCAACTCATCATTAAATAATTCATAAAAATGAATAGCTTCATGATTATTCATTGCTTCAATATAGCTAGGTCGATTTCCTTTTTTACAATCTGCATATAACGTAAACTGTGAAACAGAAAGAATTTTACCTCCATAATCTAAAATACTTTTATTCATAATACCTTCTTCATCTGGAAAAATCCGAAGATTAACTATTTTTTTAGCCAGATATTCTATTTGACTAATAGAGTCTCCATCAGTAAAACCAACAAAAACAACTAAACCTGAATCAATAGCACCTACAACATGGCTATCTACTGTAACAGAAGCTTTGCCACTTCTTTGTATCAAGACTCTCATCGCATCATCCTTTCGGCATGATCAACATAAGGTTGTTTTTCCAATGTTGAAATAAGTTTAGTTAATTGATCAAGACCAGTAACATATACACTAGCACTATAAAGAATAGTACCCACCTTACTCATCATATGAATACCATCAACACTAACATTCATATTAGATATTGTTTGCATTAACTCCAACATATGATTTTCATGAGTGTTTGAATAAATTAATAAATTCGTAAGATATCTTTTATTAACATTAGTATTCCAGCGAACCTCTAATGTTCTAGTCTCTAACATTTCTAGATTATGGCAATTAGTCCTATGAACTGTAATACCATTACCTTTAGTAATATATCCGATAATGTCATCTCCATAGACAGGACAACAACAGTTAGCAAGATTAACTTTTACTTTATCAATACCACTAACGATAATATCTGCATCCATACTTTTAGAAGTGACTTTTACCACTTTAGGCTGTGGAGTATCTTGATCCTTACAAATAAAATTAATAATAGATAACGCAGATATTTTACCATTACCAATCGATAAATAAATATCATCCAGACTATCCACTTTAAATTCTTCATAAATTTCTTTTAAATTTTCATCATTTAAAAACTCAGAAATAGCTAATTTTTTCTTACGAAGTTCTTTTTCTAAAGTATATTTACCACGTTCAATATATACTTCTTTTTCATTTTTACTAAAGAAATTTTTAATTTTATTTCTGGTAGTAGTAGCTTTAACAATGTTAATCCACTCCATAGAAGGAGTAGCATTTTTATTAGTAATAATACGAACAATATCATTATTTTGTAATTCATAATTTAGTGGAACAATCGCATTATTAACAATCGCTCCAGTAGTAGTCTCTCCTACCTTAGTATGAATCTTATAAGCAAAATCAATTGGAGTAGCTCCCCTAGGTAATTCAATAACATCTCCCTTAGGTGTAAAACAATAAATATTATTATTTAACACTTCATCTTTAACACTATTAACAAACTCTTCACTACTCATTTTATCTTTACTTAAATCGATTATCGATTTAAAAAACTGAAGCTTTTGTTCTGTTGTAGACTGTAAATTAGCAGTTTTATTAGACCCCTTATTTTCCTTATAAGCCCAGTGAGAAGCAATACCATTTTCAGCAACTTCATCCATATCATATGTACGAATCTGTATTTCAAATAAATATCCATCTATTCCAAAAACAGTAGTATGCAAAGATTGATACATATTAGGTTTAGGCATCGCAATATAATCTTTAAATCTCTTTGGTAAAGGTCTAAATTTAGAATGAATAATACCTAATGCTAAATAACACTCTTGTTCTGTATGAACTAAAATACGAAGAGCTAATAAATCGTAAATATCACTAAACTTTTTACCCTTATTTAACTTATTATAAATACTATAAATACACTTAGCTCGTCCTTTAATCTCATGATTAATATGATGTTCTGTTAACAAATCAGAAACTTCTTGTTGCATCTCTACAACTGTTCTATCACGTTCCAATTTTGTTTTATTTAACTTTTCAGCAATATCATAAAAAACATCAGGCTTTAAATAACGAAGAGCTAAATCTTCAAGTTCACTTTTTATTTTATGAATACCTAAATGATGAGCAATTGGAGCTAAAATTTCTAAAGCTTCTTTAGCCTTCACCTTTTGTCTATCAGGTGGAGTTGCCCACAAAGTACGCATATTATGAAGACGATCAGCAAGTTTTATAATAATAACTCGAACATCTTCACTCATACCAACAATAATTTTTTTATAATAATCAATCAAATACTCATTTTCAGTTGAAAAATGAATTTTACTAAGTTTAGTAACCCCTTGAACAAGTTTAGTAACTTCACTACCAAACTTTTCCTCCATCTCCTCTGGGGTACAATCACAATCTTCTAAAACATCATGTAAAAAACCTGCAGCAATCGTTTGATAATCCGCATAAATAGTAGTCAAAATCATCGCAACATTTAAAGGGTGAATGATATAATCTTCACCCGTTTTACGATATTGACCAGCATGCTTTTCTTTAGCAAAAAGATAAGCTTGTTCTATAAATTGTAATTGTTCTTCATCTTTAATATATGTTTTAGCATGTTCTAAAACATCTTGAACTGTGAGTTCATCTTTTGCATGAGACAAAGTACCACCTCCAGTCAACTAACAATTAATACCTTTAATCTGTTTTTCCTCATACTCATCTGTATAGATAACTTTTTTCTTCTTTGGTTTGCCAATATTTTTAGATTCAATTGTTGCAAATATAACAGCAGCAATATAAATAGATGAATAAGCACCAGCAATAAATCCAAATAACATTGCTAAATTAAATGTTAATATTTCTTTTGATCCTAAGAATATTAATATTACAATTGGAATCAATGTTGATAAGAATGTATGAACTGTTCTAACAAATGTTTCACAAATAGCTCTATTAGTAACTTGCCATACAACTTCTTTTGTTAATTTCTTTTCTGGAACACTAGCTAATTCTTCACGAATTCTATCAAAAGTAACAATTGTATCATTAATAGAATATCCAATAATAGCTAAGATAGCTGCTATAAACATAGTAGAAATTTGTAAACGGAATACAACAAACAATGCAAAGATAAATAATACATCGTGAAGTAATGAAACAACTCCGCCTACAGCATAACTAAATTTAAAACGAATAGAAATATAAATAATAATTCCTAGCAATGAAAGCAGTACAGAAAGGATTGCATTTTTAACAAGTTCTTGTTGAACAATATTAGAAACAACTCCAATATTTGTTTGAGCATCATACTTCTCTTCAAAGTAATTAGTAACTTTATCAACTTCGTCCCCTTCTAAAACATCATTAACTAAGATATTAGTTTCATCTTTTGTAATTTCAATATCACGTTTTTCTAAACCTAATTCTTTTAAATCTTTATTAAGTGCTTTCTCTGTTAATTTTTCTTCTGTAACAATAGCAATATCACTACCAGATTGATATTCAACACTTAAATTAAGCCCTTGTACAAAAAACATTACAACACCTAATACTAAGATGATAATAGATAAACCAACAAATTGTTTTGTATATTTAAAGAAATTAAAATTCTTTAAAGGAACAACCTTAACTTCTTCATTCTTAGAAACATCTGGAATATTTTCAGGTTTTACATTAATAAATAATTTTGTCTTATCATTAAAGTAATTAGTTTTAATAAACAATTTTAATAACAATCTATTAAGACCAACCATAGTCACCATAATAATAGCAACTGTAATAATCTGCATAGTAGCAAATCCTTTAATACTAGATTCACCAAAAATAAACATAATAATAGAAACTAGTAAAACTATAACGTTAGCATCTAAAATAGCACTAAAACTTTCCTTAGTTCCTTCTTTAAATGCCATTGGTAAGCTCTTACCACGATATAACTCATCTTTAATTCTAGCGAATGTAATAATACTTGAATCGACTGCTGTACCAATTCCAAGAATTAAAGCAGCAATTCCAGGAAGGGTTAAAACACCCCCAACTACCCAGAAAACTAAGAATACTAAGAATGTATAAATTAACATAGATATTGCTGAAATAAATCCTGCAAAACGATAAACAATAATTAAAAACAAAATAATTAAGAAGATACCAATAAGACCAGCCATAAAAGTAGTCTGCAATGTATTATCACCAAAAGATGCTCCTACAGTTTGAGATGATATTTCTGTTAATTTACTTGGCAAAGAGCCACTATTAATTAAATCAACTAAATTTTCTACTTGATCTTCTGTAAAATTACCTTGAATAATAACATCACTAGCAAATCCCTGAGAAACAGTCGCAGCACTTAAACAATTAGAACCATCTGTACCACATAGACTGCCTTCACTCGCATAACTATCTTCCTCTTCATTATAATCCAACCAAATAACAATTAAATTCTGATCATAGTCTTTTACCTTGTTCGTAACCTTATAAAATTCATCTTTGTCTTTAACAGATAAAGAAACCGCTGGATTACCAGAAGAATCTTGGCTCACTTTAGCTCCACCAGAGACCAAGACATCACTACTCATCAACAAATTATCATCAGCATCTCTAAATGATAGTGTTGCAACAGTCGATAACTGTTGTCTTGCCTCTTCTGGATTAGTAACACCGGCAAGTTTTACACGAATCTTATCATTGCCTTCAATAATAATTTCTGGCTCTGTAACACCAAGACTATCAATACGCTTACTTAAAGTCTTATAAGTAGCCATAATTTTGTCATGAGTCATCTTAGAGCCATCAATAGATTCAACTTTATAAAGGATTTCAAATCCTCCCTGTAAATCCAATCCAAATTTTAAATTTTTAAATAAAGGAACACAAAGGAAACATAATATACCAACAAATAAAACTAATAAAATAGCAGTACGTATTACCTTACCTTTCCCTTTATTACTTTTTTTCATACCTATCCACCTCTCTAAATCGTCTCTATATCATCTTGACTTCTTCTCGTTTTGGCCAACTTTCCTTTTAAATATTCATCCAATCTTCGATTATCAACATGTAAAATATCACTAACAATATCAGACAATGTTAAATCTTTAGCCTTGGTCCATTTGGAATAGATTAAATAATTCCAGATATCGATTACTTGGATATATGGATAACCTAAACGATGTAATTCAGCAAGTTTTGCCTTTAAAGCAGGCTGTACTCTCTGGTACAACTCTTCTTGAGAAGAAAACTCTAACTCCATAACATCACCTACCAAACTAATAACATTATATCGCAAATATAACATATTTGAAAAGAAAAACAAAGAAAAAAGCCAATATCTCATAATATTGTCTTGTATTTTTATCTAACTCACTTTTTAAAAGAAGTAGAATCTGTAAAATCATCACCATCATCAAGCATATCAGAAAGTTCACTATCATAATCATCATCAAAAGAACTAGAAAGATGAAGATTTTCATCTTTATCAGTTAAATGAATACTATCAACATCACGTACAATCTCCTTCTGTAAAGAAGTAGACCTCATATACACAAAACATTGATCACCAATTTTTTCTACACCACCAATAGAAAACATCGTTTCTCTTTCTAACAACACTTCCTCTTCTCCTTTCAATGCCAGTTGTGAATCCATAGGAAGAAAACTACTTCCTGCTGGAACATGAATAGCTAAAACAATTGGAGAAGACGTGGTAAATTGACCTCCTAACGAAGTTGTTGTAGATAAAAAAGAATGTTCAACGAAAGATTTTCCTACAGATAATTCTAAATCTTCTAAAGAAGAAACACCTAAATCTTTAAACTGTGCTAAATCACAACCTCGGAAAAGTAAAAAGTCTTCTTCACTCTTACACTTATCAATCGCAAAATCTAAAGAATCAATTACTCCCTCTAAATCATATTCTTTTGTTTCAAAAGTAACTAAATCTAAATCTTCTACTTTTTCACCAGTCCCCTTAACATAACCTTGATGTTGACGTAAGAAACCATTTATCTTAGTAAAACAAGAACCTGAATAGAGTTCAATAGCTTTTTGTATCTTCATAGGAAATTGATATAAATCTGGTTGAGAAATAGATTTACCTTCAGTAATAACACCACGAAAAACATCCCTAACATGTTTTTCCAACAAACGGACTCTTTCCTCACCTACTACTCCCTCTAAAAATTCCTCTTCACGAATTGCCGTTAAATTATTAAAAATCTGTAATATTTCTTTATTAAAATCTTCCATACGATTACACCTTTCTACAACTGCTACTTATCATCAGAATCAATTCTAGCTCTAGGAAAACTATTCTGATATACACTTCTTAAACGATCTGTTGTAACATGTGTATAAATTTGAGTTGCTTTAATACTCTCATGTCCAAGTAATTTTTGTACCGTCATCAAATCACAACCTTGATTTAATAAATGAGTTGCAAAACTATGACGAATCATATGAGGAGAAATATTTTTCTGTACACTAGTCTTTTTAATAATCTCTTCAAGTAAATACCTTACACCACGTTCAGTAAGTTTTCCTCCTCTAGCATTTAAAAACAAATACGGACTATTTTGATTATTCAAAGATAAATAACCATCTTTTAAATATAACTTTAAAATTTCCTCACAATAGTCTCCATAAGGAACAATTCTTTCTTTATTACCCTTTCCTAAAATTAAAATAGTACGACTACTAAAATTAATATCAGAAACTTTAATAGAAACAAGTTCTCCAACACGAACGCCTGTAGCATAAAGCATTTCTAAAATTAAGCGATCTCTTTGTCCCAAGGCATTAGATAAATCACAAACCTCAAATAAAGATTCTAACTCATTATATTCGAAATATCTAGGAAGTTTCTTCTCCTTTTTAGGACCATTTAATAAAGAAAAAACATTATTGGAAACAATCCCTTCATTAGCTAAATACTGATAAAAACCTCGTAAAGAACTTAACTTTCTATCAATAGAAGAATTCTTATCTTTTTTCTCATCTTTTAAATACATGAGAAAAAAGCGTAAATCACTATAGACAACGCTTTTATAATCTAATACTTCCCTATCTAAATAATCTAAAAATTCTAATATATCCCTGCAATAATTATCAATAGTATAGTCCGAATAGTTCTTTTGATATTTTAAATAATCCAAATAATTATGAATTGTTTTCTCCGTTTCTTTTTTTAACATAAGCACCACTTCCCTCATTTTCACGAGTATCATTTGGAGAAATCTGTTCTAAATATTGCTGCTCTAATTCCCGATATTCAGTATATAACCGACACCACGCATAAGCACGATTTAAAGCATCATCATGATTATAGAAATAACTATTTAGATTTTTCTCACCAATATAAAGTTCTGACTCAGACTGACGCGTATAGTAATTACCCTTCCTATGTTCCTCATCAATAAGTGCTCTAGTAAAACTAAGAGAAGAAACTCTTCTTTTCATAGTCTTATTTAAATATCGATTAAAACACATCTGATGATAATCATCAATAGGAATAGAAAATATTTCTGGATTAAATTCTACTTTTTTACCACCATCAGTTTCCTTAAAAGTACCTCTTGGTAAATGAGTCAAAATACTCATAGCAAATCTTCTTTTTTCTGCCCAAGGAACCTCGCTATAAGTAGGTATATCTTCTGTTCTAAATACTGGCTTTTTAATTTTAGAACTATGAGTTTTTTCTTCTACAATAGTAGGTTCTTCTACAGCAGCTAATGGTTCAGATGCTTTTTGTTCTTCTTGGTCAAGCATTTTAGCATAATCAAATAAAGACAACTGATTTGGATCATATTCCGGATCAAGTTGTAACAAAAGCTCCTCTTTTACTTTTAATCTTCTACGTTCATTTGCTCTAATAACAGAACTTGCATTTTCAAACACGTTTCCACGCATAGTCATTAAGTTTTTATATCTTTCCTGAGCTTCAACAAGATTTCTAAGCAAAGTATAAGAACGAAATGCCCAACCGCCTTCAAACTTTCTAAGCTCTTCTACACCATCATAACGATGTTTAGTTTTAAAATAATCTAAAAACTTACCATAAATATTAGTCATATTAGAAGCTAACATATTATAAAATTGATTGGATTGATCTGCTAAAGCATAAAATCTACGTAATATATTTTCCGCTCTATAATAAGGTTTATCTCCACCTATTCCTAAGCTAAAAGCTGCTATATTTCTTAAATCCACTATGTCTGAATTATTATTATGGTTGTATAAAACTTCATAAAATTTTAAATCACTATTTTTCTTAGGTTGAAATACAATATAAAGTTTAACATCCTTATTACTAATTCTACCTGCTTCATACAAATAATTAATCAAATGATCTTCACTACCGAAGCGAGTAGTAAATAAATCTATTTTCTCTAACTTACCAGATCGTGACATTTCATAACCATCTTTATCAGAATAGTCATTAGTATAAATAGGAATAATAGAAAAATCTTGATGTTCATTCTCTTGTGCTACTAAAAAGTATTGAATATTTCCACCGGCCATAATATCCCCCCCTAATTTGGCTTTATTATAACATAAAAAGCGAAAAAAATCAATCTAGCTAAGATTGACTCTCTTCATAAGAACAATTGCTACACTTTATCTTGCCGTTTTTTTCTATCATGTAATTACCACATTCCGGACATTTTCCAGGAACTGGCTTATCCCATGAGGCAAATTTACATTTAGGATAGTTCTGACATCCATAGAAGATTTTACCCTTACGAGTCTTCTTTTCAACAATTTTACCATCACAATTAGGACAATCCATAATAACTACTTCTTCTACTTTTTCTTTCTTAATATATTTACATGTTGGATAATTAGAACATGCAACAAACTCTCCATAACGACCATTGCGAACAACTAATGGACTACCACATTCTGGACAAACTTCACCAGTTTCTTCTGGAGCCTTCTTCTCCATATCGGAAAAAGCATTCTTAACACGAGGTTCAAATAGCTGATAAAAATTAGCTAATAACTCATTCCATACTTCTTTTCCTTCAGCAACTTTATCCAAATCCTCTTCCATATCACGAGTATACTCTACATTAATCAAGTCACTAAAAAACTCCTGTAATTTATCTGTAGTTTCAATTCCCATCTCCGTAGGTTTAAATTTCTTATCCACCATTTCTACATAATTACGTTCTTTAATCGTATCAATAATCTTTGCATATGTAGAAGGACGACCAATACCTAACTCTTCCAATTCTTTAATAAGTTTAGCTTCTGTATATCTTGCTGGAGGTTTAGTAAAATGTTGTTCACTAGAAACATCTGTCGCAACACACTCTTGCTTATCATTAATTTCAGGAAGAATCTTATCTTCACTTGACTCATAGTCTTTATATATCTTTAGATAACCTTCAAATAGTAAAAGCTGTCCTGTAGTTTTAAACTTATAATCATTATTATCAAAAATAATTGTTGTTTGATTTACTTTAGCATCTGCCATAAGTGATGCAAGTGTACGTTTATAAATCAAAGAATATAATTTAAATTCATCAGGTTTTAAAAATGGTTTAACTTTCTCTGGTGTACGCATTACACTAGTAGGACGAATCGCTTCGTGTGCATCTTGTACATTATCCTTTTTCTTACTTTGCTTAGCAAAACCTACATAATTTTTACCATAAACTTCTTCAATATATTTTCTAGCAGGTATAACGAAATCATCAGATAAACGAGTAGAATCTGTTCTCATATAAGTAATTAAACCAACAGTTTCATTCTCTAAATCTACACCTTCATATAACTTTTGAGCAATACTCATAGTTTTCTTTGCTGGAAAGCCTAACTTTGTTGAAGCTTCTTGTTGTAATGTAGAAGTAATAAATGGAAATTTACTTTTCTTAGACTTTTCCTTTTTTTCAATTGATTCTACAATATAGATATCACCAAGTGCCTCAAGAACACGATTAGCATCTTCTTCACACTTTAACTCAATATCATCAGTTTTATATTTAAATAATACAGCTTCATAATCTGGAAATATTGCAGTTATCGTCCAATATTCTTCAGGATTAAAAGCATCTATTTCTCTTTCACGATCAACAATTAGTTTTAATGCTACACTTTGTACACGACCTGCACTTTTAGCTCCTATTTTACTTTGTAATAACTTAGAAAGACGAAAACCAATAATTCGATCTAAAATTCTACGAGTTTCTTGACTTTTAACTAAATTATCATCTATTACTGTAGGATGTTTGATAGCATCTAATACTTTATCATGCGTAATTTCATGAAATAAGATTCGCTTATATTGATTATCTTTGATACCCAAAGCATCTTTTAAATGCCAAGCAATTGCCTCTCCTTCACGGTCAGGGTCGCTTGCAAGATAAATCATATCACTATCTTTAACGTCTTTCTTCAATTCTTTAATAATGCTACCTTTACCCTTAATAGGAACATAATTAGGTGCAAATCCATGCTCAATATCAACACCAAGCCCATATTGACCAGTTGTTGCTAAATCACGAATATGTCCCTTAGAAGAAACAACTTTATAATCTTTACCTAAGTATTTCTCGATGGTTTTGCTTTTACTTGGGCTTTCGACAATCACTAAATTCTTTGACATGAAACGCCTCCTTAACTCTATATACTTATACTAATATTTTATAATTTTGTCAACAAAATATTTTCTTCACTTATATTATTATACAAAACGACAAATAACCTTAAAAAAGTGAAAGCTGTTTTTCTACATAATCCCGCACTGGACCATAACTCCTACGATGTTCTGGAATAATACCATATTTATCAATTGCTTCCAAATGTTTTTTAGTAGGATATCCTTTATTATCTTTAAAATCATACATCGGATACTTTTTATCTAATTCATCTAACATCCTATCTCTAGTAACTTTAGCAATTACACTAGCAGCACTAATCGTAATACTTTTAAAATCACCCTTAATAATAGAAGTAGTTGGAATATCAATAGATAATGGCATAGCATCAATCAAAATATGTTCTGGTCTAACACTGCAATTAGAAATAGCTTCTTTCATCGCAAGTTTTGTTGCTTCATAAATATTAACTTCATCTATCGTTTTTTCTGAAATAATGCCGACACCAACACTAACAGCTTGCCTCATAATTTCATCATAATAATAGTCTCTTTTTTTCTCACTTAACTTTTTAGAATCAGTAAGCCCATCTAAAGAAAAATCCTCTGGCAAAATAACACAAGCTGCAACAACAGGTCCAACTAAAGGACCACGCCCCACTTCATCAACACCAGCAACCAATGTAATACCCTGTTCTCTTAATTTACGTTCAAAATAATAATTATCACGACTACATACCATAAGTTCTAATTTCTGAATAAGTTTCTTATCTTTTGGCTTATTCATACTTTTTTTCAACTCATAACAAGCAACTAAATCACTACATTGATATCCATCAATAATATCTATATGCTCTAAATCATACAAATTATAATCAATATCAAAACAGTCTTTATATTTTATTTCAGAACCATATTCTACCCTTACTGGCCAATCCAAAGAATCAAATACTTCTCTACTACAGGCAAGATCAATGTCCTCAGTCTCATCTAAAACATCTTGACATACTAAACTAGCACCACCAATAATAATATATTTACTTTTGTCTAAATTTAATTCTTCTAATTTTTCAAATATTTCTTGTTTTGTCATAACTTTACCTCAAATCCATTTTTATTCTATCACAAATATAAAAAAAGAATAATTATTTTATTCTTTTTCTGTCAACCTATCAAATGTAATAGGTCCAAAATATCCATTTTTAAAGTCTTGCAAAATAATACGAGAAACTCTTTCATAATCAGCAACTCCACCTTTAGTAAGTGCTCCTCTACGACTAGCAATAATATCATATGCTTCAATCAAATCATCATCTAACTCATCTATACCATAACGCTCTTCTAAAGCCTTAGGATATAAAGCATACAATTTTTTCAAAATAAACGCAGCTATTTGATCTTCATTTAAAATTTCTTCTTTAATAGAAGAGAAACTTGCTAAAACATGAGCAGATTCTTGATCTTCCAACTTTGGCCATAAAATACCAGGTGTATCTAATAAATCTATATTTTTATGAATACGAATCCAACTTAAACTCTTAGTAAACCCAGGCTTATTACCAACACCAGCACTTTTTTTCCCAACCAAACGATTAATTAATGTACTTTTTCCAGCATTAGGTACTCCTAAAATTAAAGCTCGAATATTTCTAGGTTTTAACCCTTTAGCTTTCCGCTTTTCATTTTCACTTTCTAAAACAACTTCACTAGCCTCTATAATTTTTTTTACATTAGTACCACTCATCAAATCTACAGGAATTACTTGATATCCTAAATTCTCATAGTAAGAAATAAACTTATCAGTTTCCTTCCTATCACATAAATCATATTTTGTCATAATTAAAATTCTAGGCTTATTCTTTATCAAATCATCAATATCAACAATCTTAGACGATTTAGGCATTCTAGCATCAATAACTTCATAAACAATATCAATCAAATCTAACTTTTCTTTAATCTCTCTTTTCGTCTTAGCCATATGTCCTGGATACCAATGAATATTATTCTTTTGAAATCCTTTTTCTTCATTTGCCATAATTATCACTTCCTCGTTTTAAATCTATTCCATTATATCATACTTTTAATCCAAAAGAAAAAGTAGAATAAATCTACTTTATAAGTTGTAATTTGTCTTTATTTTTGTATTTCATTAGCTATCTTATCTAAACTAGAAAAATCAATAAAATTAACCTTTTTGTTATAAGTTTCTATCATTGCTCTATCTTCAGCTGTTTGCTTTTCATTTGGTAAATTCTTAACTGCATTATAAAGCAATTTCATCATAGTTTTATGGGCAAAGTTTAATTTTGAATAATCTATTCCACCTCTTAAATGGAAGATTTTTGCTTTTTCAAGAACTTCTTTTGGTATCTGATTTTTTATATTATTCCTTATATTATTTTTATTTACTTCATCCGTTGGGTCCGAAAGACCAACTGTTGCAATAAGAATTTTTTTGTTTGAAATATTATTTAATTTTTTTAGTGTTTTTGACATCCCTAATACTCCACCGGCATACAAAGCACCTAAATAAATAATATTATCATAATCATTTATTTGTTGATTAAATTTTTTAAAAGAAATTGCTTTTATATTAGTTCTTTTTGAAAGTTCTTCTGCGTATTGTTTTGTTGTCCCATAGTGAGAACCATATATTATAATACTATTCATAGAAACTCCTTTTTTATTTACTTTTTAAATACTAAAATTGCTTTTGCCGTTCCTGTAATTGACATTGTAACTAACTCATAGCCATTTTCTAACATTTCATTTGCTTTTTCTTCTACTTTTTGTGCCATATTATCTGCTTTTGGCGAATAATCTATAACAACTGTTTTATACATTTTTTTGCCACCTTTCCTTTCTATATAATCATTTATTTTTTTCATTTTTTGAAATATATAGTACCAATAATATTATTCCTGTTAAATTAATTCCTATTGATAAACCTAATAACAAACCTGAACTAAATTCACTAAATGGTGTAACTTCATTACCACAAAATAAGGTATAAGCCAAGTACAATATATTTCCTAATATTATTAATAATATTCCAGTTTTTCCTTTATGCATATGTAATCCTCACTTTCAAATTACTATTTGTTGTTTAGATAATTATATCATTTATTTTTAAAA
>USGV01000007.1 GCA_900554305.1 uncultured Mycoplasmatota bacterium | reverse complement strand
TATTGTATCAAAAAGCCGCACCAGGTGGTGCGGTTGAAATTTGAATTTAGGAAAAAAGGAGAAAATTTTCTTCTTTTTTTCATATACTGTAGTGGTGGTAAATATGTCGAAAGAGAGTTTTAAATCTTTTGCTAGAAGTCATACAGAACTTGCTAATTATGTTATGAATGGAAAAACAAATTGGCAGCGGTTATATGAGTTATATGAGATTTATGGAGAAAATAGTAGTATTTGGAATGACTACTTTTCTTCTAATGTTACCAATAGGGAAACCGAACTTTCTGAACTTTCTACTAATTTTAAAGATTTGCTAAATCATGTTAAGAATATAGATTTGGATTCTGTTCAAAAGGGTATTACTAATATTCAGAAGGCTTTAGGAGTATTACAAGATATAGGTATTGGCAAAAGTGCTTCCGCTGCTACTTATGAGCCACGACCATTATATCAGCATTTTGATGATTGATTATGGATATTAAAACTATTCATGCAATTAAAAGTAATCCTGTAATTCATTCTTATTTGAGTGTTGACTCTTCTTGGTATAAACAATTAAATAGGAATCCTGATACTATAAAAGAATTAGAGAAAGTTGCTAAGAGACATTTTAAATTAACTGTTCCAGATCGATTAGAAAGGTTTGTAGGAAATATTGAAATGCTTTCTTCTTTTATAGATGTATTAAAATAGATTTTATGATAAAATAGTGGTATGGAAGAGTTAATTGAAAAATTAGAACAATTAAAAAGGGAAATATCAAAAGAAGATGTTGTTGTTCAATATTTAAAAGAAAAGGAAAATATTTTTAATGATATAAGTCTTATTTCTAAAATAGAAAGTTATAAACAATATCCTTCGGAGAAAGTAAAAGAGGAGATTGAAAGTTCGCCTTCTTTTTTGGCGTATAAAGAACAAGAAACTAATGTTAATTTGTTAATCCTTGGTATTAATCAGAAATTTAAAATTCTTCGTGGTGAGTTTGATTGTAAGAAAGAGTGATAGCATGAAAGTTATTAGTGGAAAATATAAGGGACGTAATTTACAAGGATTTGACATTGTTGGTACTAGGCCGACTATGGATAGGGTGAAAGAAAGTTTATTTGCCATGATTCAGACTTGGCTTAATGATGCTGTTGTTTTAGATTTATTTGCTGGTAGCGGTAATTTGGGAATAGAAGCTTTAAGTCAAGGGGCAAAATATGCTTATTTGGTTGATAAAAATCGAAAGGCTTATCGTGTTATTCAGAATAATATTAGTAATTTGGGAGCCTGCGATGTTTCTGTTTGTTGTATGGATTATCGAAGGGCTTTAAATGAATTTTCTGATGCTGGTCTTACTTTTGATATTATTTTTCTTGATCCTCCTTATCAAACTGATTTTGTCGCAAAAAGCATTATTGATATTATGGACTTTCATCTTTTGAGCTCTAGTGGAATTATTGTTGCTGAAAGTGACAAGTTGGAAAAAATTATTTATCCTTCCACTTTGGAAATTGTCAAGAGCAAAAAATATGGTGATAAATGGGTAGCTATCTTGCGACGAGTATGATAAAATAATCGTAAGATAGGTGATTATATGAGAAAGTTAAATAATCGTGGTTTTGCTATTTCGACATTATTGTATGGACTTATGATAATGTCTTTATTAGTTGTTTTGGCTTTATTTGGAAATTTGAGCACTAATCGACACAACACTGTTACATTTGTAGATAAAGTGGAAGATGAACTTAATCGATTGAGCGTTACTAATACGGAAGGTGGTCATACGGGCGGTGTAGTAGATGCTCAAGGAAGAGAATATATTGCTCCAGAGGGTGGCTGGTATAAAATAGAATTATGGGGCGCATCTGGTTATGGTTCTAGTGGCGGTAAGGGAGCTTATGTTTCTGGAATTATTTATTTAGAGGATAATGATTATCTTTATTTTTATGCTGGAGAGCAAGGAAAATCTTCAGGTACAACCTTTAATAGTGGTACTACTAAAGGTGGTGGTGCTACTGATGTACGTCTTATTTCTGGTGATTGGAATGATACAGATTCTAAGAATTCTCGCATCATGGTAGCCGGTGGTGGAGGTTCTGCCGGTAATGGTGGTGCTATTGCGGGTCAAGGTAGTAGTCCAGGAACGCAGACAGTAGGAAATGCAAGTTCTACTGGTGGAGGAGGATATGATGGCTCTACTAGTACTGGTGGAGGTTCTTCTTACATTGCAGGATATGCTGGTGTTCGGTCTTCTACAGGGCAGACATCAAAATCATTTACAATTCATCGTGGTGAATATAATGCTGATGGTTCAATGAAATTGGAAACATTTACTCCAGTTATCTATAATGGTATGATGATTGCTGGAGTGAATTCTGGTGCTGGTAAGTTTAAGATTACAAAGGTATCTAATAACGATATTAGTAATCCTCCTAGAAGAGGAAGTAATCCAGCTTTAAATAATGTTAGGTATATTCGTGATTGTGTTACAGGTTCTAGTAGTGGAACTAATGTTGCGAATTGGTTAGAAATTCAGGCAATCAAAGACGGAGTAAGACAGACACTTACTTATGTTGGTACAAGTGGTGGTACTCTTGCTAGTGATAAACGTTCTATTATTAATGATGGAAAGGCTGATGCTCCTGGCACTTATGCTACGATTAATGGTAGTGGTGAAAAGTGTGTTACTTATAGATTGAATTCTACTATGAATTTAGATGAAATTGCTGTATGGCACAATTATTCTTATACTAGCACATCTTCTAGAGTTACTGGACATGAGTTATCTGTAAAGTCTGATAATGGTAATTGGGTTCCGCTACGTAAAGTTAGTACAGACACTTCGTCTACTGGTCAGCAGAATGAATATGAAACGAGTGATGGAATACGTTATAATACTTTTCAGTATGATTCTACAGGAGCTCTACCGGAAGGGAATTATTATATTTTCTCTTCTGCGAGTGATAACAAGGTTTTAACTTTGAAAGAGGAAGGAGAAACTTATGTTGTTACATTAGAGTTGTTTACTGGTGAAGATAGTCAAATGTGGAGAGTTTATAAGAATGGTAGCTATTACCATATTCAAAATACACAAGCTCAGAAAGATTTTATTGTATTGGATTCTAATACCTCTTTGGTTTATTTAAATGATCCGGATTTTTCAGCAAATATTCAAAATCTTACAATTAATCCATTAGGAAATGGTTATTATACTATATCTCCAGTTGGTACGAGTAATATTAGGGTTGGGTATACAAGTGTTACATCTACCGCACTTTATAGTTTGACTTCTTCTAGTAATCATTTTCAAAGGTGGAAGTTTGTTGTGGCAAGTTATTAAAACTTGCTTTTTTTTTTATAAAAAAATTAGCACAAATCATTGACAAGTGCTAAAGGTTGTCATATAATACAATTAGCACTCGTAGAATAATAGTGCTAGTAGTAGGAGGCGTAAGTCATGTTAACGGATAGGCAATGTAAAGTCTTAAAGTTGATTGTTGAAAAATATATTAAAGATCCAATTCCAGTTGGCTCTAAGACTATATCTAAAACATTGAAATGTTCTAGTGCGACTGTTCGTAATGAAATGTCTGCTTTAGAAGAAGCAGGACTTTTGGAGAAAACGCATACTTCATCAGGAAGAGTTCCAAGTGAAGATGGATATCGCTATTATGTTGATCATTTAATGGAACCTAAAAAAATGACTGGTGAAGATATGTTAAAACTTCAAACGGTATTTCATAACCAACAGCTTGCTTTATCAGATGTTATAGTAAAGAGTTTACAGGTAATTTCTGATATGACTAATTATACTACAGTAGTACTTGGTAGTACTTCTCATGAGAACCTTCTTAAACAAATAGAAGTAGTTCCAATTGATGATGTTAGTATGATTGTAATTGTAATTACTGATAGAGGTCATGTTGAACATAAAAATATTCGTTTACAGGATGTATCTTTGGAAGAAGTAAAGAAGACAGTTAATTTAATTAATAATTTAATTGCTGGTACTCCTATTGATGAAGTTAGTGCAAAACTAGAGTATGAAGTAAAACCTATTATTGGTAAATATGTAAAGCAACATGAACAACTATATAATGCCTTCTATCATGTATTTAGCGATTTTACTAATCAAGAGGTTAATGTTGTTGGAAAAAATAAGTTCTTAACGCAACCTGAATTTAGTAATATTGAAAAAATTCAGTCTGTGTTTAGTAAACTTGATAATCCGGACCTTCTTCATAAAATTGAAGAAGATGATGACAATAATATTAAAGTATATATTGGTAGCGAGAGTAAAATCGATGATGATGTTACCGTTATTAAAACTAGATTTAAAAATGGTAATCAAGAAGGAACGCTTGCGATTATTGGTCCGAAAAGAATGGAATATGACAGAGTTGTTTCTATGCTTGAATACATGAAAGAAAATATAGAAAGGTAGGTAGTTTATGGATAAAGAAGAAAAGATGGAAGAAAAAAATCAGCAAGTAGAAATGTTGGAAGAAGAAAAACCTATTCCTGGAGGAGTAGGAGAAGATAAAAAAGTAAAAAAAGAAAAGAAAAGCAAAAAAGACTCTAAATTAAAAGAAGAGAATGAAAAGTTGCTTGATCAAATAAAACAATTGCAATCTGATAATCAAGCTTTAGTTGATAAAGTTAAGTTGACACAAGCAGAACTTGTTAATTATCGTAAGAGAAAAGATGAGGAAACTGCTAATATGCTAAAGTTTGCAAACCAAGATTTAATTACAGAATTAATTAATGTAGTTGATAATTTTGAGAGAGCTATTAAACTTGATGATAATGATTTAACTGATGAGTTATCTAAGTTCTTGGATGGATTTAAGATGATGTATGCGAATTTAATGGAAATTCTAAAGAAATTTGGAGTAGAAGAAATTAATCGTGTAGGTGAAGTTTTTGATCCTAGTCAAGAGCAAGCATTAATGACAGATTCTATCGAGGAGATGGATGATGATGTTGTTACAGAAGTTTTATTAAAAGGATATAAATTAAATGGTAGGGTAATTCGTCCTGCCTCAGTAAAAGTAAATAGTAAATAAAGGAGAGATGAAATATGAGTAAAATTATTGGTATCGATTTAGGTACAACTAATTCATGTGCTGCAGTATTGGAAGCTGGTGCCCCTAAGGTTATTCCAAACCCTGAAGGTAGTAGAACAACTCCTTCTGTAGTTGCATTTAAAAAAGGAGAAAGAATTGTTGGTGAAGCTGCTAAAAGACAGGCTTTGACAAACAAAAATACAGTAAGTTCTATTAAGAGAAAGATGGGAACTAGTGAGAAAGTAGAACTTGAGGGAAAAGAATATACACCAGAAGAGATTTCTGCTATGATTTTAAGTTATATCAAAGATTATGCAGAAAGCTATTTAGGTGAAAAAGTTGATAAAGCAGTTATTACTGTTCCTGCTTACTTTAATGATAGTCAACGTCAAGCTACTAAGAATGCTGGTAAGATTGCTGGTTTGGAAGTTGAACGTATTATCAATGAGCCAACAGCAGCAGCACTTGCTTATGGTCTTGAAAAAGATGAAGGTCAAACTATTTTAGTTTATGACTTAGGTGGTGGTACTTTTGATGTATCTATTCTTGAATTAGGTGATGGTGTATTTGAGGTTAAAGCTACTAATGGTAATAACCATTTAGGTGGAGATGACTTTGATGAAGCTATTATGGATTATTTAGTAAGCGAGTTCAAGAAAGAAAATGGTGTTGATTTATCTAAAGATAAAATGGCTATGCAACGTTTGAAAGAAACTGCTGAAAAAGCTAAAAAAGATTTATCTGGTATGGTATCTACGCAAGTATCTGCACCATTTATTGCTAAAGGTGACGACGGAGAACCTCTACACTTAGATATGACTTTAACTCGTGCTAAATTTGAAGACTTAATTTCTGATTTAGTGGAGTCTACTCTTGAACCAGTTCGTAAGGCATTAAAAGATGCTAAGATGACTAAGAAAGATATTGATAAAGTTATTTTAGTAGGTGGATCTACTCGTGTACCTATGGTATATGATTTAATTACTAAAGAGTTAGGAAAAGAACCATCTCGTGAAGTTAACCCTGACGAAGTTGTTGCTATGGGTGCTGCTATTCAAGGTGGTGTATTAACTGGAGATGTTAATGATATTGTATTACTTGATGTTACACCATTATCACTTGGTATTGAAACATTAGGTGGAGTTATGACTACATTAATTCCTAGAAATACAACTATTCCAGTTTCTAAGTCTGAAGTGTTCTCAACTGCTGCAGATAATCAACCTGCTGTTGATGTTCATGTATTACAAGGTGAAAGACCAATGGCAGCTGACAATAAGACATTAGGAAGATTCCAATTAGGAAATATTCCACCAGCACCTCGTGGTGTTCCTCAAATCGAAGTTAAATTTGATATTGATGCTAATGGTATTGTTAATGTTACTGCTAAAGATCTTGGTACAAATAAAGAACAATCAATTACAATTACATCTTCTACTAATTTAACTGATGAAGAAATTGAAAAGATGCGTAAAGAAGCTGAAGAAAATAAAGAAGCTGATGAAAAACGTAAGGAAGAAGCTGAAGTTAAAAACGAAGCTGAACAATTAGTATTCCAAACTGAAAAGGCTATTAAAGATCTTGGAGATAAAGCTGATAAGAAAGAAAAAGAAGAAGCAGAAGATTTAATTAAAGACTTGAAGAAAGCTTTAGAGAAAGATGATATGGATGATATCAAGAAATATAAAGATAAACTTCAAGAAAAAGCTATGGCTTTAGCAACTAAAGTTTATGAACAAGCTGCTAAAGAAAGACAACAAGAAGAATCAGCTGATGAAGAAGATAAAAAGAAAGACAAGAAAAAGAATAAAAAATCTGATGATGATGTTCAAGAAGCCGATATCGAAGAAGAATAAAAAAATATGAGAAGTAGCCAATAATGACTACTTCTTCATATTGTAATATAAGGAGAGAATATGGATAAGATAAAGACTAGAGGAGAAATTGCTACCCCTGATAAATGGAATATGGAAGCTTGTTATAAGAATATGGATGAAGTATCTAATGATATTGAGAAGTTAAAAAATGAAATAGACATCTTGGCCTCTATGCAGGATAGTTTTTTAGATAGTGCAGAGAACTTTAGAGATTATCTAAAACATGATGAGACAGCTTCTAGACTTGTCGATAAGTTAACTGTTTATTCTTATTGTAAAAAGAATGAGGACAGTTCTGTTAGTACTTATCAAAAATTGTCTGGTGATGTGGCTAAAGTTTGTGCAGAGTATAATGAAAAAACTTCATTTGTTGTTCCTAAAATTTTGAATATGGATGAAGAAAAAGTATTTAGTTATTTGGATAAGTATGAAGAGTTAAAGCCATATGATTATTTTCTTAGATCTGTTTTTAATAAGAAAAAGCATTTATTATCTGAAGAATTAGAGGGATTATTATCTAGTTATCAACCAATTTTTGATGCTAGTTCAGAGACTTCTGGTTATTTAAGAAATGCTGATATGGAATTTGGTATGATTCAAGGAGAAGATAGAAATGAAATTGAGTTAAGTGAAGCTAATTATTCTAGCTTGATTCGTTCTTCTAATCGCGAAGTTAGAAAGAATGCCTTCTCTAAATTAATGCTTTCTTATGCTAAAATGAAGAATACTTTAACTTCTACTTATAATACGAATGTTAATTATGATGCTATTACTAGTAGAATTAGAAAGTATGATAGTTCTATAGAAATGTATTTGGATTCTAAAAAGATTCCTGTTGCTTTATATAATAATTTAGTTAAAACAGTTAGAGAAAATTTGAGTTCTTTGTATGAATATTTTGATTTGAAAAAGAATATTTTAGGACTTGATGAATTTCACTTATATGATGGATATGTTAGTGTTATTTCTGAATCTGATAAGAAATATACTTTTGATGAAGCAAAAGATATTGTTATAGATGCTTTAAAAATTTTAGGGGAAGATTATATTAAAGTTTTAAAAACAGCTTTTTCTGAACGTTGGATTGATAAATATCCTAATAAGGGTAAAAGAACGGGTGCATATTCTTTTGGTGTTTATGATTCTCTTCCTTATATTTCTTTAAACTTCGTAGGAAATTATGATGATGTTAGTACATTAGCTCATGAATTAGGACATTCTATGCATTCTTATTATACTATTAAGAATAATTCGTATATTCAGGCTAATTATCCTATCTTTTTAGCTGAAATTGCTTCTACTACAAATGAATTATTACTTAATCACTATATGTTAGAACATGCTACTGATAAACAAGAGAAGTTAAGTATTTTGAATGCTAAGTTAGATTTATTTAAAGGTACTTTATATCGTCAAACTATGTTTGCAGAATTTGAGCAACAAGTTCATGAGTATGTTGATGCTGGAAATACTTTGACTAGTGATTATTTATGTGATTTATATTATAAATTGAATCAAGATTATTTTGGACCTTCTGTTGTTGTTGATGATGAAATTAGATATGAATGGTTAAGAATTCCTCATTTTTATAATTCATTCTATGTTTATCAATATGCAACAAGTTTGTCAATTTCTTGTTATATAGTTGATAATATTATTCATAATACACCTGGATTTAAAGAAAAATATATTGAATTCTTATCTTCAGGTGGTAGGGATTATCCTTTAGAAGTTTTAAAGATTATTGACATTGATTTACGTGATGCTAAATTTTTTGAAAGTGCTATGAATGACTTTAAGGATACACTAAATCAATTTAGAAAAATATATTATGAAGAGTAGTGAGGTGTAGATATGGCGGATAAACGTGATTATTATGAGGTACTTGGTGTTAGTAAGACAGCAACACAAGATGAAATAAAGAGTGCCTTTCGTAAAAAAGCAAAACAATATCATCCAGATTTAAATAAAGATAATCCTGAAGCTGCAGAAAAGTTTAAAGAGGCTCAAGAAGCTTATTCTGTTTTGTCAGATGAGCAAAAGCGTAAGATGTATGATCAATATGGCCATGCTGGAGTAGGAAATGGATCTAGAGGAGCCGGAGGATATTCTTATCAAGGTTTTGATGCTTCAGACTTTGATTTTGGTGATATCTTTGATTCTATTTTTGGAGGAGCAGGTGGTTTTTCTGGATTTGGATTCGGTGGCGGAAATTCTACTGGCCGTGGAAATAGATCACGTCGTGGAAGCGATGTATTGATGAGAATGGATTTGGATTTTGATGAAGCTGTTTTTGGATGTGAGAAAAAATTTGATTTAGATGTTGTAGAAGACTGTGATGAATGTGATGGTAAAGGTGGTTTTGGCGAAGAACAATGTTCTACATGTCATGGTAGTGGTACTGTTACATCAGAACAACATACGATTTTAGGGTCTTTCTTATCTAAAAGTACTTGTCCTGATTGTGGCGGTACTGGACGTACATTTAAGAGAAAATGTACTCATTGTAAAGGTAAAGGAAAAGTTAAGAAAAATAAAACTATTACTATTAGTATTCCTGCTGGAATTAATACAGGAGATCGTTTACGTGTTTCTGGTAAGGGTAATCCTGGCACTAATGGAGGAGAAAACGGGGATTTATATTTAGAGTTTGTTGTAGAAGAACATGATGTGTTTATTCGACAAGATGATGATATTTATGTTGAAGTTCCTCTTACGTTGACAGAAGCAATTGTTGGTTGCAAGAAGGATATACCAACACTTTATGGCAATGTTAAGATTAATATTGCTCCTGGTACGAATAGTGGGGATAAACAGCGAATTCGTGGTAAGGGAGTAGATAATAAATATCATAAGACTAAAGGAGATATGTATGTAATCTTTAAAGTGTATACTCCTAAGAAGCTTTCTCGTGAGCAAAAAGTTTTGATTGATAAACTTTCTAAAACAGAAATGGATACTCCTGAGATTAAAGAATTTAACAGATTTGTTAAAAATAATGACTAAGAGGTAATAAATTTACCTCTTTTTTTGATATAATATTTTTGGGTGATGTTTATGAAAAAAATAGTGAATGAATATGTATATGATTTAGATTTATTAAAACAATTCTATCAGTGTAATTTACAGACAAGACTATTTTTAATATTATTAATTTTAGTTTTGATTTCTGGTTTTAGTTCTTTTATGGATAGAGACTATACTTTTGGTTTTTTTAGTATTGGAGTATTTATTTTAGGTTGTTTTTATTATTTCTTACTTCCTAATTTTCTTGCTAAAGCAACGTATCGCAGACTTTTAGAACAAGCTCAAGGTAAAGAAGTTAAACTTAGAGTTACGATCGATGATAAAGATATTATTATTGAAAATCTTTCTAATAAAAATAAAAATACATATGCAATAGATTCGGTTTGTAAAATTGTAAATAGAAAAAATATTCTTTGTTTACGTACAAAAGAAAAGGTGGGAATTTTGCTTTCTAAAGAGAATTTTAAGCAAGGCAGTGAAGAAGAATTGTATTCTATTTTTATGAAAGATAAGAAAAGTAATTGAAGGAGTTGTTTATTATGAAAAAAGTTGTTAATGAATATCAGTATAATATAGGATTATTAAAAGAATTTTATTGGTTATATTATAAACCTATTGTTCTTTTCCTTTTTTCTTTAACTATTTTGATTATTATTTTATCTATTTTATTTTATGATTTTAATTTTTCTTTTCTTTGTATTAGTATTATGGTTTGCTGTCTTATTATCTCATTGTTGATGCCAAGTAGACTTGCCAAAATTCAGTATCGAAGGTTAATGGAACAGTCTAATGGCAAAGATGTTGTTAATAGAGTTAATATTAGTGAGGATAAAATTATTGTAGAAAATATTTCTACAGGTAATAAAATAGAATATTTAATTCCTAATATAAAGAAAATAAAAGAGGGAAAAAATATTTTTTGCTTATATACCAAAGAGAGAGCAGGAATTCTTTTATTTAAAGATGGATTTATTTCTGGAACTAAGGATGATATTTATTCTTTTTTACAAAGAACAAATATCATTAAAAAATAAAGAATGCAACCGAAAAGTTACAAAAAACAACTAAAAATTGGTAGTGTGCAACTGGTTAACATAGTATGATTTTTTTCGAGGTGATGAAAAGGTGAAGTTTGGTGAAAACTTACAAAAACTGAGAAAAGAAAAAGGGATTTCTCAAGAACAATTAGCAGAACAACTAGGTGTGACTAGACAGTCTGTTTCAAAGTGGGAGTCGGGTAATAGTTATCCAGAAATGGATAAAATAGTGGCAATATGTAATCTCTTTCATTGTGATATGGATGTATTAATTAATAAAGATATTACAGAAGAAAGAGAAAAGAAAGATGCTAGTAGTGTAGTAAAAGAAATATTTTCTGGTGTTACTAATTATGTTAAGAAAACAATTTATTTATTTGAACATAAAAGTTTAAAAGATATTATTAAGATGTGTGTACAAGTGTTTATTATTATCTGTGTGATTTTATTATTTGCTATACCATTTATGTTATTGAAAGAAATTGTAGTTAGTTTATTTTATACTGGGAATAATTGGTTTAGTATTTTCTTTGCTAAGTTTTGGAATTTTATCTTTAATGGTGGATATGCCATTTTAGCAATAGCTACTTTTCTTTATATTTTTAAAATTAAATTTTTAGATAATGAAGAAATTATTGTAGAAGAAGTAGAAGATAAAACTCAAAATAGCGAAGAAGTTAGTGAAGATAATAGTTCTAAAACTGCTTCTTCTAAGAGTAGTGAAAAGAAAAAAGTAAAAATAATAAAAGTTAAAAAGAATGATTTTAGTCTTTTAGATTTATTAGTTAAAGCAATAACAGTATGTTTGAAATGTCTATTTGTCTTGTTTTTGATACCTATTATTATTGGTACTATTATGTTATTAATTGGTCTTGTTTTATTGATTGTTTTAATTTTTAAAGGATTATTTTTAGCAGGACCTATTCTATTATTTTTAGGTGGTATTGTTTTTGCAATTGTTCTTATTGAATTGATGTTAGATTTTATTTTCAATTTAAAGTTCAGTAAGAGAAGAATTATTATTACAATTATTTCTTCTATAGTAGTTAGTTCTATTGGTCTAGGTTTATCTATTTGGTATTTTCTAAATTTGAATGTTATTAATGATGTACCTAATAGTTTTAATACTGAGACTCATGAAGAAGTATATACAATGACAGATGATTTCTTGGTTCATTATGATGACTATTCTTTTGATACTAAATTTGTAGAAGATAATAGTTTAACAAATCAAGTTCGTGTTAGAATTGATTATTATACAATAGCTAATGATGTTTCACTTGAAAGAGATAAAAATGAAGTTTATTTAAATTATAATCCTGTAGAGGGTGTTAATATAAAACAAATTACTGATAGTGTTATTAATGATTTAAAGAATAATGAAATTCATACTTATGATCAATTAGGTAGTGTTTCTATCACTATTACTACTAGTAAAACTAATATTGAAAAGATTAAAGATAATTATCAAAAATATTTAGATACCTATTATTAGTCAATATGTTTTATTGACTTTTTCTTTATTTTATAATATTTTTAATTTGAGGAGAGGTTGTTTTTTATGGAATATTATGTTTTAAGTGAATTAAGAGAAAATCTTAATAGTCATCTTCAAGGATTAGGTGTGAGTTCTAAGTTTTTAGATAATCCTGCTTATGATGCTCTTTTTGATACTGTTCAAAGTTTGATTCGTCAGATGAATTTTTTTGATAGTGAAGATTCTGTTATTGTAGGGGAAGAGAATGGAAAAATTGAGTTTCGTTTCCTTTCTACTTCTGGCGATGATTCTTCTATGTCCATTTCACTAGATGAACCTAATACTCTTCAAGTTATTAAGGTTACTAATAAAAAACCTTATACTAATAGCAATGGTCAGTGGATACATTCTAGTGATATTGCTGAAATGATTTCTACTATTAGTGATAGTGGATTTATGACTTTAACTATGAATACTGCTATGTTAGATAATTTTGATGGTGTTAGTAGAAAATACAATAATACTACATCTTCCAAAAAAAGTATTTATAATGATAAGGGAGTTATGGTAGGGGTAGAGTATAAAGGTTATCCTACCGAGGAAATAGTGGGATCGATTGATGATTTTAGTGTTGATTCGGCACTGTTTGTTCCTAGGAATGCTTATGGATTATGTCATGATCAATATTCTACTAGAACATTTTTAAGACGAGAATATTTGGATACTGCTAGAATTGTTCATGAAGATAGGGATAAGGAATTTCGTTATAATGCTGTTACTAGGTTAAATACGGAACATGGTCTAAGGGATATGACTATGATTGGTGGATATGATCCTTATCCTGGAAAAGTGGAAATTTTACCTCTTTCTGCAGAACAAATTGAAAATTTAATCCAACTTGAAGATAATTTAAAAGTACAAGGGGGGTTAAGAGCATTTGTTCGTGACCGAGAATATTATTCTTATGATTCTAATACTGATTCAGCTTTTGTTTGTACTAGTGGGGAAGATGTTGCTGTTAAAAAAAGAAATGGAAAAAGAATATGACTAAAAATCATATTCTTTTTTTAATATATCATGGTATGCAATATTCTATCTGTGTTTTTAAAATTGACTTTAGCAATCTCTTGTAGTTTTTCTTTCCCATATTTTTCTACTATTTCTTCACCAATTTCATCGACGTCACGACCAGCACCTTTTGGTAGAGGAGTATGGATAGAATCAGATAGTTTATCAAACTCTTTTAAGAAAATATATCTACTAATAATAGAAGCACTAGCGACTGCAAGATTTTTATCTTCGGCTTTGGTCATAAAAGTAATATTTCTTTGAATATTAGGAATACCATTTAAATATTCATAATATCTATTTTCTCTAGCAAATTCATCAACAACAATATAGTCTACATTTGGTTTTTCTTCGGTCATTAATTGATATAACACTTTATTATGAAGAATGGCTTTAATTTTGTTCATGTTGATATCTTTTGTATATTTTTCGTTGTACTCTTTATTTGTTAAAATCATACTTCTATATTTTACAATTTTTATTAGTTCTGGAGTTATTTTTTTAATTTTGTCATCTGTTATTTTCTTTGAATCTCCAACCCCTAATTTTTCTAACTTTTCAACATCTTCTTTTTTTACATAAGCCGCAGTTACAACAATAGGGCCAAAGTAATCTCCTGTTCCAACTTCATCTGATCCTACAGAAGAGCAGTTATGATACTTTTGGTCTTTTTTCTTTTGTTCTTCTTGTTTTTCTTTGGTATTATCTAATACTGTTCCCCACATAGCAGCATCTACATCAGCGCTAGTCCCCTGAAACATGGCTTTTCCTGATTCATATAAAGTAATAACTGTATCTTCTTCTTGTGCTTGAAAAATGGCATAAGGGATTTTTTTATCTCGTACTTTATCTTTATAATATTCTATCATTTTTTGTTTAGTTTCTTCATTTACTTTAATAACAATATTCATCGTTCCACCTCAAAATTATTATAGCATAAAACATGAAAAACGTTTATAATAAAATAGTAAGGAGTTGAAGTTATGAATATTTTGGATATTGTAATTGCATTGGTTTTAATTATGAGTGCAATTATTGGATTTAAGCGAGGAGCTATTAAAGAAGTTGTTTCTCTTGTTGGAATTATTATTGTTTTTATTTTAGCCTTTTCATTAAAAGGTGTTTTAGGAAATGTTTTATGTAAATGGTTACCGTTTTTTAATTTTGCTGGTAACTTAGAAGGAGTTACTGTACTTAATATTTTACTTTATCAGTTAATAGCCTTTTTAATTATTTATAGTTTGTTATTTAGTGTCTATATGATTGTTGTAAAAATATCAGGTATTGTTCAAAAAATTGTTCATATGACTATCGTTTTATGGTTACCTTCTAAAGTCATTGGTGCAGTTGTTGCTTTTATCACTGGATATGTTATGGTGTTTGTTGTTTTGTTAGCACTACTTATTCCGTTAAAGGATACTGATATTTTTAAAAATAGTAAATTTGCTAATTATATTGTTTATGATACTCCAATTCTTGCTAGTAGTTCCGAAAATATTAGTACGTCTATTAATGAAATATATGAACTTGGTGAGGATTTATCTAAGGGGGATATTAGTAAAAATGAAGCTAATGTTAAGACTATGGATATTTTATTGAAATATAAGGTGGTTAGTGCTGAGACAGCTAGAGAATTAGTAGTTTTAGACAAATTAGATGGTATTTCAGGATTAGATAAAGTTATTGAAAAATATGAATAGTTTATATTTTTGTAGTTTTAATAAAATATGATAGAATAATAATTGATGAGGAGGATTTTTTATGAATTATATAAAAAGTGAAAAAGAATTTGATGAAGTAATTAAGAAAGATAAAGTTGTTGTTGATTTTTATGCTGAATGGTGTGGGCCATGTAAAATGTTAAGTCCTATTTTAGAAAGTGTTAGTAAAGAGATGAATTTAGATACTTATAAAGTTAATGTTGACGAAGTAGAAGATGTTGCTAGACGTTACGGAATTATGTCTATTCCTACAGTAATTATTTTCTCTAAAGGAGAAGAAGTTAAGAAGAATGTTGGATTCATGGATGAAGATGAATTAAAAGAGTTTGTAAAATAACTCTTTTTCTTTTTTCTGTCGATAAAAATTAGTTTCATTTTTATTTTTCTGTGTTATACTTAGGGTGTAAATAGAGAGAATAGGAGGCAATAAATGAAATACGTCTATTTATTTACTGAAGGCAGTAAAGATATGAGAAATCTATTAGGAGGAAAGGGTGCTAACTTAGCAGAGATGACTAATATAGGGTTACCAGTACCTCAAGGTTTTACGGTAACTACAGAAGCTTGTACTAGTTATTATGATAATGGTCGTAAGTTATCTGATGAAATTATGAATCAGATTGATGAAAAGATTCATGAACTTGAAAAAATAACTGGTAAAACTCTTGGAGATGCAAAGAATCCTTTATTAGTATCTGTTCGTAGTGGTGCACGTGCTAGTATGCCTGGTATGATGGATACCATCTTGAATCTTGGGATGAATGATGAAGTTGCTCGTGGATTTAGTGAGGTTACGAATAATAAACGTTTTGTTTATGATTCATATCGTCGTTTTATTCAAATGTTTGCAGATGTTGTCATGGAATTTCCAAAGTCTTCTTTTGAGAGAAAATTTGATGCTATAAAAGAAGAAAAGGGAGTAGAACTTGATACTGAACTTACAGCCGAAGATTTAGAAGAAGTTGTTGCTATTTACAAAGAAGAATATAAGAAACTTGCTGGATGCGAATTTCCACAAGACCCTAAAGAGCAGTTAATGGCTGCAGTAGAAGCAGTATTTAGAAGCTGGATGAACGATAGAGCGATTACTTATCGTCGTTTAAATGATATTCCTAGTACATGGGGAACTGCAGTTAATGTTCAAGAAATGGTTTATGGAAACCGTGGTGAAACTTCTGGTACTGGAGTTGCTTTTACTAGAAATCCTGCTACTGGAGAAAACCATTTATTTGGTGAATATTTAATGAATGCTCAAGGAGAAGATGTTGTTGCTGGTATTAGAACGCCTCAATCTATTGATACATTAAAAGAAGTAATGCCAGAATGTTATGAACAATTTAGTAAAATTTGTAAAACACTAGAAAACCATTATAAAGATATGCAAGATATGGAGTTTACTATTGAAGATGGTAAGTTATTTATGCTTCAAACTAGAAATGGTAAACGTACCGCAACTGCTGCATTAAAAATTGCAGTTGATATGGTAGAAGAAGGAATGCTTACTAAGGAAGAAGCGTTACTTAAAGTTGATCCAAAACAATTAGATCAATTACTTCATCCTATGTTTGATGAAGCTAGTTTAAAGGCTGCTGAATGTGTTGCAGAAGGACTTGCTGCATCTCCTGGTGCTGCTACTGGTCATATTGCATTTACTGCAGAGGATGTAATCCGTATGCATAA
The DNA here is from genome assembly GCA_900554305.1 of uncultured Mycoplasmatota bacterium. Taxonomy (GTDB): domain Bacteria; phylum Bacillota_I; class Bacilli_A; order RF39; family UBA660; genus Faecimonas; species Faecimonas intestinavium. The sequence goes on along the minus strand of USGV01000007.1, from coordinate 44,997 downwards.
AGATGGAGTAGAGGATATTATTTTAGTTCGATTAGAAACTTCACCTGAAGATATTGAAGGAATGAACCTTGCTCATGGAGTTTTAACTCTTCGTGGAGGTATGACAAGTCATGCTGCTGTTGTTGCTCGTGGTATGGGTACTTGCTGTGTATCTGGATGTAGTGGTCTAGTTATTGATGAAGAGAAAAAGACTTTAACTTTAAAAGATGGACGTATTTTAAAAGAAGGAGATTATATTAGTTTAGATGGTAGTACTGGTAAAGTATATGCTGAACAAGTAAAAACTGTAGAAGCAAGTATTACTGGAAATTTTGAAACATTTATGGAGTGGGCTGATGAATATCGTACTTTAGAAGTTCGTACAAATGCTGATACTCCTAGAGATGCATTACAAGCTAAAAAGTTTGGTGCTGAAGGAATTGGACTTTGTCGTACAGAGCATATGTTCTTTGATGAAGAAAGAATCTTTAATTTCCGTAAGATGATTACTGCTAGTGATGTGGAGTCTAGAGAAGCGGCACTAGAAAAAATCTTACCTTATCAAAGAGAAGATTTTGAAGGCTTATTTAGAGCTATGGATGATAAGTGTGTTATTATTCGTTTCTTAGATCCACCATTACATGAATTTTTACCTAAAACAGAAGAAGAGATGAGACCTCTTGCTGATAGTTTAGGAATTACTTATGAAACATTAAAGAATAGAGTAGATTCATTAAAAGAATTTAACCCTATGATGGGACATCGTGGATGTCGTTTAGCTATTACTTATCCAGAGATTGCTAAAATGCAAACTAGAGCTGTAATTGAAGCTGCTATTAATGTTAAAAAGGAAGGCATTGAAGTTCATCCTGAAATTATGATTCCATTAGTTGGTATATTAAAAGAATTACAATTTGTTAAAAAGATTGTTGTTGATACTGCTAAAGAAGTTATGGATAAAGCAGGAGTTACTGTTGACTATAAAGTTGGTACTATGATTGAAATTCCAAGAGCGGCACTTTTAGCAGATAAGATTGCAGAAGAAGCTGAGTTCTTTAGTTTTGGTACAAATGATTTAACTCAAATGACATTTGGATTCTCTAGAGATGATGCTTCTAAGTATTTGAATGATTATTATCAAAAAGGTATTTTGGATCAAGATCCGTTTGCTACAGTAGATCAAGAGGGTGTTGGTAAACTTATTGATATGGCAGCTACTCTTGGTAGAAAAACAAGAAGTGACTTAGAACTTGGTATCTGTGGTGAACATGGTGGAGATCCTAAAACAATTGATTTCTGCCATAGAGTAGGACTTAATTATGTATCTTGTTCTCCATTTAGAGTACCGGTTGCAAGACTTGCTGCTGCACAAGCTGCAATTAATAATAAATAATATTTTAAGTAGTTAAAGTAGAAGCTAAGATTTTATTCTTGGCTTTTTTTGTAGCTGTGTTAGGAATAAGCTTATTCATTTTAAGTTGTTTATTATTGCTGTGATAGTAGATTTAGTTTGAGAGTGGGACTTCTCGTATGAAAAACTAAAATATTAATGGTGATATGAAATATTTGCTGGGATATCGGTAAATTTATATGTTTTATCATATTGTTTTGTAGTATAATCAAAATAGTGATGCGAAAATGAAGATAAATCCTGAACTTAAGAATTATATAGAAAGCAATGTATTTCCTGAATACGATCAAAATGAGCCAGCTCACGCTATTGTTCATATTCAGTACGTAATCGATAGGAGTTTTGATTTAGTAAAAGAAAATCAACTAGATGTTAATTTAGATATGGTCTATACGATTGCTGCTTATCATGATATTGGACATCATATTGATTCTAAGAGGCATGAAATTATATCTGCGGATATTATGTTTCAAGATGAAAATTTAAAAAGATTTTTTTCTGATGAAGAAAGAATGATAATTAAACAAGCGATTGAAGACCATAGAGCTTCTGCTAAAAATGACCCTAGAAGTGTTTATGGAAAAATTGTTTCTTCTGCTGATAGAAATAATACTGTAGAGAAATGTTTAAGAAGAACATATACTTATGGTAAGAAATTAGATCCTACTGCTACAGATGAAGATTTGTTTTTAAATGCGTATAATGTTTTGCTAAAAAAATTTGGGGAAGATGGTTATGCAAAATTTTATTTTAAAGATGGGGTATATGAATCTTTTTTAAAAGAATTAAGAGAATTATTGAAAGATAAAGAAACTTTTATTGAGACTCAAAAGCAATATATAAAACAATTGAAGAAAGAAAATAAAATATAAGACTTGCTTTTAGTGAGTTTTTTTATGTATTTTTGTATAAAATTATGTCTTTTTTTTGAAATGGTACAGTCTTTTTGATATAATACTATTAGAATAATGAGGTGATATGATGAAAGTTGTGTGTGTTGGTCATTCTACATATGATACGACCTTACCTATGGATTTTTATCCAACTGAAAATTTAAAATATAGAATTCATGAACATATTGAGTGTGGTGGTGGTCCTGCATCTAATGGGGCTTATTTGTTAGCCAAATGGGGAATGGATACTACTATGATGACTGCCGTTGGAAATGATTATTATGGTGAACAAATTATTAAGGAGTTTCGTGATGTTGGGGCGTCTACTGAATGTATAGAGGTACATTCAAATTATATGACGCCTAGTAGTTATATTATTGCAAACCGCTCTAAGGGGAGCCGTACGATTATTACGTCTAAAAAAGATCCTATCCGTAAATTAAATCATAGTGGAGATATCCATGCAGATTTAATTTTAGTCGATGGAGAACATCCAGAAACAGCAGAGGCAGTATTGAGGGCTAATCCCTTAGCTATTAGTGTTATTGATGCTGGAAGGCTTACAGAAGATACAAAACGTCTTGGGAAATTAGTAAAATATGTTGTTTGTTCTAAGACATTTGCTGAAGAGTTTGCGGATAGAAAAATTGATGTTAATGACAGGGACAGTCTAGTTTATTGTTATGAAAAGTTACAGGAATATTTTCAGAATACAGTAGTCATTACTCTTGAGGATAAGGGGAGCTTTACCAAGTTGGAAAATTATGAAGTTTTGCCAACAGTACCAGTTCAAGCGGTAGATTCTACTGGTGCAGGTGACATTTTTCATGGAGCCTTTACATATTTTATTGGTAATGGATATTCTTTAAGAATGGCTATCCACTATGCTTCTATTACTTCTGCTATTTCTGTTACAAGAGTAGGAGCTAGAATTTCTATTCCTGAACTTACGGAAGTGTTAAATTATGACGAACTTATATAGTAGGTGTCCTACTTTAGATTTGCATGGGTTTGATCGCGATTATGCCCGTATTATGATTAATGATTTTATTAGGGATTGTTATATTATGAAAGAAAGAAATGTAGTTATTATCCACGGAATCGGAAGTGGTGTGTTAAGAAAGGCTACACAAGAAGTTTTAAAACATAATCTTTATGTTGAAGAGGCTAAACTTGATATATTTAATGGTGGGCAGACGATAGTACGTTTAAAAGAACACTAAATCTTGACTTTTTAGGGTCTAAGTGTTAGCATATAGGCATGAAAGCCTTAGATAGGGGGACTAATTTACTATGTATAGTGAACAATATGAAAAAAGAGGATTACCAATCAAAGATTTTTTACTAAAGTTAGTTTTGGTAGGAATCTTTGCTTTTTTGCTTGCTTGGGCATTGCCTAAGTTTGTACAACCAGCAGTTATTACTAATGCAAAAGAAGCTACTGTTGATCTTTCCCCACTTACTTCACAAATTTTTGCTGATAATTTAGATAGAATGAAAGAAGCAGCAATTTCTTATTATACTGATGAAAGACTACCAAAAGAAGTTGGTGAGTCTGATACTATGACTTTAAGTGATATGATTGGTAAGAAGTTAATAGTTGCTTTAGTAGATAAAAATAATAAAGCTTGTGATGTCGAAAAAAGTTATGTAAAAATCACGAAAATGGATAGCGAGTATTTATTAAAAGTTAATTTAAAAGATAGTGAAAAAGAAGACTATATCTTAGTACATTTGGGATGTTACACTTATTGTGATTCTTATATTTGTGAAAAGAAGACGACGGATGTTGATATTAAATCGAGTAAGCCAACTTCTTCTGTTCCAGTTAAAGATGGAGTAGATAATACGGTTTATGTTGATAGTGATAATGATACTTCGACCACTCCTAGTACTCCTGATGAGGAATTACCAAATCCAGATGAAGAAGATCCTGATACTCCAGTGGATAAGCCTGAAGAAGTAAAAGGTTATTTATATGAATATCAGAAGAATCAAGATGCACAATTTTCTAGATGGACAAGTTGGTCTAATTGGAGTAAAACAAATTGTGCTACACCTGAACAGAATTGTAATGATAATGATCCTACTTGTCTTAAGAAGTTGCAAAGATATGACCGAAAAGAACAAATTGGTACTTATGTCAAGAAATATGAGAAGAAAAGGCAAGTATTAAAACAAACGGGCTCTTATACTCAGAAGGCTTGTTCAAAATATAATTATGTTATTATTAATAATACTACTTATGCTACAACAACTACCACTAATTATAAAGTGGTTCAGCAAGTGGTTACTTCTAGTGGACAATCTAGTGGTGGATGGGTATATAAAAAGACACAAGCTTTTGCCAATGCACCTGCCGATACCGCTACCACACAGTATAGATTTTCTGGAGCTAATTTTAGTAATTGTGAAGAGACTTGTACTACACTTCCAACATATTATTATGAAATATGGGAATGGAAGGGAAGCGGAGGTTTAACTTCTGTTACAAATACGACAACAGTTCCAGGTGGAAGCTCAAGTAGTACTTCTTCTTCTAGTTCTACTTCTGTATCCGCTTCTTGTGGGCAGATAGTTACTAAGACTATTCCTATTTATGGTTATATTACTGAGTCTGAAATAGCAACTAGAAGAGAGCCATTATATGGTACTGTTTGTTACCAAAGTACTAAAACTAGAAAGTTACTTGATTCTGGAAAGACTATGACTAAATGGAGCAAATATAATGATACTAGTCTATTAAATAATGGATGGTATTATACTGGGTATAAAAAACCTATTAAGTAAGGGGGATAAAATATGAATTCAAGAATTTTAAATATTGTTAAGTTTACAGTTACTGATCAAGTTGGTGATCATAAAACTAATTGGAATCAAGCAGCAATTTTCTATCGTGATGGAAGTGTAAAAATGGTTTCTATTAGTGAGGCTGCGAAGGAAGCCAATAGAGATAATATCAGAATTTCTGAGGTTACTACAGAACAATTAACTAAAAACTATGAAAATTATTGTAAAATTCCCAATTTTGATTTCGGTGGACAAGCTACTCAAACTTCAGCTACTGGTACAAAAAAAGGAACGAAATCTACAAAACAGTCGCAAAGTTCTCAAGGTACTAAGACTAAAACTGCTCAAACGAAATCTGCTCAGGGTACTAAGAGCTCTCAAAAAGCAAAATCTAATACTGAGTCTGTAAAAAAAGCTACAAGTACAAAGAAAAAGCAAGGATTCTTTAGAAGAGTAGCTACTGGTATTGCTGGTTTTGTTGGAGGCATGTTGATGGGCGGTTGGCATGTAATATGTAAAGCTTGCAAATGGTGTGATACTCACTTCCTTGATAAATTGAACAAAATAAAAAGAAAAAAAGCAGAAACGAAGAAAGACAAAAAACCTCTTAGGAAGAGAGCAAAAGATTATGTAGTACAAAGTGTTTCTGATAGAAAGAATGGAAAAGCTAGAAAGAAGAAAAAAGGAAAACGTGGATTTGGGAAAAGACTTGCAGCAGCGGCTACTGCAGTAGCTCTTGCTTTTGGATTAGGTAGTTGTGCTAATCCTGATGTTGCGAAAAATGCGCAACCTGAACAGACAGAATTAACACAGGATGAGTTAGCTAACTTAACGGATGAAGAACTTTTACAAATGATTACTTCTGGTGAACTTTCTTTAGAGCAAGTAAAGGAACTGCTTGCTTCTGGTGAGATTAAGAACGATATATTAGATAATTTATCTTATGAACAATTGTTACAAGTTACTAATAGTGAGATTCAGCAACAAGAAATGTCTAAAATTGGTAACTATTTAGATTATTTTAATGGTACATTTGCTGATAAGTATGTAGAAGCTAATCATCCTGGAGTGCGTGCTGTACTTACTTGGGAAGAAGTTAATGCTATTAATTTAGCTTATAATGATTTTTCTAAAGAAGAAATTCGAGCTATCTTTAATGGCGAGGAAGTTAGTTCGGCAGCCTTTACTAATAGTTATAAAGAAGCTACACTACAATTGATGGGAGCCTTTGTTTTAGAAACAAGGGATATGCCAGTTAATTTGGATTCTTTATTGAATACAGAAGAAGGAAGGGCTTTTTATCAAAAATATAATGAGTTGTTATTAAGATGCAAAGAGACAACTGGACAAGAACAGTTAAATGCTGTTAATGCGTTTTATCAAGAACTATATAAAGACTTTCCTATTAGTGATGAAGTAAGAGAAGTTGGTATTTCTCATTCTGAGACACGTGATGATATCGAATCTTATAAATTATCTGTTACTCCTATGGTAGCAGCAGCTGAAATAATGTTTCAAAATTTGGAAATAGATCATACTTTATCTGATAAAGCGGTTGCTTATTTTAATGATTTAGGTTTATGTGAGTTTGCTCAAGGTAAGTATGAGAGGGCAGAACAGATTATGTTATGTTCTGAAGATGATAAGAGTCTTCCAACATATCAACAATTTATGAATGCGAAAGTAAAAGAATTAACTGATAAAAATATTTATTTTGTTAGTGATAAGAATCGTGATATTAGTCAATATGATTTGTTCCAAAAATGGGTAAATGGACATTTCAATTTAGATGCAAATGGTAATTTTGTTATTGGTGGAAGTGTTTCACAAAGTATTACTACTAAAGTAGTCGATACTTATACTACAACAGATACTACTTATCATACTGAAACCACTAGAACAGAAACATCTGATCGTAATAAAGCTGTTGCAATGGCAGGAGAAGATGCTGTAAGTAGAGCCGAAGCTGAAGTTGATAAACAGTTTGCTGCTGAAAATGAAGCTGCAAAAGCGGAAGGAGAAGCACAAGCTGCTCAGAATCAACAACAAATGCAAGAAGAAGCTGATAAAGAGGCTGAAGAAATTCGTGAGGAGATTGCTCAAGATGATCAGGATTTTCAAGATAAAATTGATGATGCCAATAATCAGATAGATGAAAATAATAAAGATCAAAATACAGGTAATGATAAGCCGGTTAATGAAGGTGACTTAGGTCATGGTGCTGACTTTGATGATCAACATTCAAATGAGCAGGGTGATTTGGATAATAGTGTTGGTAATATCACTACTGATGGAACTGGTGATGGTTCTGAATTGCCAGATCCAAATGAGTCTGGTGCTGAATTTGATCAAGAACAACCTGATTATAGTAATCAACCAGAGGGTACTTTTACTGCAGGAGAAGTTGATGGCCAAACTTTTATCGAGTATGAGGAACCGGTTGCTGAAACTGTTAATTATTCTACAACAACAGAATCTTATACTGAATCTACTGTTACAAACGAACAGATTGCAGATGCAATCGTTGAAGATATGGCTTTAAATCCTACAGGAGAGGAAGAGGTATTTGTGTATACTAAGTAAGGAGAGCTTCTCCTTATTTTTTTTATTTGAATAAAAATTTGACTTTTTTTTGATATTGTGTTATAATGTGTTTACTTCAAGGATAGAGGGGTTCTAACTGAAGCATATTATAATCAGGGAGGTTGAATATATTATGGAAAATAAAAGTTATATATTTGAATATTTAGATGAGAATGATTTTAGAAAGAAGGAACGTTCTGTTCGTAAATACAATATGCTTGCTTATAAAAAATTAACTTTTTCTTATTATCCAGAATTAAGAAAAGGAAGCTTTCTAGGTAAAGAAGTTGGTAAGGATGAAAAAACAAAAACAGTTTCTTATGAATTAAAATTACCTACTGATGATTTATTTGCTAAAGTACATGGTGAAATTATTTTACATTATACAGTTTATCTAGAGAAGCATATTATTTTATTAACTAATATTACTCCTGAAGAGATTTTGGATGAAGGACATCGTGCAGAATTATCTACTTACAAAGGAGTTATGATTTCTAAAGCTCATCCTGAAAAAGATATGTTTAAAATTAATTTACTTAATATGTTAGGAAAATAAAACAATTAGAAAAATCTAATTGTTTTTTTATAGTATTTCTGTATCTTCTGAATTGTTTTCTTTTTCGGTGGATGATTGCTCCTCTGTATTGTTTTTGGTCTGTTCAATTGGTTTATTGCTTTCTTCTTGTTGAAGTGGTTCAAGTTGTTTTGCTAACTGTTTTTGTATGAATTCTAAGTTGAATATTTTTGATCCTACTTTCATATTCATACGGTCTTTTTTTTGCTTCAACTTAATCATTGCATTTGTTCCAGCATCTACAATTAGTGGTAGTCCTGTGATGAATGTTGCCATATCACTGTTTAAGAATATTAATGGTTCTGCCATTTCTTCAGGTGTTGCTAGTCGTTTTGCAGTTCCTGTTTCGGCAACTAATGCATCCATTCCGCCTGCTTCTACTTCAAATTCTTTTTTCATTCCAGTATCAGTACTTCCAGGTAATAGAGCATTTACTCTTATTTTTTCAGGCCCTAATTCTATGGCTAGTTTTGCCATATAGTAATTTAAAGCTCTTTTTGATAAAGGGTAGGCCATCATTCCTAAAGTGGTTTCCTTTGCTTGTTTGTGTAATGCCTCTATCATTTCATCCCAAGTTTTTGCATTAGTAAATTTTTCAAATTCATGTGCATATTTGTCCCAATATAATCCGCCAGTAGACGTTACATAAGCAATAGTTCCACCAGCAGACATTCTGTTTTTTAAATATTCTTCGGTAATATATTTATTTGCTATATAGTTTACTGTAAATGTCTTGTAATAGTTTGTTTTTGCTCCAGATAATCCAGCTACGCCAAAGAACGAATCAATGTGCTCTGGAAGTTGTTTCATAGCAAGATCAATTGACTCTTTGCTGCTTAAGTCAACCTCTATAAATTTTTTTGCTCCTTCTAATTCTATTTTTGTAATATCTAAAGCGTATACTTCAGCATCTAATTCTATTAATAATTCAGCTGTTTTTTTTCCGATTCCTGATGCTGCTCCTGTAACAACACATATTTTGTTTTTATATCCAAAATAATCTTTCATTTATTATCCCTCCAATCTTATTTTATCACGTATTTTTTTTATGCTATTATCTATTTTTTATACTTTACAAAATCTTACAATTTTTGTTGCTTTTTTGGGGGAATGTGTTACAATATGCAATCGGGAGTGTGAAATTATGCAAGCACAAAGCATTGAGCCTTTGTCGCAAGAAAAAACATTGGTCGATTATTGTAATGAATGGTTAAAACAATATCGTGCTTCTTATGATGTAATGGATAGAATATGTTCTAGTACGAAAGGGAATCGTTATACATTGTCTGTTGTAACGGATGTAATTCTTTGTCAAGATGATGATGGGGATTTTTATCATTTTTCTTTAAATATGTTTAATGGAGCAGGTGAATATTTCTTTGAAGGTCCTAGTTTAGATATTTCAGTAAATAATATCGCTATGGTTGGTTATTTAGTATCATCAATTGTAGATTGTTATACTAAAAAACATGGACGTGAATTGCTTTCTGATTTTTCTGGAAAGGTCACTATTTCTATGCCAAGTTATTTACCTTCCTATCCTCCTGCTAGTGAGACATTAGATTTAAGTGATTGCTTTAGAAATGAATATTTAAGCAGTGTAATTAAAAATCAAATTTATTATGGCAATGATGATAAATTTGATGATATGCTTATATTCTTTAATAGGATGAAAGCTGAAGATGATAACGGTTACCCTGATAAAAGATTTATTGATTCCTTTATGAAGAGCTTAGAACATAGTCAAGATGTATTAACATTTGGAAAAGTTAAAGAGAAATAAAATTCTCTTTTTTTCTTGTTTTCTTTATTTTAGTGTGTTATACTTATACTGTTCGTGGAAATGCCATGTTGGTGAAGTGGTTTAACACGCCGCCCTCTCAAGGCGGTATACACGGGTTCGAACCCCGTACATGGTACCAGTTGATATACAGAGCTTTATAGCTCTTTTTCTTTTTGCTTTCTTGACATCTTTTCTAATCCATATTATAGTTAGTAATAGAGTAGAATTGAGGTCGTTTGTTATGGTAAAAATATATAAAAATGAAATTGATGATTCTAAAGTATTAGAATGTAAACAGATAGAAGATAATTGTTGGATTCGTTTGATTAATCCAACGGATGAGGAGATAGAGAAAGTATCTGCCCAGATTGAAATACCTAGTAGTTTAATCTCTCAGGTTTTGGTTGAAAAAGAGCTTCCACGGGTTAAACAAGTAGATGGCGCAACTTTAGTTGTTATTGATGTACCTTATATGAAGGATAAAAGTATCAAAAATAAATATATTACTTATCCGTTGGGAATTATTATTTGTGATAATTTACACGTGGTTACTGTTTCTCTTAAAGAACATGAGTTTATGCAACAATTTGCTGATGGTAGTGTTGATACTTTTTTCACTTATAAGAAGAATAGATTTTTAATTCAAATCTTTTTAAAATCCTCTGAAGTTTATTTAAATACTCTTTATTTAATTGATGAAGATATACAAAAGATGGAAAAAAATACTTATAACTCTACTAATAATAGGGCTTTGATTAATTTTTTAAATATGCAAAAGACTTTGGTTTACTTTCTTACTTCTTTGCAGGCTAATAGCCATGTACTGGAGAGGCTTCAATCTGAAGATATTTTACCGATGTATGAGGAAGATAAACTATTACTTAGCGATGCTGTAATTGAAAATAAACAGTGTATTGAAACTTCGATTGTATATCGAGATATTTTAGATTCCACAATGGAGGCATATGGTTCTATTATTTCCAATAATTTAAATGTTATTATGAAGTTTTTAGCAGGTATTACAATCGTTTTTTCTATACCTACAATGATTTCTTCATTTTTGGGAATGAATGTACCTTTAGGTGTTGTTGGAGAAAGTGAGTTTTCTTTTCTAGTTGTTTGTATTATTTCATTTTTGGTTTCATTTTTAATTGCATGTTGGTTAAAAAAAAGAAATATGTTATAATAAACTAGACTATATTTATTTTTGGAGGATTTATGGAAGAATTTGTTATCTCAATTATGAATCAGTATGGATATTTTGGTATTTTCTTTTTGATTTTTATAGAAAATATATTTCCACCAATTCCATCTGAAGTAGTACTTTTATTCGGGGGATTTATGACTACATATTCTAAACTTGGAGTTCCACTTATGATTTTATTTTCTACTTTAGGATCAGTTGTTGGAGCAATTGTTTTGTATTATGTTGGTAAAATTTTAAATAAGGAAAGACTTAAGAAGATTGTTTCTGGTAAGGTTGGAAAGATTTTACGGTTGAAGGCTAGTGATATTGAAAAAGCTGATCGTTGGTTTGATACTAAAGGTAACAAAACTGTGTTTTTCTGTAGGTTTATTCCGGTTGTTAGAAGTTTAATTTCTATTCCGGCTGGAATGAGTGAAATGGCAATGACAAAGTTTTTGCTGTATACTACGGTTGGTTCGGCTATTTGGAATACTGTTTTATTAGTTATAGGTAATCGAGTAGGAAAGAATTGGAAAGATATACTAGGAATTATGGATCAATATTCTCATGTAGTTTTGATTTTATTAATTATATTATTTGTTGCATTTTTGGTATATTTCTTTTATTTTCGTACTCAGAAGAAAAAAGCTAAGTAATAAAAAGTTGAATATTTAAGTAAGTTATATTTACTTAAATATTTTTGTTTGGCATAATGTTTAAGTTTTTTTATTATAATTTATGAGGATGGTGAATTTATGAAGGATATCAAGATTTTGAGTTTGGATCTTTCGAGTCCAAGGAATTTTATTTCAACTAAAAAAATTAAAAAGCAGCGCGATGAGGCTAAATTCTCTTTTGTTTCTTCTTGGATTAATAATGAGCAGGAACCCTTTGATGTTATTCTTTTTCAGGGAAAGCAGTCTTTAGAAGGAGCTAAGAGAATAGAGACTGATTGGCATGGAGATAAGTATTCTAGTTTTTTTGTAGAGGAAACTAATACTGCTATTTTAATTGATAATGTACTTCCTGTTGTAGGACACTCAAGCTTTTCTAATGTAGGAAATTCGGTGGTGGTTTCTATGGGTGATAATCAATATTTGAATTTTTTATCTATTTATTTAACAAATGCTAGTAGTTTAAAAAAATTTGGGGAATACTATGATCATTTGATTCCTAGTGATAAGAAAGGAAAGACTTCTATGATAGTTGGAGGTGTGTTTCCATCTCTTTCTTCTATTAAGAATTTAATTAGTAGGGATAGTCATCTTATTGATTCTTGTTTTGCCATTGATCAGGTTTCTAGTTCTGTTAAAGATGATACAGAGCGAGTCTTAACGTCTTCTGATATTGTTACTTCTGAGACTTATCGAGGACTTGGTATGGTTTTAGAAAAGGTACTTGTACGAAGTCCTATTGCTACTAAAATTAGTCGTTGATTACTTATTTTATTATTGACAAATGACAACTTGTCATCTATAATGGTTAATTGTATGACACCTTGTCATACGTTATTTGTATTAGAGGTGATAAATATGCCTAGTCAGACTTTTTTTAACTTAGATTATAGTAAACAAAAAAAGCTATTGGATGCTGCAAAACAAGAGTTTTGTAAGGTTCCTTATACGGAAGTTTCTATTAATAAAATTATTCAAACTGCTGAAATTTCTAGGGGGAGTTTTTATACTTATTTTGTTGATAAGAATGATTTGTTTGCTTATATTTTAGAATTAAATAAAAAAGTATTAAGTAAGATGACTAGGGAGGTTATTGTTTCTTGCCATGGAGATATGAGGGAGTCTTTTTTGCAATTGTTTGATCTTTTTATTAAAAAAATTGAAGAATATCAATTGGCTCGTTTTTTAAAAAATATCTTTTTATATTTTTCTATTTATAAAGAAAAGTTTGAAAGACCAGGTCATGATTTATTTTTGTATGTAGAAGATGTTATAGCTCTAGAAAACCTAAAGTCAGGGGATTTAGAGTTTGTTTTCCATTTATTTATGCACAATTTATTATTTGGTATTACAGAAGCAGTAAAGTCTACGAATATTTCTTTTGTTAGGGAGCAATATAGGGGTAAAGTTGATATATTATGTTATGGAATTTATAAGGAGGAAAAATAATGTTAAAAGTTTTTAAGTATTTGAAAAGTTCTATTTTTTCTGTTTTAGCAGTTATTTTATTACTTTTTGTACAAGCATATCTAGATTTAACATTACCAGATTATACGTCTAAGATAGTTAATGTTGGGGTACAACAAGGTGGTATTGAAAATGCTGCTATTTCAGAAATTGGTGAAGATACTCTTAATACTTTAGTATTACTTATGGATAAGAGTGATGCTAAATATATTATGAATCATTATGAAAAAACAGATACTTATAAAGGTGAAGATATTTATGAGTTAAAAGAAGATAGTAATGTAGATAAAATTAGTTCTATTATGGCAAAGCCAATGATGATTTTATCTTATGCTTCTCAAGAGGCTAATTCTAGCTCTGACAGTGATACAGTATCTTTTGATTTACCTGAAGGCGTTAGTCTTTCTCAGGCTCTTAGTATGATGGGAGATGCTGAACGTGAAAAGATGTTACAACAGATTGATAAAAAAATCAAAGATATTCCAGATACTATTGTTGATCAGGCTGCAGTTAGCTATGTAAAAGCGGAGTATCAGAGAATTGGTGTTGATACCGATCATATTCAAACCATGTATATCTTAAAAGTTGGTCTTATTATGTTAGGTATTGCTTTTTCGGCAATGGCTGTAGGTATTTTGATTGTATTTATTGGTTCACGTATGGCGGCAAGACTTGCTAGAACACTTCGCCATAAAGTGTTTACAAAAGTTGTTGGTTTTTCTAAAAATGAGATTAAAACTTATGGACAATCATCATTAATTACTAGAACCACAAATGATGTACAACAAGTTCAAATGGTTGTGGTATTCTTGCTTCGTGTTGTATTCTATGCTCCAATTATTGGTATTGGTGGCGTTATAAAGGCAATGAATACAAATGCTGATATGACTTATATTATTGGTGTTGCTGTTGTTGCAATTTTAGGTGTTGTTGTTACATTATTTGTTATTGCTATGCCTAAATTTAATCGAGTACAAAAGTTAATTGATAAATTAAATCTTGTTACCCGTGAAATTTTATCTGGTCTTCCAGTTATTCGTGCATTCTCTAATGAGCATCACGAAGAGGAAAGATTTGAAGAAGCTAATAAACGACTTACTAAAGTAAATTTATTTATTAACCGTGCAATGAGTTTTATGATGCCTGTTATGATGTTAGTTATGAATTTTGTATGCTTGGTTATTGTATATCAAGGTGCTAAAGGAGTAGATACGGGAGCAATGCAAGTAGGAGATATCATGGCCTATATTCAATATACAATGCAAATTATTATGGCATTTTTAATGATTTCTATGATGTCTATTATGTTGCCACGTGCCAATGTATCTGCAAAACGTATTATGGAAATTATAGAAACGAAGGATACTATTTATAATAGCAAACATTTAGTGGAGTTTAAGCCTGAAGCTAGAGGAACAGTTGAATTTAAAAATGTAAGTTTCCGTTATCCAGATGCTGACTATGATGTCATTACTGATATTGATTTAGTTGCAAATCCTGGTGAGACGACTGCATTTATTGGTTCTACTGGTAGTGGTAAGTCTACTTTAATTAATTTAATACCAAGATTTTATGATGTTACTGATGGTGAACTTTTAGTAGATGGTGTTAATATTAAAGATGTGGATATCCATGAACTTCGTGAGAAAATTGGGTTTGTTCCTCAAAAAGGAGTATTATTTACTGGTACGATTAAAGACAATATTAAATATGGTAATGAAAATATAAGCGACGAAGATGTAAATAAAGCATTAGATGTTGCACAGGCTACTGAGTTTGTTTCTAAACTTAAAGGTGGCGTAGATTATGATATTAGTCAAGGTGGTACCAATGTTTCTGGAGGACAAAAGCAACGTTTATCTATTGCTAGAGCAATTGCAAAAAATCCAGATATCTATGTTTTTGATGATAGTTTTTCTGCACTTGACTTTAAGACGGATGCGAAATTGCGTGGAGAACTTGCTAAAATTACCAAGGATAAAACTGTTCTAATTGTTGCTCAACGTATTTCAACAATTATGAATGCGGATAAAATTGTTGTCTTAGACGAGGGGCGTGTCGTTGGTATTGGTACTCATAAAGAATTAATGAAAAATTGTAATGTGTATAAAGAAATTGCTTTATCACAATTAAGTAAGGAGGAGTTAGAGAATGCCTAGTTTTGGTCATGGTGGTCCAGGAGGACAAGGTGCACCTGAGAAAGCAAAGAACTTTGGAAAAACATTGAGAAAACTTCTATCTTATTTAAAAGATTATAAACTTGCGATGTTTTTCGTTGTTGTGTTTGCTATTGGTTCTACTGTCCTTACTATTGTTGGACCTAAAATATTAGGAAATATTACTACGGAAATATTTAATGGATTAATGAGAAAAATTTCTAATACTGGTGGAATTGATTTTGATCTTATTAATCATACGGTTATTATTTTAATTAGCTTATATATTATTAGTGCACTATTTTCTGGTATTCAAGGAGTTATTATGGCTGGAGTATCGAATGATATTTCTTATCGTCTTCGTAATTCTTTGAGTGAAAAAATAAATAAGCTTCCTATGAAATATTTTGATACTAAGACTCATGGTGAAGTATTATCTATTGTTACTAATGATATTGATACTTTATCTCAAGCGTTAAATCAATCCATTACTACGATTATTACTAGTATTGCAACTATTATCGGAATCTTTATCATGATGATATCTATTAATATTCCAATGACGATTGCGGCTGTATTAATTATTCCTGTTTGTATGTTTGTTTTAAGAATTGTCGTTAAGCGAAGCCAAAAGTATTTTGCGATGCAACAAGATTATTTAGGACATATTAATGGCCATGTTGAAGAAATTTATGGTGGTCATGATATTGTTAAAGCTTTTAATGGAGAAGACAAAGCTATCAAGAAGTTTGATGAAATTAATAAAACATTATATCGTAGTGCTTGGAAGAGTCAATTCTTATCTACTACAATGCATCCTATTATGCAATTTATCGGTAGCTTAGGATATGTTGTTATTTCTATATTAGGTGGATATATGGTCATTAGAGATCGCATTGAAGTAGGTGATATTTTATCATTTACGCAATATGTACGTAATTTTACACAACAGATTAATCAATTATCTCAAGTTATGAATACTGTTCAGTCTGCAGTTGCTGCCAGTGAAAGAGTATTTGATTTCTTGGAGTTAAAAGAAGAAGTACAAACAATTGAACATCCTTTATCTACTGAAGGATTACGTGGTAATATCGAGTTTGATCATGTATCTTTTGGGTATAACAAAAATAAAATTATTATTCATGATTTTTGTGCGAAAGTTAAAGATGGTCAAAAGATTGCGATTGTTGGTCCTACCGGTGCAGGTAAAACTACGATTGTAAAACTACTTATGCGTTTTTACGATTTAAATAGTGGTCGCATTTTAATTGATGGTAAAGATGTGACAGAGTTTAATCGTAGTGAGATTCGCCGTATGTTTGGTATGGTATTACAAGATACGTGGTTATTTAATGGTACTATTAAAGACAACATTAAATATGGTAAGTTGGATGCTACAGATGCGGAAGTTAAAACTGCTTGCCATACAGCTAGTGTTGATCACTTTATTAAGACTTTGCCAGATGGTTATGATATGGTATTAAATGAAGAAGCAGATAATGTTTCTGGAGGTCAAAAACAGTTACTTACCATCGCTCGTGTTATTTTAGCAGATCCTAAGATATTAATTTTAGATGAAGCTACTAGTAGTGTAGATACTCGTACAGAAGAGTTAATTCAAAAAGCTATGGATAAATTGATGGAAGGAAGGACTAGTTTTATTATTGCGCATCGTCTAAGTACGATTAAAAATGCTGATTTAATTTTAGTTATGAATGATGGAGATATTGTAGAACAAGGAACGCATGATGAGTTACTTAAGAAAAACGGGTTCTATGCTAATCTTTATAATTCACAATTTGAAGAAGTTGGAGAGTAATCTCCTTTTTCTTTTGCAATTTTTTAAAAATTTTTATTGAGAGATTTTTTAATTCATTATATAATGATATATGATAGGGAGTGGTGGAATTGTTAAAAGTGAAAGCACAGAAGACAAAGAGAGTTATTTCTTTTATTATGCTTACTTTTGGTTCTATTTTAGCAGCCTTTGCTTTGGAGACTTTTTTAATTCCAAATACTATTTTGGATGGTGGAGTTACTGGTATTTCTATTATTATTTCTAAATTAACATCATTACCTGTTAGTTTACTTGTATTGATTTTAAATATTCCATTTGTCTATATTGGTTATAAAAATTTAGGTCGCGGTTTTTTAGTTAGAGCTGTTTATAGTATGATTTTGTTTTCTTGCAGTTTGTCTGTTTTCCAATATATTGAAGCAATTACTGAACAGATGCTACTTGCCACTGTTTACGGTGGTGTTTTATTGGGAATTGGAGTAGGCATTGTTATTCATTCTGGAGGATGTGTTGATGGTACAGAGTCTGTTGCCCTTGTAATTAGTAAAAAATCTTCTCTTTCAGTTGGGCAGGTTGTTTTACTTTTTAATTTAGTTATTTACGGAGTTGCTGGCCTTATTTTTGGACTTGATCGAGCAATGTATTCTTTACTTACTTATTTTATAACTTTTAAAGTTATTGACTTGGTTTCTGAAGGATTTGAACAATTAAAAGCAGCTTTCATTGTTACTGAAAAAGGTACAGATATGGCTAAAGAAATTTATAAACGTCTTGGTCGTACTGTTACTACTATTCGCGGGAAAGGGCTTATTAGTGGTGATAAGGAAGTTATGTATTGTGTTCTTACTAGAATTGAGATATATGAGCTTCGTCATATTGCAGAAGAGATGGATGAGAGTGCATTTATTACCATTTTAGATGTGTCTGATATTATTGGTAATCATATTAAGTCTACACAGCATGTTGGACGTAAAAAGTTAGGAATGTTAAAAAAGGGGAGATAATTTATGAATCAAGAGGAAAATAAAAATGTTAGTTCTGCTCCTATGGGAGTGAATAATAGCGCAAATACAAATTCTACAACTAATAATGATAGAATGCTAGCTGGTAGTCCGGGAATAATGATTGCTCCTGTGACGGAAGGGCCAAGAGATGCCACAGCAGCAGATAAAGGAAGAGTGAATGCTGGGACTACACCTACTGCTACTCCTCCTGTCCAACCAGTTACTCAGACGAAAGCACCTGTTCTAAATCCGACTGTTGTTTCTCCTAGAGTTGAGGTTACTTCTGCAACTACTGCAACACCACCGCCTGTTGCTCCAGAACCTGTAGCTCCAATAGAGCCGGTAATTCCTCCTAAGAAGTCTCGTAAGGCAGGTTTCTTTATTGTTCTCCTTCTTTTGATTATTATTGGTATGGGAGCTTATATTTATATGGATTATACAAAGGATCAGGCTAGAGGTGAATGTAGTCCTTTGGTTGCCAGTGATAATAGTTTGAGAGAACTTGATTTGGAGTCTTCTATTGTTCAAGAACTATATGATAAAGTAAAGACTACTGTTCGTGAAGATTTGGCTTATCATACATTTGATGATACATTAAAGTTATATTTAGCTTATCGTCAGATACCAAATTCTGAAATATATGATTCTAATTGTAATTTATTTAATGAGAACTCTATGTCTAATTTTACTTGTACTGGTGCTACTAATTTTACTCCTATGGCTTTTTCAGAAGAAACTTTACAAAAAGAAGTTAGAAAACTATTTGGGGAGAGTGTTTCTATTCCTAACCAGAATATTGTTTTAGGCAATAGTTGTTTTGGAGGATATCAGTATATTGCGGAGCGTGGCGAGTATGTTCAGGGGTATTGTGGTCAAGTACCTACAACTACTTATAATGTAGAAAAAGAATTAATTTCTGCTTCTGTTCAGGGTGATACGATTACATTAAGAGAAAAAGTTCGTTATTATAGCGCACAAGGAATTGGTGCTGAACAATTACAAAATGGGGTGTATGTTCACACGTTTAAGTTGGATAATCATTATCATTATGCTTATGTTAATCGTACTATTGAAGGAGCATCATAGTTATGTTATATTAGAATAGGTGATAATAATGAAAATTGAAAAAATTGTTACAGGATTGCTTGATGAAAATTGTTATGTTTTAAAAAAAGATAATACTTGTTTAGTAGTAGATCCTGGAGATGATTATCCAAAAATTAAAGAGGCTGTGGGCGACGCTAAAGTATTAGCTGTTTTACTTACGCATTCACACTTTGATCACATTGGTGCACTTCGTAATTTCTTAACGAAAAGAAGTGTTAAGATTTTTAAGAAGAGTAGTGTTGAAGAGACGAGTATTCAAATTGGGGATTTTGATTTCCAAGTTATTTTTACTCCGGGGCACTCTAAAGACTCCATTAGTTTTTATTTTCCAAATGAACAGGTAATGTTTGTTGGAGATTTTGTATTTCAAGAGTCTATTGGTAGATGTGATTTGCCTGGTGGAAGTGAAGATGAAATGAAAAATAGTCTTTCTAAATTGAAAGAGTATCCAAAAGATATTACATTATATCCTGGTCATGGGGAAGTTACTACTTTAGACTATGAACTTTCTCATAATCCATATTTAAGTTAGGAGTGCTTTTATGTATATTGATGTAGTTGTGTTAGTTGTCTTAATTGTTATTGTTATTATGTTTTTTAAACGTTTTTCTTCTTTTGTTTTTTTTATGGCTATTGTTGATATATTACTTAGGATTTTAACGTTTATTAAAAATAATATTGGTTTGCCTGATGTTAGTGCCTTAATTGGTAAATATGTACCTGCTAGTATACCAGCAATTATTGATAAATATTGTAATGGTGTTATTAATACTATTTTACAGTGGGCTTTTGTTGTTATTATGTGTATTTTCTTAAGCTATATTATCAAGATATTTATTCATAAGAAAAAAATTTAGTTATTATTCAAGAAATGACAAGTTTAGTCATTTCTTTTTTTTATACTTATTGTGGTGATAGGGATGAAAGTGTATTTAGATTTGGTCTTTTTCATTAACTTTTTCTTTGATTTCTTGATTTTATATACAACAAAACTAGTGTTAAAAGAAACTACTTCTTGTAAGAGAATTGTCTTGGGTAGTTTGTTTGGTAGTCTTACTATTTTTCTTTTATTTCTATCACTGTCTAATTTTTGCTTGCTTTTATTTAAACTGGTTATTAGTGTGTTGATTATTTTAATTACTTTTGGTAGGGCTAACTTTTTCTCTGATTTTTTGTATTTTTATTTAATAAGTATGATTTTAGGTGGTTTTTTGTATTTACTTGATATTAATTTTACTTATGAAAGTCAGGGTGCTTTATTTTATGGTACTGGGTTAGGACTTAATTTATTGGCGGTTCTTGCTCTTACCCCTGTTTTTTTGTATTTTTATATTAAGAATTATAAAAATAATAAAGCTCGTAGTTCTCTTTTATATATCGTTCAGATATATAAAGACCAAAAGGTGTATTATTTGAAGGGAATGCTTGATACGGGGAATCAGCTTAAGGATCCTACTACTGGTAAAAGTGTCATATTAATTAATTCAAAAGTTGATATTCCGGTTTCCCATTGTTTTTATGTTCCTTATAAAGCATTGAATACGGAAGGTGTTATTCTCTGTTCAAAAGTAGATAGAGTAGTTATTGATAATGTGGAGTTTTCGAAATGTTTAATTGGTTTTAGCAAAACTTCTTTTTCTTTAGGGGGAGTGGATTGTATTTTACCAAGTATATTTAAGGAGGAATTATGAAACAGTTTATTTTATGGATAAAATCATTATTTTATAGGGTTACTAGTATCTTTTATGTTGGTGCTACGGATATGCTTCCAGAACCTTTATCTAAGGAAATGGAGGAATTATATATTGAGAAGATGCAACAGGGAGACATTTATGCAAAAGAGCAATTAATTGAACATAATTTAAGGCTGGTGGTCTTTCTAGCTAAAAAGTATGAAAATACGGGGGTTGATTTAGAGGATTTGGTTAGTATTGGAACTATTGGCTTAATAAAAGGAATACAAACATTTCAAAGCGGTAAAAATATTAAGCTCGCCACTTATGCTTCTAGATGTATTGATAATGAAATTCTGATGCATTTAAGAAAAAATAAAAAAACGAAGACAGAGATTAGTATTGATGCTTCTTTATCGTTGGATGGGGAAGGAAATGAGCTTCATCTTGAAGATGTGTTGGGGACTGATGCAGATATTGTTACTCGAGAGATTGAAGAAGCTAGCGATAAAAAAATTATGCTTCAAGAAGTTATGAAGTTGAAACCAAGAGATCGTGATATTATTGTTCTTCGTTATGGTTTGTTAGGAAATGATGAATTAACCCAGAAAGAAGTTGCTGAAAAACTTGGAATCTCACAATCTTATATTTCTAGGATTGAAAAAAAAGTGATTAAACGTTTGCGAACCGTTGTTGGCAATTTTTAAGGTTTCTCGTTTACTTGCTTTTTTTCTTGTGCTATACTTGAATTAAGTATAAGGTTGGGTGAGATGCATGTTTCAAAGATTTAAAAATTGGTGGTTCAATCAAGCTAAAACTAGTAAAATAATTAGTTTTGTTACGATTTTTTTGGTGGTTTTTTCTTTTGTTATTGTTGGTGTTTTTGGTACTAGCTTTGCTGCTAGTACTAGTTTACCCGAAACTCTTACTACTAATACTTTATATTCTGATGATGGATATCGAGTTAATTTGTTTCCTAGTCTTAGTGGGAGTGATATTATTTCGCTTACGCCTTTTGTAGCGACTAGTGGTGGTACTACTTATCATATGTATTGTTTGGAAAGGACAAAGGATTGGTATAATGATACTACTATTGTTAAAGATAAAAAATTAGATTCTGGTTATGCTTATATTATGATGAATGGCTATCCTGAAAAAACATTGAGTGATGAAGGGGAATGGGTTGATTCTTATCTTACGCAAGTTGCTTTATGGTTGTATCAAGATCGTTCTACTGGTGTTGATGATACTGTATCTGGTTCTTTGACTGCAAATCAAAAGGCTGCTATTAAGAGTAGTAAATATTATTCTATTATTAATGGTTTAGTTACGAATGCGATTAATGCTAAGGATACTTATACTAATGTAAAACCTAATTTTTCAGTTGTTTCCAGTGATTTTCATTTGGATTCTTCTGCTTCTTATTTAGAAACAGATTTGATTACAGTAACTTCTAACGTAAACTTTTCTTCTTATAGTGTTGCTTTAAGCATTGATGGAGCACAAGTACTTAATGAACAGGGTGAAGTGATTTCTGCTGGTACAAAGATTTCTAATGGAAAAAAGTTTAAAATTCGTCTTCCTTTAGAAAAATTAAATTCTTCTGATGTTTCTTTACGTGTTAGTGTTACTATGGATTATCAAGAATATGAAGCATATCAATATCGCCCTACTAGTCATGAAGATACTATGCAGTTATCGATTGTGGCTTTAGTAGAAGCAACTTCTAAACAGGCTGTTGCTTCTGCAGATATTACTATTCCTACTGGAAGTTTAAAAATAGAAAAGATTGATGGCAGTACTGATCAATTACTTGCTGGTGCTAAAATAGAAGTGTATCGTGAGGTTGGAAATCAAAGACAACTGATATATAGTTTTGACTCTACTACAACTGCAACTACTATACGTAATCTTTTACCTGGTAAATATACGGTAGTGGAAAAGAGTGCACCAAGTGGATATTTGATTCAGTCTGATAGCCAGTCTGTTATTTTAAATACTACTACTAATTTAAATCCTAGTGTAAAACTTGTTAATACGCCTATTTCTGTTCAAATTCGTAAGGTGGATACAGATACCAATCTTCCTATTTCTGGTGCTGTTATTAAGGTGATTGATGATACTGGTAAGGAAGTGTATCGGTTTACTTCGGGTAGTGGTTATACTAAAATACCGAATTTGTCGGTTGGTGATTATCAGGCGATAGAAGTTAGTGCGCCAAGCGGATATTATTTAAATACAGATCCTTATGATTTTTCTATTACTGAAGACACAAGCGAACTTTCTATCACTATGAAAGATCAAAAGAATCAGGTGGAAATATTAAAAGTTGATGAAGAATCAGGAGATCCTTTAGCAGGTGCAACACTTCGTATTGTTAATGCTGATACTAATGCAGAGATTGCTACTTGGGTAACGGAAAAGGAAGCTAAGGTTTTTGAAGGTTTAGCTACTGGTAATTATAGGGTGGAAGAAGTTAGTGCACCAAGTGGTTATGTTACTCAAACTAACACGATGCCATTTACTGTTTCTAATACGCAGACTAAGAAAATCACTATTAAGTTTTCTAATACAAAAAGTTCTGTCATGATTTCTAAAGTTGATGAAGAAGGTAATCTTTTAGCAGGAGCAACTATTGCTATTTATGACGAAGATGGTACTAAAGTAGAAGAATTTACTTCTACTAAAACTCCTACTGTTATTAAAAAACTACCTGTTGGTCATTATACAGCAAAAGAGCTTAAAGCACCTGAAGGTTACCAACTAAATCCTAATCCTGTTTCTTTTGAAGTTACAGAGAATACAGAAAATTTATCTGTTACAATTAAAAATACTAAGAAGGGTATCTATCTAGGAAAGATTGATGCTGATACTGGTAACTATGTTTCTGGTGCTGTATTACAATTAGTCGATTCTAAAGATAAAGTAATTGAAAAATGGACTAGTTCTAATGATTTGCATATGATTTCTGGTCTTGCTAATGGTACTTATTACTTAGAAGAAGTATCTGCTCCTAAAGGATATGTGGGTAGCTTTGAACGAGTTAAAGTGGTTGTTGATGATAATACTACAACTGCAACGTATACTATAAAAAATAAGAAAATATCGGTTATGATTGCTAAAGTAGATGCAGATTCTAAAAAAATAGTCCCTGGTGCTACGTTAGAACTTTTGAATTCTAATTATGAAGTTGTTGATACTTGGACTACTAGTGATGATTATCAAGTCTTTGATAATTTGAGTGAAGGGGTTTATTATGTTAAAGAAACAGAGGCTCCTAGTGGTTATGTTGTCAATTCTTCTTTAAAGCAGTTTACTATTGATTATGAACATCCTACGATTACAGTTGAGTTTGAAAATAGTCAAACTATGGTAAAACTTGGCAAAGTTGATTCTTCTTCTGGAGATTATATTGCTGGTGCAACTTTACGATTATCTAGAGTAGATGGTGGGATGGAAGCTATTACTTTTGTTAGTGAGAACAAGGCTACAGTCTTTCGTGGACTTGCTCGGGGAGACTATGTTTTGGAAGAAGTTAGTGCTCCTAGCGGTTATGTTGGTACTAATTCTAAGATAACTTTTTCAATCGACTCTTTAGGTAAGACAAAAAATGTATCTTTGAAGAGTGATTTTGTACAGATTCATGTTAAGGATAAGCGGTTACATATTGATACGAATGGAGTTTCTGGGTATGAGTTCCAATTATTTACTGGAGATAATAAATTAGTTGATACTTATACTGTTCAAAAAGAAGAATTTGTTTCCGGAATTTTAACTAATGGTACTTATGTGCTTTTACAAACAAAGGTTCCTGATGGTATGATTTTAAATTCTAATCCTTATACTTTTACTGTTTCTGATGATGGTATTACTGATGTTGTATCTTTCGCTAATGATTATACAAAGATTGACTTTGAAAAGAAAGAAATGATTGGTGGTAAGCAATTAGCTGGTGGACATTTTATTTTACGAAATGAACAAGGTGATGTTGTTAGTGAATGGGATTCTACAGATTCTTCTAAACGGATAAATCGTCTATTGCCAGGTACTTATACGTTGACTGAAGTGAAGGCGCCTAATGGTTATCAATTGTCTCAAGCACAGCTTACTTTTCAGGTTGAAGAAACTAGTGATGTTCAAACGATTACTATGTTTAATGCTTTAGAGGTTGAAGTTCCAAATACTTCTCAAAATGCTTTGCTTTTTTGGTTCTTTGGTACTTTGATTTTAATGCTAGGACTTAGTATTTTAGGCTATGTTTATGTAAAAAGGCAAGGGTAAGTATGAGTCGTTTAGCTTTTCAATATGGAACTGTTCATGCTTTTAAAAGCGAAAAGGTTTTCTTTCTCAAAAGAAGGTTTTTGAAATATCATTTATCTGTTATGATTATGGCTCCTATTATTACACATAAGGATGACATTTCTAATTATGATTATTTGATAGGGAGAGACGAAAACCTTTTTCTTACAATAAAGAGACAGTTTTCTGATTTACAATTATTAATTATTGATGATGCACATTTATTAAATGAGATGCAAGTAGATCAATTACTGCAAGTGGCTATTAATTTAGATATTGCTATTTTGTGCTTAGGTCTTAGAACTGATTTTAGGACTACTGGATTTCCCGGTGCTAGAAGGCTTTTGGAAATTGCACAGGTTTTAATTCCAAAGAAAACATATTGTTCCTGTGGGAGAGAGGCTTTTTTCAGTATTCGTAAGAAAAATGGCAAAACAACTTTTTCAGGTGATAAGATTTTAAAAGAAGATGATGTTACTTATGAAGCAGTGTGTCCTGGCTGTTATTATAGAAAATTAATTCAGTATAAGAAACTCAAGGAGAGCGGGAGAATTTAAAAGAGACTAAATATTTTTAGTCTCTTTTTCTATATATGTTTTTTCTAGTTCTTCAACTTCTTCTGATTGGAGTAATTTTGAGTCTTTGGTTAATAATACTATATAGGTGATATTTTCTAAATAGGTTTTGGATAATATGTTCTTTTCTGGTATTTGCTTAATAATATCTTTTTCTTTTACATAAGGGAATGTCAATTTGCATTTTATGCCATCTACTAATTTTATTAAACTTACTTTATTTAATGCTTCTTTGACTGATTTAGAATAGGCTCTAATTAATCCGCCAGCACCTAATTTGATTCCACCAAAATAGCGGATTGTGATTGCTAAAATATTGGTGATATCCTCTTTATCTAAAACATTTAACATAGGCATACCGGCGGTTCCTCCTGGTTCACCATCATCAGATGTCTTTTTTATATTTTCTCCTATTTTATATGCATAGCAATAGTGAGTTGCTTTTGGATAGAGTTTCTTTACTTGTTGTAGGTACTGCTCTATTTCTTCTTTACTTCTTATTTTATATAGTAATGTAATAAATCTGGAGTTTTTAATAATGATTTCATTTTTTGTATTTTCTTTTATTGTTTTCATATTTTACTCCTTTTATTGTGAATCATTTATTATATTATTATTTTTCTTTTAGCTTGTCAATTTTTTGTCTGATATTGTCTGTCAATGACTAGATAAATCGTTTTCTTTTCTTCTGTTTTTATATTTAATATGGTATAATGAATTAAGAGTATGGTAGTGTTAAGGAGATGATATTTTGTTGTTTCGTAAGAGAAAAGATAAAGAAGTAGATATTAGTAGTTTAAATGACATTTTGTCTACGGGTAAAAAATTGGTTCAAATAGGTTATATTATGGCTATTATTGCCTTGGTATTATTGGTTACTTATCTTGTGAAAGAGTGGCATGCATTACGGTTTGTTGGGGAGTTTTTAGCTGTCATTTCTCCGATTTTTATAGGTTTAATTATTGCTTGGCTGTTGGATCCTTTAGTTAAGATTTTACAAGGGAAAAAAGTACCGAGAATTCTTGCTTGTATCCTGGTGTATTTATTGTTTATTGCTATTTTATTTTTAATTGTTGCTTTACTTATTCCTGCCATGGGTTCTCAAGTGAAAGATTTTATTGGAAACATTCCAGATTTGGTTAATGATTTTAAACAGTTTTTTAATGGAATAATTGCAGATTTGACACGTACTTTTGATTATGATTTTTCTAGTGTTAAAGATCATTTATATCATACTATAGAAACATTTGGTGTGAATTTATCTACACGAATTCCTGATATGGCTATTAGTTTTGTATCTGGTATTGTCAGTGGTGGAGTTTCCTTCTTTTTAGGACTTATGATTGGCTTTTATATGTTATTTGATTTCGATAAACTTAATCGTTCTTTTATTTCTTTTCTTCCTAGAGGTTGGAGAAAAGGAGCTAGTGAATTAAGTGTACGTTTGAATGAATCTTTACGTAGTTATGTTCAAGGTGTTTTGTTAGTGATGACTTTAGTTTTTATAACGCAAGCGATAGGACTTACTATTAGTGGATTGCAAGCACCTTTGGTTTTTGCCTTTTTCTGCGCACTAACCGATATTATCCCATATTTTGGACCATATATTGGTGCTGTTCCAATATTACTTGTTGGATTTATGACTGATCCTATTGTTGGTATCTGTTGTACTATTTCTATTATTGTTGTTCAACTTTTAGAGAACAATTTCTATCAACCTTTGATTATGGGGCATACAATGAAGCTTCATCCTGTAACAATTATGCTTGGACTATTGCTTTTCCAACATTTCTTTGGTATTATAGGTATGATTGTTGCAACTCCAGTGATTGCTGCATTAAAAATTATTGTAACCTTTATCGATGAAAAAATTGATGTTGTTGGTAGAGTTACTGGAGATGAAGTAAAAGAAAAATAAAACGAAGAGTAAAGATAAGTATTAAAGATTTAAAATATTTAGAGAGATCATGGTTGGTGAAAATGATTTGTTTGATCTTTAAGAAGCTACTTTATGAGTTTTATCGGTCAAGCCGTTATTCTAATTAAGACCAAACTAGGATGGTACCGTGCAATTGCACTCCTAGTTAGGTCTTTTATTTGTATTGAGGAGGAATTATGAAAATATATTTATTAGCTGGTAAGGCGGGTTCTGGTAAAGATTTAATGGGGAGATATATGAAAACACAGTATGACTTTGCGGGACATAATGCTTGTATTTTACATATTACTACTCCTTTGTATGAATATGCAAAAAACTATTTTAGTTGGAATGGAAATATGGCTGAAAAACCTCGTGAGTTTTTACAGGAAATGGGAATTGAAGTTATTCAAAAGAAATTAGGTAAAAAATACTTTTTGCTTGATCGACTTTGCGAGGATATTGATATTTTAAAAAATTTTTTTGATGTATTTATTATTACTGATGGAAGATTATTGTTTGAGTTTGAAGAGTTGAAACGAAGATTTCCAGAAACTAAGATTATACATGTGATTCGAGAAAACTATGACAATAAGTTAAGTGATGACGAGAAAAAACATGTGACGGAAACAGAAATGGAACAATATAAAGATTATGACTATATTGTTCGTAATACATCTAAGGAAAGATTGTTTTCAGAAGCAGATAAAATTATCGGATTAGAGGCTCAAAGAGAAGGAGAGATTATATGAGAAGATTGATTGCGGTTGTAGGAATGAGCGGTAGTGGTAAAAGTATTGCTACTGACTATTTAGAAAATGAAGGCTGGACTAAATTATATTTTGGAGGTATTACTTATAAACTTATGGCGGAAGCGGGAGTTGAAAGAACTCCTGATGGAAAAAGTGAAAAAGAGTTCCGTGAGAATTTAAGACGTGAGCATGGACCAGAATGTTATGCTAAATTTTTAGAACCGGATATCAAGAAGGCCTTAGAGACTAATGATGTTGTCTTAGATGGTTTATATTCTTGGTATGAGTATAAGTATTTAATTGAGCGTTTTCCAGAATTAAAGCTTGTATGTGTAGTTGTTGATAAAGAATTACGTTATAAGAGGGTTGGAAATCGCGATGATCGACCTTTTTTACGAGAAGATATTATTTATCGAGATGTTGCGGAAATTGAGAATTTAGCCAAGGGTGGACCTATTGCTTATGCCGATTACTTTTTATTTAATAATGGAAGTTTAGAAGATTATAAAAAGAGGTTAATAGAAATACTAGAAGATATAGATAGACAAGAAGGAGAGAAGTAGTATGAAATATATGAGTCATGATGATATTCGAAATACGTGGTTTCGATTTTTTGAAAGTAAAGGTCATAGAAAAGTAGAAAGTGCATCACTTGTTCCTATTAATGATGATAGTTTATTATGGATTAATGCAGGGGTAACCCCTTTAAAAAAATATTTTGATGGTAGAGAGGTTCCAGAGTGTAGAAGACTTGTTAATATCCAAAAATGTATTCGTACTAACGATATTGAAAATGTTGGTATTACAAAGCGTCATCAAACATTCTTTGAGATGATGGGAAACTTTTCTGTAGGGGATTATTTCAAGACAGAAGCAATCGAGTTTGCCTTTGAATTATTAACTGGTGATGAATGGTTTTCTATTCCAAAAGATTTGCTTTATGTTACTGTTTATCCGGATGATCATGAAGCATATCAAAAATGGATTGAAGTTGGACTTGATGAAAGTCATTTAGTAAAGCTAGAAGAGAATTTCTGGGAAATTGGTGAAGGACCTTGTGGGCCTGATTCTGAAATATTCTTTGATCGTGGAGAAAAATATGATCTTAATCATGATGCTTTAGAAAAATTTAAGAATGATGAAGAGCAAGAAAGATTTGTTGAAATTTGGAATAATGTTTTTAGTCAATTTAATTCTATGCCCGGGGTTCCTAGAGAAGAATATAAAGAACTTCCTAGTAAGAATATTGATACCGGTGCTGGACTTGAAAGATGGTGTTGCATTTTTCAAGATGTAGATAGTAATTTTGAAACAGATTTATTCCAACCTATTATTAAGCATATTGAGGAGTTAGTTGGTTTTAGTTATGATGGACAAAAAGAATTTAAAATAATTGCTGATCATATTAGAGCTATTACTTTTGCTTTAGCAGATGGTGCCTTCTTTGATAATAATGGGCGCGGTTATGTACTTCGTAGATTATTACGTCGTAGTGTTCGTTATGGTAAGAATTTGGGATTAGAAGGACCTTTCCTTTATAAATTAGTTTCTGAAGTTGTAGAAACTATGAAAGATGCTTATCCTTATTTGACTGATGCCTGGGTTAAAGTTGAAACTTTAGTTTTAGAAGAGGAAAAACTATTCTTAAAGACTTTGGAAGCTGGTGAGAGACGTTTAAAAGAATTAGTAGAAGAATCTATAGATGGTACTATTAGTGGAGAAGATGCTTTTAGATTATATGATACTTATGGTTTCCCATTTGAGCTTACAGAAGAATATTTAACAGAATTAGGATATAAAGTTTCTAAAGAAGAATTTGATAAGTATATGAATATTCAAAAGGAACTTGCTAAAAAGAATGCTAAAAACAAATCAGCTATGGCTAGTCAAAAGAAGGTATTATTAGATTTTAAAGAGGAAAGTCAATTCGTTTATGGAATTTACCGTTTAAAAACTAATGTTTTAGCAATTTTTTCTAAAGATAGTATTGTTGATAGAATCGATCATGATTGTTATATATCCTTAAAGAGAACTTGCTGTTATGCAGAGAGTGGTGGACAGGTTAGCGATACTGGTATGATTATTGGTAAGAACTTTAAAGCACGTTTACTTGATGCTTTTAAGGCTCCTAATGGTCAACATATTCATAAGGTTAAATTATTAGATGGTTTTATTAGCGTTAATGATGAGTGTGAAATCGTACTTGATAAAGATCGCCGTAAGAGAACAGAATGTAATCATTCCAGTGTGCATATGTTGCAGTATGCATTACAACAATGTGTATCTAGTCAGATTAGACAAGCAGGAAGTTATGTAGATGGTGATAAACTTCGTTTTGATTTTACTTATTCTGGTAAGATGACAGATGACAAAATTATAGAAGTTGAAAACTTTGTTAATGATATGATTAATAAACGTATTATTATTTCTACTGAAATTATGCCTGTTGATAAAGCAAAACAGATTGGAGCTATGGCGTTATTTAATGAAAAATATGGTGATGTGGTAAGAGTTGTTAAAATAGGAAAATCAATTGAACTTTGTGGTGGTACTCATGCTACTAATACGAAAGATATAGAAAGATTTGCTATTTATTCTTATGAATCTAAAGGAAGTAACTTATATCGAATTGAAGCAACTACTGATGGTAAGATTGAAGACACTTTATTTAATATTATTAAACCTTATAATGATGAAATGATTAAGCTTTTAATGAAAGCAAAAGAAATTATGGATGAAGCAAAAGAAGTTGGTATTCGATTAGAGTTTGATGTTGATATTAATCATGAAAAACCAGAATCTTATAAAGATATCATTTATAATCGCAATGAATTACAATATGTACAGCAAGAAGTTAGAGATTTAGAAAAGAAATATCAGCAATTAAGGGAAAAACAAGTACTTTCTAATTTGGATGTTTATCGCGAACATATTAAAGATTATAATGGTACATTCGGATTACTTATGACTGTTGAAAATAAAGATGTTAATTTACTAAAGAGTGTTGCTGATGCGATGATTGAAGAGATGGGTACTGGATTTGTTTTCTTTGCTAATGTTAAAGATGACGGAAGTATTAATTTCTTATCTCGTAGTAGTTGCCATGCTAATAGTGGTCTTATTGTTAAAGATGCTGCTGTATCCTCTTTAGGTAATGGGGGAGGTAGTCCAACCTTTGCTCAAGGTGGAGGAAAGACAAAGGATGCTTTACCAAAAATTTATACACATATCGAGAAAGTGTTAAGAGATGAAAAATAATTATTTATTAGAAAGTGAAGATAATTATCTAGTTTCTTTAAAGATAGAGGGATTAATAGAAAAGTGTAATTTTAAAGATTCTCCTGTTCATTCCTATGATATGGAGGAAGTTCCTCTATCTAATGCTTTAGAAGATTTAGATACTTATGGGCTGTTTTCGGAAAAGAAAGTTATTGTAATTTCTAATATTGAGTCTTTAACTACTGAGGGTAATGAAAAAGATATTGAACATTTTTTTAAATATTTTAAAGATTCTCTAGATACTATTTTAGTTATTGTAACGGCTAAAAAACTAAATAATACAAAGAAGATAACTAAAGAATTAAAAAAGAATTTGGAGTATATTAGTCTTACTGCTAATGCTTTAGATTTTACAAAGAAAGAGTTACAAGGATACACTTTAGAAAATGGTGTTGTTAGAGCTCTTGTTAGTTATACTTTAGAGGATATTGGTAGGATTCATCAGGAATGTGAAAAGTTAAAATTATATCGAATTGATACTAAAAAGATTTCTCTTCAAGATGTAGAAGAATTGGTTATTAAAAAGTTAGGAGACTCTAGAGATTTAACATTTGACTTTGTTAGAGTTCTTGCTTCTAAAGATAAAAAGGGTGCTTTAGATAAGTATCATGAATTAGAAGAATATTCTATTGATGCGATACCTTTAATTGGATTACTTGCTAGTCAATTTTTGATTATGTATCAAGTTAAAATACTTGAAAAAAGAACTAATTTAAATCAAGAAATTGCGGATATCTTGGGAGAAAAACCATATAGAATTCAAAAGACTAGAGAGTTAACTAGATATTATAGTGAGCAAGAACTTAGAACAATATTAAGAAAACTTGCTGATATGGATTTGAAGATTAAGTCTAGTGATGTCGATGGTAATTTTTTAATAGAATTATTTATTTTAGAGCAGACATAAAAAATCAAGGATTATTTTCCTTGATTTTTTATTTTTTCTAAACGCTCATAAATTTCTTTTATGTTTTTTTCATATCCAATATCTTTCGGATGATAATACTTTTTATTTTTTAATTTATCAGGTAAGTATTGTTGTATTACATAAGCTCCTTTATAGTCATGAGGATATTTATAGTCAGGAGAATTTGTTTTTATATGTTTTGGTATAGTTCCTACATTTCCTTTTTCTATATCGGTTATAGCTTCATCAAAAGCGATATGAGCAGTGTTGCTTTTTGGAGATAGTGCCATTTCTGTTACTATGGTACCTAGGGGAATTCTTGCTTCTGGTAATCCAACTCTTTCAGCAGCATTGATTGCAGCATCTAATCTAGGTCCAATTGCTGGATTTGCTAGTCCTATATCTTCGTAAGCAATAACTGATAATCTTCTATAGATTGAATCTAGATCTCCTTCTATCGTTAATCTTGCTAGATAGTGTAGAGCTGCATCTACGTCGCTACCTCGAATTGATTTTTGTAGTCCACTCAATACATCGTAATGTCCTTCCCCGTTTTTATCAGAAAAGAAGACTGGTTTGCTGTTTATTTTTTTTATTTCTTTTTCTGTTATTTTTTTGTTATCAGTAGAGTAGAATGCAACTTCTAATAGATTATAGGCATATCTTAAGTCATTTCCAGAAAGTTTTGCGATTAGTTCGATACTTTTATCATCAATTTCTATTCCTTTTAAATCTGGGTGTTTTATGGCTTTTTTTAGACCTTCTATAATATCATCAATTTCTAATTCTTTTAATTCAAATAATTGACATCTACTGCGTATGGCAGGATTAATTGCATGATATGGATTTGAAGTTGTCATACCAATTAAAGTGATTAATCCACTTTCTAATTGTGGGAGTAGAATATCTTGTTTATCTTTATTTAATCTATGAATTTCATCCATAATAAGAATCATACCATCATACATTTTAGCTTCTTCTATTACAACATCTAAATCTTTTTTTGTATTGATTGTAGCATTTAAAAAACGATATCTTTCTCCTAAATCATGCACTATAGCATTTGCAATCGATGTTTTACCAATTCCTGGTTTTCCATATAGAATCATAGAAAATAATTTTTTGTTTTTCACTAAATTTGTTAGAATTTTCCCTTCACCTAGAAGATGTTTTTGCCCTATTACCTCGGATAGAGTAGTAGGGGCTAATTTTAATGCTAAAGGTTTGTTCATAATATCACCATCTTTATTTTATCAAAAAAACGTTCGATTTTAAATAGTTATTTTTATTGTATTATTATAAAAGACTTTTTTGTAACTTTAGTTAGTAAACCAATAGCTTGTATAATATTTATCAGCAATATAACGGTTGAATATATTTTTGTCTTCTATAAATACTTTGTCATCTAACATAAAATATATGTTGTTATTGTATTCAAAATAATATGCCGTAGTCCAATCTTCTTCTGTTATATTGTTTTTATTTAACCATTGCATTTGTAGTTTTTCTACATCTTTATATTGGATTCGTTTATAGTATAAATATTTAATTCCATTTAAATTGTTATTGCTGTGATTTACTTCAGTTGCAAAGGCTTGTGTCATCTTGCTAACTGCAGCGTCATAGCGATTTATATATTTTTGGTTGGTAATACTATATATGCCAAGATATGTATTATTATTGTCATATATAGCAATATAATAATCAGATAAGTATTTTCTAGTATCCAGTTGAGTAATTTTTTTAGCAATGGTGGAAATGGAATTTTGAGCTGTTTCTTCATTTTCATAATTTAGTGCGAATATAATTTTTTGACCATCACTGTAATTTTTATAAAAGCCCTTATAAATATTATCTAATTTTATTGTCTTTTGTATATATTTTTTATAAGCATTATCAAAGTTACATTTTGTTGTTTCATGAAATATATTTGAACAGGATGAATCTATGCAGAGATTAGTTATTGAACTAGAACATTCATACTTAAAATTGTATTCTTCATCTTGCAGTGTGTATTTTATAGAATCTGTATTTACGCTTTTACTAATACAATTTGCTTTTCCATATTTTTTAGATACATATTGTTCTATTTCAGCCTTAGATTTTAATTTAACTTCTTCTTTTTTTGTTTTGCAACCAGTTATACTTATCGATAGTGCAAAAATTAATGCACATAATACTATTTTCTTTTTCATTTTGATCTCCTTTCTTTTATCATTTTATCATAGATTGTTTTTATTTGAATAACTTTTGCATAAATATATAGATACATTACTTATTATATTATTTGTATCTTATATATTTATTTGTGTTTTTTTTGTTTTTATTCTATAATTTATTTGGTGATACTATGAAAATTGAAGATGCTATTACGGACTTTATTCAGTATTTACTTTTTGAAAAAGGGCTCACTGATCAGACTGTTAAATCATATCGAAATGATTTAGATATTTATTGTCAATTTTTATCTTCTAGAGATGTTCATACTGTGAAGAATATTTCTAGTGATGATATTAAAGAGTTTTTGAAATTTAGGGGAGATAATGAAAGTACAAGTACAGTAGCTCATAATTTAACAGTTATTAAGAATTTTCATAGGTATTTAGTTAAAGAAAATATCGTAAAAGATGATATTAGTTTATTTATTTCTCGTCCTAAATTACAAAAGAGGTTACCTCGGTCTTTAAGTGTTGAAGAAGTAGATATTCTTCTTAATATTCCACTGGTGACGCCATTTGACTATCGTAATAAAGCTATGTTAGAATTGATATATGGTGCGGGACTTCGTGTGAGTGAGTTAGTAAGTCTTACTATGAGTCAGATTGATTTAGAAAATGGTATGATTCGTATTATGGGAAAAGGGCGGAAAGAAAGAGAAATCCCTATTGGTGAGTATGGAATTTATTATTTAAAACTTTATCTGGAGCATCGTGGTATGCTTATTAAAAATCATCGTCAAGAAGAAGCTTTGTTTTTGAATAATCATGGTAAACAGATTACAAGGCAAGGTTTCTTTAAGATATTAAAGCAACTTTTAATTGATAAAGGTTTAAATCCTGATGTTTCTCCTCATACATTACGCCATAGTTTTGCGACTCATCTATTGAGTCATGGAGCAGATTTAAGAAGTATACAAGAGATGCTAGGACATTCAGATATTTCTACGACTAAGATTTATACCCATGTAAGTGATGAAAAAGTGGAACAGGATTATAAGAAATATCATCCTAGAGAACATAAAGGAGATTGGAAAGAATGAAATTTAAACGTGTATTTTTAATGGTTTTAGATTCTTTGGGTGTTGGTGAAGCCAATGATGCGATTAATTATGGAGATGTGGGGGCTAATACATTAGGTCATGTTAAAGAAAAGTATGATTTGTTTATTCCTAATTTGAAAAAGATTGGTTTTTTAGATACGGTAAATATGAATGATAATCCAGGAGTAGATGCATATTATACGATTGCTAGACCTAAGAATGCTGGAAAAGACAGTTTGAATGGTCATTATGAAATGATGGGAATTCCTAATCATATTCCATTTAAGACATTTAATCAAGGGTTTACTTTTGATGTTTTAAATGGGATTGAACAAGTGACAGGGCGTAGAGTTATTGGTAATAAATGTTGTCAGGACGACTCTATTATTCAAGAATTAGGTGAGCGTCAGCAAAATTATGGAGCACTAATTATTTATACTTCTGCCGATTCCGATTTACAAGTTGCAGCTCATGAGGATTGCATTCCTGTTTCTATGTTATATGAATATTGTGAGAGAATCCGTGCCTTGACTTTGAAAGATGAGTGGAGAGTAGGTAGGGTTATTGCTAGACCTTTTACTGGAACACCAGGGCATTATAAGTTTGTTCATAGTGGTAGACGGGATTATTCGGTAAAACCTCCACAGAAAAGTGTTTTAGATAGTCTTGTTGAACATAAATATAATGTTATTGGTATTGGGAAAATTAATGATATTTTTGATGGTCAAGGAATTAATAAGCAGATGAAAGCTAATAATAATATGGAGGCTATTAATAAATTTACTGATATTATAGATAAAAGTTTTACTGGCCTTTGTATGGTTAATTTATCTGATTTTGATAGTATGTACGGTCATACGAGAGATGTTGAAGGTTATGGTAAGGCATTAGAAGAATTAGATGTCGAGATTCCTATTATTTTAAATAAACTTGATACAGGAGATTTACTAATTATTACTGCGGATCATGGTAATGATCCTACCTTTCCTGGAACGGATCATACTAGAGAAAATGTTCCTGTTATTATGTATAGTCGGGATTTCTTAAGTCCTAAAAGATTAGAAGTGTTTGATACATTTGCTAATATTGGGGCTACGATTGCTGATAACTTTGATGTTGAAATGCCACCAATTGGTACAAGTGTTTTAGATGAATTGGAGTAATTTATGGAAATATCTAGAATATATATTGTAGATTCTAAGTATCCTTCTAGCTTTTCTATTTCTGGTGATGGTGAGTTGATAAGTGACATTCTTCAGGAGTATTGTGGTGTTTTTAGTCACGTTCCTTTTGTCCATCATGAATATACTGATTATTGGGAGCAAGGTATACCTATTATACATGTCACTAACAATATTAAAGTACGAGATGATTATGCAGAGGAAATTCCAGGCAAATATCTTACTGTTTTTTTACCTCAGAGTATTTCTTATGAAAATGCAGAGAAGTTATTAGATAAACTAGATGAATTTAAAGATAACTCTATAGCTGGTAGATATTATAAAAATTTGGTATATGTTAAGGATAAGACTACTTTTGGTTATGATTATGAATGTTATCCACCTTTATATAAGAATAACAATAAAGTTTCTTTTAAAGAAGCGATTCAGATGTTTTTACGTGATAGCTTTCATCAATCTACTGATGAAGAAGTTCAAATGTTCCATGATTTTCGTACTTTTGATATTAGGAAAATGCTAACAGATGATAGTATTTATTCTTTTCCTATTAATCATGGTTGTTGTGGTGTTCTTTTAGTTAATAGAGAAGGGGAGAGGTATAGTTCTACAGTTACTAAAAATGCGCATCAAGAGACGTTAAATTATCTATTATCTTGTATGTGTAATTGTGATGTTGCTGCTGAAGAAATGAGCTTGCCTCAAAAAGTTATTAATTTTTCTTCTGCTGTTTTGCTTTTTAATGAAGGGGAGATATATTCGTATATTCCAGAGAAAATTTCTAAGGAACAACATGATGAATTATTAAAAGTTGCTAATGAGATTAATCAAGCGGTCTTGGATTCTGATATATATTTTGGAGCTGCTAGAGTTCTTTCTGATGGGAATGTTGTGGATGAAGATTTCTCTTTTAGAGATAATGTTTCACGTTCTTATTTTGAATTACAGAAAGAAAGTAGGGGGAAAGTGCTAAATAAAAATACCTATTAACTTTAGGTATTTTTTTCTTTTATTCCCCTACTTTGCTTTTTTAAAGCTTTGACAGATGGTTTCCTCTGTTTTTTTACAGCAATCGTTATTACATGTACAACTGATTTTTACTTCATCTAGTTCACAACATCCATTATCACAATTGTTATGCTTACATGATTCTACATCGCACTTAATTGTTCCTTTGTTCATTATTATAATACCTCCTTATTTATATTATTTCCTAGATAATAAAAAATATGTAAAATTTAAAATGCTCTCAGATGAATTGAGTTGAACAACTATCCGTCTTTTTTATTCTCAATCGATTTTACGAATGTTTTCTAAAATGAATTGAGATGGGTAATTATCCATCTTTTGTGTTTTCGATTGATTTCACAGACTTCCTCTAAATTAAATCGAGGCGGGTAATTGTTCACCTTTTTTACTTTCGATTCATTTCAGAGCACTTTAACATATTTAAATATAGGAGAGTGCATTGTATTGTATATTTATTTTATAAATGGAGATACTATGATAACGTTAGTTAATATATATAAAATATATGTATGTATTTATAATTAATTAAATTAGAGTTAATATTGTTGCAAATAAAAAATGTATTTTATATATAATAAATACATTTATTTGTTATTAATAATGTTATTTAATAGTAGTAGATTAATTATATATATATATTTATATTATAGTGAATATGAAAGAATTAATACTTAAATTATATAGTTTTTTTTAATTATATCTAACTTCCTATAATTGATATTATGTTAACTTCTTATTTTACTTCTATATTATTACTGTTATTTTCTAATATTGAATTATTATTTATACTTGGCTGAATTTCTTTTAATATTCTATTTATTACATAGCTTTCTTCATTCGGATAATTTGTATAAAACGTCATAATGGGAATATTTGCATTTTTACATATTTCATGTACTTTGATATCTCTGTATTTTCTTTTTGATTGATAATGTGTTTGATCATTCAATTCTATTAATAGTAATAATTGAAAATCGTTTGTAAAAATTCCATAGTCTATATTTCTATATAACTCTGTGTGATATTTTGTATTGTTTGTTTTATTAATTACTGTGCTTAAGTTGATTTGTGGTATTACTTTATATTGTGGTTCTAATTTTTTTAGTTTGTTATAAAAGTTTTTTTCTGTTATAGTTAGATAATCTTTTTTTGTATATACCTTTTCATTATTTTCAATTTGTTTTTTTACTTTTCCTATTTTAGTATTTTCAAATAAAGTTTGGTTAATTACTCCTCCAATTAATCCTATTATAAAGAATATAATTATATATCCAATTAGTTCCATATTTATTCTCCCCTACTCTTTCTTTATTTTATATTGAAAAAGATTCCTTTTTGGAATCTATACTTTTCTTGATTGAATTTCTGCAATTTTTTCAAATACTTCTTTGGCATTATCTTCATTAATTTCTGTATATCCTAGTTCAGCAAGGGCTTGTACTTTTGCAGAGTTTAATTCTTGGGTTCTTGATAGTTTTTCTTCCTTCTTATGTTCAATATCTTGTACGAAGCGTTTATGAGTTTCGCTAATCTTATTCTTTGATGCTCCACCGTTATTATATAGTGTCATAGCACTAAACATAATACTTTCGAAAATAAATTGTTTATCGCTATTAAATACAAATTCCATTGGATCTGTAAATCCTAAAGATTTAGACATATAAGCTAGAATATATTTTAATTCTTCTGTAGTTTCCATTGATTGTAAGAAGTGGTGTAAATATAAATAAGTATTATATGTATCTTTTGTTTTATCTGTTGCTAGTTTTTCTTTTAATAAATTGATGATGTCTGATAATAGTTCTTGCTCTTTTTTATTAAATCCTTTTAAATCTGCAATTACTTCTTTATTAGAAGAGTCTTTTACACCTTCTTTTAATCTGTTTTCTACTTCAATGATATATTCTCCATTAATTTTTATATCTTTTAGTTCTTCTATGCTTTCTATATTCAATAAACTTAGCAATTTAGCAGCTTTTTCTTTTGGCCAGTCATTTAAGTTTTCTATTGCTAGATAATTATATAGCATCTGTCTTGAAACTCCTAAATACTTGGCTAATCTAACTTTGCTAATTCCTAGTTCAGTTAATACTACGTTTAATTCTTTCATTTTTTATTTACCCTCCTAATATAATTATAGACATATTGACAATAATAATCAAGTGTAAATTGACACGTTTTTGTATTTGAGATTTTGTCTAATTTACTTTTCGATGTATGCGCCACCTAAACATTCTTTATTTTCATTATAAAAAACGATTAGCTGGCCTGGAGTGATTGCACGTAGTTTATTTTTGAATTTTATTTTTAATCGATTTTGTTCTTCGGTGACGGTATCTACTTCTTCTAAATTTCCTCTGGACCGTATTTTAGCGAATAATTTTGTTTTAAAGAATTCGTCTTTTTCAACTAAGTAGTTCATATTGGTTGCGATTAATTCTTGATTAAATAATTCGTTATTTGTGCCAACGATAAGATTATTATTTTTTGTATCTAATTGTATTACGTATAATGGTTCTTTATATGAGATGTTTAGACCTTTTCTCTGACCAATTGTATAATTGAATAGACCTTTGTGATTTCCTAATACAGTTTTATCTGTTAATATTATTTTTCCTTCGACTTCTTCTTGTCCGTTTTTCTTTAAGAAAGTTTTATAGTCGTCATTTGGGATAAAGCATACTTCTTGACTATCTTTTTTTTCACTTACTGGTAGCTGATATTTTCGTGCTAATGTGCGAATTTCTTCTTTGCTTTGGAATTCATTTAAGGGAAATAAGACTTTTGGAAGTATTTCTTTTTTGATTTGGCATAGAAAGTAAGATTGATCTTTCCCATCAGCTAGACTCATCATTAAGCGGTTGTTTTTTACTCTAGCATAGTGTCCTGTAGAAATATAGTCAGCCCCTAATTCTAGTGCTTTTTTATAAAATAGTCCAAACTTAAATAGTCTGTTACATAATACACATGGATTAGGGGTTTTTCCTTGTTTATATGCAGTTATAAAGTTTTGTACAATCTCCTCTTTGAATTCTTCTTTTAAATCGCATACATAATGTTTTATATCTATTTTTTTACATATAGCTTTTGCATCTTCTATGGATTTTTTTGTTTCTTCGTTATCTAATAATTCTAGAGTTACTCCGATTACATTATATCCTTTATCTTTTAATAAGCAGGCAGCAACAGATGAATCTACTCCTCCACTCATTCCTATTGCGACAGTTTTTCTTTCCATATAATATCACCTTTTTTATTATATCGTAGATTTTCAAAAGAAAAAAGATAATAAGCTTATCTTTTATAATAATATTAATATATTAGGAATAACATAACTTTCTACTACCGAAATAATAATTGCATATAGGAAGAAGAAAATTCCTATTTTTATATATTGTCTGGTGATGGATGACCAATTTTTTGTTTCTTTTTTAAAGATACATTTATAAATAGTGATGGAAAAAGAAATAGCATAATAACTTAATAATAAACTTCCTAGCATATTGAAGATGTTTGGAATGCTATATATAAGTGATGTTATGCTTCCTTTTATTCCATAAGTAATTAGGATACTTGTTAGAGAAAAGCCAGTGATAAAGCATTTAAAAGTGTGAATAATTAAGATTAATGGTATTCCTATTAGTGATAGCCCTAATACCCATAGAAGAATTGTTATTAGTATGTTATTTGAACAACTAGAAATTAGGGCCGATATATAATTTACTTCATTTTTATTTATTTTGTTTATAAATTCTGTAATACTACTTTTAATTAGTTCTTTGTTACTTTCAGATAATATTGCTGGAAATAGGCTTCCTATTATGGTAAATAGAATGGTTAGAATAGTTAATATTAGTAATAGTTTATTTTGTTTTAGTTCGTTTATTATTTTTTTCATAGTATCTCCTTTGTATATTCATATTCCTGGATGATTTGTACTATGAAAAAATTCATTTTACTTTTTTCGCTATTTATTTTATAATTATTGTTGAGGTGTATAATAATGAATCAAAAAGTTGTTAAAATAGTATCCATCATTTTAGTGGTTGTAATGGTTATTTCCTTTTTAAGTGTTTTGTTATATTTGTAGAAGTTAAAAGACATCTTTTGATGTCTTTTTTTATCTTTCTATATATCCTTCTAGTTCGGGGATTATATCCTGTACAATTCCTTCTGGAATGTTATATTTATTTACGATATCATTGATTCTTTTTGTATCTTTTGCTAAGTACAGCATCAATATACCTGCGATACGATTAGCTGTATATTGATCTAATACTTTTCTGTCTTCTGGTTTAATGTGGTATTTTCTGGTAATATTTAAAATTGGTCCATAGCCATATAAATAATTAGTTAATGATTTAGCAATTAATTCTACATCTTTATTTTTGTCTGTTAATTTTACTTTTGTCCATACTTTCATATCCTCATCCCCTGTCTGGTTATATATTCTAACATAATTTTATTTAAAAATAAAGAGACTTTTGCCTCTTTATTTTTCTCCTTCTTCTAGCATGGTAGTAATAAAGATTCCGTATCCTTTTTTTGTATCATTAACTATTACATAGTTTACTGCCCCTATAATTTTATTATTTTGTATGATTGGTGATCCACTCATTCCTTGTACTACGCCACCAGTTTTATTTAGTAATTCTTCATCTGTTATTTCAAAAAGAATATTTTTTGTTTTACTGTTTTTATCTATAGCTAGAATGTTAATCTCAAATTCTTCTACTTTATTATTTTCAATTACTGTTTTTATTGTGGCTTTTCCTGTCGTTATTTCATCTTTTGTTCCTACCTCTAAAGTTTCCATATTACTTATTTCTTCTTGATAGTTTCCATAAATTCCAGTGATATCATTATTGTCTATTGCTCCTTCTGATGTTGTTTTGTCGTAGTTTGCATTTTTTTCTCCGGCAGCACCATCTCTACTCTTTTTTATATTAGAAACATTTGCTTTAAAAATTTTTCCATCTTTAATTTCAAATTTTTGAGCTGTTGTTGTTTCTATTATTTCGTGTCCTAAGGCACCAAAACGTCTTGTTCCTGGATCTATATATGTTAGTGTTCCAATTCCATTAATTTGATCTTTCACATATAGTCCAGTCTTTAAAACTTTATTTTCGTCTTCTAATAGTTGCATTTTTATTGTTTTTTCTTTATTGTCTCTTGTTATAGTAAAAATTGTTTCATTTTCTTGTTCTTGTTTTAGAGCTTCTACCATCTCAGAAATACTGTTTACTTTAGTTTCGTTTACTTTGATAATTTTATCTCCTATTTCAAAGCCAGCGTCTTTTGCTAGATAGGAATTATCTACTTCATAAAATCCGACAACTAATACGCCATTTGAGTTTACTTCTATTCCGATTGTTTTTCCTGATGCTATTATGTAGTCAGAATAAGCAAGTGTATTTATGGGAATAATAGTTATTGTTAGAAGAAGTATTGTTAGTAGTAATTTATTTTTTATTTTCAAAAAAATCACCTCTTTTCTTTACTACATTAATAGTTTGATTTTTCTCTGTTTTATTATGTTAAATAGTTTTTACCATTTACACTAAAAATTTACATTTTTTTTGATTTTTTTTATGTAGTTTGCTATAGTTATACTAGAGGTGAATTAGATATGGCATATAGTAACGAGGACCGTTTGGGAATTCCAGATTTTATGCAGAAGACTAATACTTATCATCAAAGACCTGCTTCATCGCAATATAGAAGACAGACTAATGCTAGAAATATGACTGACGATGATTATGAAGTATATGAAGAAATGCGTAGGCGTTCTTTAGATCGGAGAAGTATTCATGCTAAGCAAAGTAGAAAAAAAGTTGATAAAAGTTTAAAAGGACAATTGCAAAGGCATTGGAAAGGTATTGTTTTGGCTATGGGCTTGGGGGCTGCCGCTCTTGTTGGACTTCAATCTCTTGGAGATAATTTACACGAGTTTGATATGATTAATCAAAATCCAGTTGTAGCTGCTACTAGTCAAGCTGTTAATAATCATAAATCTAGGACTGATGATTTGCAGAACTGGCAATTGAATACTTGGGGAGTTGGACAGGATGTGGATGCGATATTGGAAAATGGCGGAGATCCGTTAATTGTACTTGGAACTTTAGGTAGTAGTTTAAATGAGACATATACTCAGGATGAGTTGTCTAGTATTGTAGAACATTCTTTTGGTGAGAATCCTGATACTTTAGTTCGTAGCTTAAATCCTGAAAGATATGAGGATGGTATTCAAGATCCGGATTTTAAAGCGGATGTTAGAAATTATATTGTTCAGCAGACAGAAGCAGATATTGCTCGTAGTCATATAGATGCGAATTCTCAACTTGAAGCTATGCTTAATTCTGGTCAAGATATTCAAAATACCGGAGAGAAAGGTATGGGTGGTAAATAATGGATGAGGTAGAAATTTATTCTTTTGATAATAAAGATTATGTTTTAGTTACAAAAATTGATTCTTACTTATATCTTTCTAATGAAAAAGATCCACGAGATATGATGATTCGTAAGGAGGATGTTAACAATCCGGATTTATTACTTCCTTTAGAAGATGATGAAGAGTTTGAGCATGCTTTGT
Organism: uncultured Mycoplasmatota bacterium; assembly: GCA_900554305.1. GTDB lineage: Bacteria > Bacillota_I > Bacilli_A > RF39 > UBA660 > Faecimonas > Faecimonas intestinavium. Next base: position 131 of record USGV01000007.1, on the reverse strand, counting down.
TATTACTTACGAGAAGAAAATTAGAAACTGAGGAAAGTTAATTAAAAAAGCAAATCATTGTTTGATTGAACTTGTAAATAAAAAGTAGACAGTTTAAAAGCAATGTTATTCAAACCCTAGTTGAGTTCTAT